>LNEH01000188.1 GCA_001464505.1 Verrucomicrobia bacterium Ga0077533
GCCGGCACGCAGACCATCACAACGATCCCCGGTTCGGCGTTCTTCTCGAGCGCCGACTCCTTTGCCATGATCCGTGGCGGGCACATCGACCTCTCCATCCTGGGGGCGCTCGAGGTGGCCGACAACGGCGACATCGCGAACTGGATGGTCCCGGGCAAGATGGTCAAGGGCCCCGGTGGCGCGATGGACCTCGTCGCCGGCGTGCGGCGGGTCGTGGCCGTGATGGAGCACTGCGCGAAGGACGGCAGCCCGAAGATACTCAAGCAGTGCTCGTTGCCGATCACGGGCAAGGGCGTCGTCAGCCTCATCATCACCGACCTCTGCGTCTTCGAGGTGAAGCCCGCCGGCGGCCTCGTGCTCACCGAGCTGCACCCGGGCGTGACCGTCGAAGACATCCACGCCAAGACCGGCGCGCCGTTCGACGTGGCCCTGAAAACCTGACCTCCGCATAAAAATGGTGTTCGCCGCTGGAAATTAACCATTCGTCACGGTCGGGTTGCCACAAGTGCAGCCAACCGCCAACCTGCCTATCCCCTATGAAACATCCCCGCCACCTCCTCGCGGCACTCGGCCTGATGGCCGGCGCTCTGCTGCCGCTGCCCGCGGCCGAATCGTCAGTTCCGTCAAAGCTCGCCGACCCCGGTTTCAGCATCGACAAGATGGATCGCACGGTCGATCCGCGCGTGGACTTCGCCAAGTTCGCCGCCGGCGGCTGGTATGCGAAGAACGAAATCCCGGCCGACAAGTCCCGGTGGGGCGGCTTCAACGAGCTGGCCGAGCGCACTTGGGCGCAGGTCCGCGCCCTCGTCGAGGAGGCCGCCGCGAATCCGGGTGCTCCGGGCACGGTGAAGCAGAAGGTGGGCGACTTCTTCGCGTCGGCCACCGACACCGCCGCGATCAACGCGCTCGGCCTGAAACCCATCCAGGGCGAGCTCGACGCCATCGCGTCGGCCAAAACCATCGCCGAGCTGTTCGGCCCGGCCATGCGCATGCAACTCGGCGTCGGCGGTCCGTTCTTCAGCCCCGCCTTCTATCCCGACCAGAAGCAAAGCGACGTCTATGGCTTCTACCTGTTCCAGGGCGGCATGAGCCTGCCGTCGAAGGAATACTATTTCTCGGAAAAATTCGCCCGCGAGCGCTGGGAATTCATCGGCCACGTGGCCCGGATGTTCGAACTCGCCGGGACCGCGCGCGCCACGGCCTACAAGGACGCCGAGACGGTCTTCGCGATTGAAAAGGCCCTGGCGGAAAACGCCAAGCTGCCCGTCGAGCTGCGCGACCGCCTCGCCAACTACAACAAGATGACCGTCGCCGCCGCGACCGCGGCCTATCCGGGCCTGCCGCTCCCGCAGGTCATCACCGCCCTCGGTGTGCCGGCCACGGCGACCGACGTCATCGTCGGCCAGCCGAAATTCCTCGAGGGGCTCTCCAAGCTCCTGCAGGAGCGCCCGCTGGACGACTGGAAGGTCTACCTCCGCTGGCAGCTCTTGAGCGCCAGCGCCCCGTATCTGTCCGAGAAGTTTGACGATGAGAATTTCCGCTTCAGCGGCACCGTGCTCAACGGCACGCCGCAGCAGGAACCGCGCTGGCAGCGTGCCGCCAAGATTGTGGACGGCTCCGTCGGCGAGGCCCTCGGCCAGCTCTACGTCGCCAAACACTACCCGCCCGCTGCCCAGGCCCGCATGGATGAGATGATCACCAACATCCGCGCCGTCATGCGCGACCGCCTCGCGAACCTCGAATGGATGTCCGAGCCCACCCGGCAAAAGGCGCTGGCGAAGTTCGCGCGCTTCGAGCCGATGATCGGTTACCCGACGGTCTGGCGCGATTACTCCACGGTGGAGATCAGGCGCGACGACTTCCTCGGCAACGTCACCCGCGCCCGGGTCTTCGAGTCCCTCCGGCGCACCGCCCGTGTCGGGCAGAAAGTGGACCGCCGCGAGTGGGGCATGACCCCCCCGACGGTCAACGCCTACTACTCGCCCGTCACCAACCAGATCGTCTTCCCCGCCGGCATCCTCCAGCCGCCGTTCTTCGACTTCACGCTCGACGACGCGGTGAATTACGGCGCCATCGGCGGCGTCATCGGCCACGAGATCACGCACGGGTTCGACGACCAGGGCCGCCGCTCCGACGCCGACGGCAATCTCACCGACTGGTGGACGCCCGAGGACGAGGCCAAGTTCCGCGAGCGCGCCCAGAAGGTGGTGGAGCAGTTCAACAATTACCAGGCCCTGCCCGGTCTCGCCATCAACGGCCAGCTCTCGCTCGGGGAGAACATCGGCGACCTCGGCGGCACCTCGATCGCCTTCGAGGCGCTACAGCGCTCGCTCCAGGGCAAGGAGCGCAAGCTCATCGACGGTTTCACCCCCGAGCAGCGTTTCTACCTCTCGTGGGCCCAGCAGTGGCGCACGAAATTCCGCGACGACGCCATGCGCCTCCAGGTCGCGCGCGGCCCGCACGCCCCCGGCAATTTCCGCGCCTTCGGGCCGCTCGTGAACCAGCAGACCTTCTTCGACGCCTTCGGCATCAAGGCCGGCGACCCGATGTGGGTAAAACCCGAGAACCGCGCCAAAATCTGGTGAGTTTCTCTTGCCCACTGATGGGTTTCGCCAACGGCGAAACTTTCGATGACCCCGACGACCAATCGTCGTCGGTCCAGGACAAGGGCCCGCTAATCGCGGGCTCTTTTCTGTGTAGGAGGGGCTTTACGCCCCGACGTCGGCGATCA
>LNEH01000189.1 GCA_001464505.1 Verrucomicrobia bacterium Ga0077533
GCGGTCATAGACCGCCGCTGCAAATTTCAAGCTCCACCCGTCTCCCGTTTCAGCTCGGTCAAAAACCGCCGCAGGAACACCGTGCGCCGCCGGGCCTCCCGCCGGCCGCTGGCCGTCTGCATCGTGTTTTCCAGCTGCAAGAGCTTGGTATAAAAATGATCGACGCACGCCGCCCGGTCGTCGGGCGCGCGCTGTTCGCACCACGGATCATCCGCCGCATACAGCGGCCGGCCCAGCGCCCCGCCGAGCATCAGGCAACGCGCCAGCCCCGCGGCCCCGAGCGCATCCAGCCGGTCGGCATCCTGCACCACCTTGGCCTCAATCGTATTGGGCGTGATCCCGGCGCTGAAGCTGTGCGCCTCGATCGCATGGGCGATTTCAGGCAGCAGCGGCTCCGGCCAGCCCCACTCCCGCAGCCACTCCCCCGCCTGCGCCGCCGCCAACCGCGAGGCCGCGCCGCGCCGCGGCGAATCTTTTGCGAACGTCACGCAATCATGCAGCCACGCCGCCGGCTGCACTATCTCCCATCGCGCGCCCTCGGCGGCCGCGAGCACCTGCGCGTTGCCCACCACGCGCCGCACATGTTCCAGGTCGTGCGCCACATCGCCGCCCCGGACGGTCAGTTTCTCCCGGCAGCGTTGCTCCAGTTCGGCAAAATCACTCGGCATGCCCGCAGCTAACCCGGATAGTTCACCCCATGAAAGGATTCTCTTTGGAAAAATATCCGCCGGTCCCGCCTACACCCCGGCGCCGCCCTGATACTCCTCGTCCGTCCACGCCCCCGCCTTTTCTCCGGTGATGGAAAAACGCTGCATCAATTTCAGCGGCGGACTATAGATGTGCAACGTCACCAGATCGCAGCCGCCGGGCTGGAGGTTCGAGACCTGGTGGGTGTCCGTGTCCTGCGTGGCCACGATCGCCCCGGCCGGCTGCTCCGTGGTCTGCCGGGGATACACCTGGCCACAGGGGGAAAAACCGTAAGCCGTCTCGCTGCACACGCCCGTCAGCACCTTGAAGGCGCAGGCCGACTGTGCGTGATCGTGGATCGGGCTGCGCTGCCCGCTGCTCCAGCAGAGCACCAGCAGGCTATACCACTGGCCTTCCGCGACCAGATTGCGGCGGTAATGCGCGGGATCGAACCGGACAAAGGTCCGCAGGTCTTCCAACGAGACCGACGATTCCTTCAGGAGCCGACTGAGTTCGTCCAGCGACGCGCGCCCGGTCAACTGGTCGAGGTAGCGCACCAGCGGGCCCAGCACGGGCGGCAGGGAATCGGGGGTCAGCGTTTTCATGAATGCGATCCGGCCCACCCGAGCACGACGCCCAGTGAGACCACCGAGACGATCACCCAGAGGATGACCGCTTGCAACATCGGTCTCCAGCCCACTTCGCGCAGGGCTTCGCGCGACAGCCCGGCACCGATGAGGAAAAGTGTCACCGTCAGCCCCCGACGGGCGAGGAATGTCAGCGTGTCCCAGGCCGCCTCACCCGCCGGCAGGTAGGTCGACACGGCCGAGGCCAGCAGGAACAAGCCGACAAACCACGGCACCTTCGGCTTCGCCTCGCGGCGGACCAGCATCGCCGCCCCGGCCACCAGGGGCAGGATCCACAGCGCGCGCGCCAGCTTGACGGGAACCGCGGTGGCGAGGGCCTCGGGGCCGTAACGCGCCGCCGCCCCGGCCACCGAGCTCATGTCATGGATCGCGATCGCCGCCCAGTAGCCGAAGTCCGCCGGCCCGAGGCCCGCCCAATGGCCCGCCACCGGAAAGACAAAGAGCGCAATGGCGTTGAGGATGAAAACGCAGCCCAGCGCCACTGACATCTCCCGTGGGCTGGCGCCCAGCACCGGACCCATCGCGGCGATGGCGCTCCCGCCGCAAATCGCCGTGCCGGTCGTGATCAGTTGCCCGGTGATTCGTTCCACTTTGAGCAGCTTCGCCAGGCCCCAGCCCAGCAGCACGGTCAGAGCCAGTGACAGCGCCGTGACCCAGGCTCCGGTCATTCCGGCCCGGCCGACGGCGTCGAACTGGAGGCCGAAACCCAGGCCGACGACCGACGCCTGCAGCAGATACTGCTGCACCTTGACCGTGAGCGTGGGCTGCGGGTTGCCGACGGTCAGCGCCAGCACCAGCCCGATCCCCAGCGCCAGCGGCGGCGTCACGCCCGGCAGGCAGCACGCGGCAGCGAGCCCCCCCAGCAGCCAGATACGGAAAGTTGGATTCATTTGCCGTGGGTCCGATGCCCCAGAGCTTGCTCCGGCTTGGTTGGAACGTAGCCACGAGCGTGAGCGAGTGGTGGTTCGTCCACACGCTCGTGGCTACGGGTTGAGCCGGAAATGAGAGGGGCGGGGGGCATGGCGTTGGCCTGATCAAATGCCCGGAGCTTGCTCCGGGGGATTTACTTGCCGGCGGTGGGCAGGATGGTGACACGGGAGACGCGCTCGCGGCCGAGGTAACTCTTGGCGAGGGCGCTCAACTCCGCGGCCGCGATGGCCTCAAGGTCGGCCAACCGCGTGCGCGCCCAGTCGAGCACCTCGGGTTTCTCCTGCGCGCGGGCGAGCACGTTGCCACCCCAGTAATTGTTCGTGCGGAGCGATTCCCTGGCTGCGGTCAGCGCGGGCTGGCGGGCGCGGTTGAGTTCCTCGTCGGTGACGCCGTTCTTGGCCAGGTCGTCGCCGATGGCGACGAGGACATCCGCTATCTTGGCGGCCACCGCCGGATCCACCACGCAACCGGCCTGAATATAGCCATAACCGGGGAAGGTGTCGCTGGCATTGCTGCCGGCCTGCGGGCTGTAGGTGCCGCCGATTTCCTCGCGGACTTTCACCCGCAGGCGGTCGTTGAGCACGCTGGCGAGCATGTTCAGGCGGCGGGCCCGTTTCACGTCCAAGCCGTCCGTGGTCGGCCAATAGACGACCACATTGCCCTTGGGAATCTCGGAGGCGATGGTGTAGTCCTTCGTGAAAGGCTCGGCGGGGAATTTCACCTTCTTCAAGTCATCGAGCGCCGGCTTGGCCTCGCGGGGTGGCAGCGCCCCGAGGGTCTGCGCGACGGCGGCGATGGCCGCCTCCACATCCAGGTCGCCGACGACGGACACCTCCAGCGCACCGCGCGCGAGCTGCGGGGCCAGCCAGGCCTTCGCCTCGGCCAGGTTGCGGGCCATCATCACTTCCTTGGCGGGCAACCCGAAACGGGGGTCGCCCCCGGCAAGGAGGTTGGCCACCTCGGTGGCCATGGGGCCGTTGGCCGTGTGCGCGAAGCCGAGATACATCTGCTCCAGGCCCTTCTGCGCCTGCCGGAGCGCTTCGGGGCGCCAGCCGGCGTCGGTGAGCTGCGCGGCGATGAGCTGGAGCTGCAGGAGCAAATCGTCCCGCGTCGTGTTGCCGCTGAAGTTGAACGCGTCTGGCGCGGGCGCAAACTGCGCGCCGACATTCTTGCCGGCGAGGATGCGGCGCAGCTCATCGACGCTGTGTTTGCCCAGGCCGCCCGCGCCGAAAGTGCCGCCCGCGAGCGAGGCCAGGCCGCGCTGCCCGGCCGGCTCGGTGATGCTGCCGCTGCCCACCCGCACGCCGGTGCGGAGGCGGCCGGCCTCGAAATCCGTTTTCTTGAGGTTCAGTTTCACGCCGTTGGCGAAAGCGACGAGTTCCACGTCGAGATCGGCGATGTGCTCGCGCTTCACGACCTGGCCCGGCTCACCCCAGTTGGCGTAGGCCCAGGTGGGCTCGGCCAGCGCCGCAGGGGCGGCGACGGCGATGGCGCGGGACTTCTCATCGGCGGCGACGATGGCGGCGTTCGCGTCCCCGGGGATGACGGCGTTGCCCGTGACCATGACAAAGCGGCCGGGGGCGGCGAACGCCGCCCGCAGCGCCGCGAGGCAGTCGGCGGGCGTGACCTTGTCGAGGGCCGGTTGGTAGAGCGCGCGCTCGGCGGCCGGATGCGTGAAAACCTCGCGGTCGGCGAGTCCGCCGAGAATTTCGCCCGCGAGCGCGCCGGAGCGGCGCGTGGCCGCGGTCTTCACGGCCTGGTCGAGGCCGTTGGTGAAGGCCGCGACGACTTCCTTCAACTCGCCGGCCTGGAAGCCGTGCTCCAGCGCCCGGCGCAATTCCTGCTCGCCGACGGCGAGCGCGGCCGGCCACTGCTCGGGTTTGCAGGTGAGAGTCACGCTGGCTTGGCGCATAAAACGAAACGCATCCGACACATTCGCGCCGCCGCTGCTGAACGGCGCGCCTTCCTGCTTCGCCAGTTCGCTGAAGCGGCGGTTGAGGATCGCGAGCGCGAGTTGCCGGGGCAGCTGCTTGAGACGGTTGGCGGCGTTGTCGGGCTCGTCCACGAACGGCGTCAGGGTGGTGCGGGAGACACTGGTGGCGGGCGATTCGGGCTCGGCGTGGAAATGCGCGCGGACGCCGTCGAACTTCGGCAGCTCGCCCAGCGCGGGCTCGGGCCGGGCCGGGGCGCGCGCCGCCAGCGGCGTGAAGGCGGCGATGATCTGCCGCTCGACCGCAGCGGCATCGAAGTCGCCGACAGCGACGACCGCCATTTTTTCCGGCCGATACCAGGTGTCCCAGAACTCGGTGAAACGGGCGCGCGGGGCCTTTTCGATGACCTCGGGCAGGCCGATGGGGATGCGTTTGGGCAGGAGCGTGTCGCCCAGCATGAACTCGAATTGCGCGATGAAGGTGCGGAAGCCCACGTTGTCGCGGGTGCGTTTCTCGCTCATGATGATGCCGCGCTCCTTGTTGATCTCGTCGTCGAGCAGCAACAGGCCGCCGGCATAATCGCCGAACACCCGCAGTCCTTCGGCCAGCGTGGCGGTGTCGGTGTGCGCCAGTTCCAGCATATACTGGGTGCGGTCGAAACTGGTCGAGGCGTTGGTGTCGCCGCCGAAGCTCATGCCCATGCGCTGGAAAAATTCCACCAGCGTGCCGGGCGCGTAGTGCGTGCTGCCGTTGAAAGCCATGTGCTCGAGGAAGTGCGCGACGCCGCGCTGGTTCTCCTGCTCGTGCAGCGAGCCGGCCAGCACCAGCAGGCGCAGCGAGGCGCGGCCCTGCGGTTCCTTGTTGGGATAAACGACATAGCGCAGGCCGTTGGGCAGCGTGCCGAAGCGCGCCGCCGGGTCGGGCTTGAGGTCACTGACCTCGTGGGTGAAGGACGGCGCCGCCGCCAGCGGACAAAGGAGCAGGAGCGACGCGAGGAGGATCGGGGGGATTTTCATGGGGAAGGAAAGAGTATCAGGCCGGCCGCGCCGTGCCTATGGGCCATGTGTCCTAAGCGAAGGCGCGCCTGAGGCAAGCGCAGGAGGGAAAACTGGAATTGAGGTGGAGCGCGCAGCTGAGATTCAAAATCTTTCTCTTTCTCTTAATCCTGCTCTTTCTCTCGAACAGATTGGGTGCCTAGAGAAAGAGAAAGATTTGGAGAAAGAGGTGAATTGCCGCAGCGCCGTCGCGCCTTCAGCGCATGGCTTCGCGCTTCTTCAGATCCTCGGCCCCCTTGGCGATGAGCGCGGGGTCAACCTTGATGCCAGCCTTCGCGAGCGCGGCATCGAGGATGGACTCGCCTTTCAGGTAGCCGGTGACGAGTGCCGCGACCTTGCCGTCGCGGTCGATGATGAACTGCTGCGGGATGCCGCCGACGCCATAGAGTTTGTGCGAGGCGCGGTCGGGCCCGCGCTCCTGCGGGTCGTGCGAGAAAAGGATGTCGGGATACTGCTCCTGGTTGCGCTTCACCCAGGTGTCGAATTTCTTGCGGTCATCCGAGGTGCAGGAGGCGAGCACGACGACGCCCTGGTCCTTGTAGTGGGCGGCGACCTCCTGGGTGTGCGGCATCGAGGCGATGCACGGCCCGCACCACGTGGCCCAGAAATCGAGGATGACGACCTTGCCGCGAAAATCGGAGACCTTGACCGCCTTGCCGGCGGCGTCCGTGGCGGGGAAGTCCGGCGCGAGCGCGCCGACTTTGAGCATCTCGACCTTGGCCTCCGGCGGCTTGGGTTTCGTCTCCTCGGCGGTGAAGACCTTCTTCGGCATGTCCTCCGGCGCGAGCTTGATGCCGGCACGGAGCAGCAGGTTGCCGAGCGAATCGGCCGCTTGCGGGCCGGCGCCGACGAAGAAGCCGAGGAATTTGCCCTGCGCATCGATGACGGTGTTGTTGGGGACCGGTGCCATGACTCCGCCGGCGAAGGCCATCGGGATGACCTTGCCGTAGTGCGCGCGCGTGGCCTCCCGGAACGCTTTTTTCTCCTCGTCGGTCATTTCTTCCATGGATTCCTTGGGCGGACGCGGCGGCGTTCCCGCCGGGTCGAACAACACCGGGAAGGAAAATTTGCCGGCATTGGCCGCCTGCCACTTGTCGAAATCCTCCCGCGCGCCGTAGGCGGCGAGGCCGACGAACAGAACGCCCTGGTCGGCATAGCGGCGCGCCCATCCATCCGTGAAGGCCACCATCTCGGCCGGGAGGCCGCCGTTGGCGCTCCAGACCATGAAGACCGTGGTCTTGCCCTTGGTCAGCTCCGAGAATTTCACAGGCGCGCCGTCGGCGGCCTGCGCGGTGAAGTCCGGCACGGACGCGCCCTGCATCAGCTTGCCGTAGCTCACCATGAATTTCGGCTTGGGATTTTTTTTCTCCTCCTCGATAGCCGCCAAGCGGTCGGCTTCCCGTTCCGCCGCCTCGGCCAACTGCTTTTCGCCGGCCTTGATGCGGGCGGCGTCCACTTTCACCCCGGCCTTGGCCAGAGCGGCCTCGGTGCGGGCGTCTTCCTTGCCGCCGTTGCCGACGATGGTGGCGGTGATCACGCCGTCGCGCCCGATGACAAACTGCGTCGGGATGCCGGTGACACCGTAAAGTTTGCTCGAGGCGCGCTCATCAAACGTGGTGGAACCGCGCTCGTTCGGGTCGAAGAAGAAACGGAGGTTGGGATACTTCGGCTGGTTTTTCGGGATCCATTCCTTGAATTTGGCGAGGGTGTCGCTCGTGCCCGAGGCCACGACGATCACGTCCTGGTCCGCGTATTTGGCCGCGATCTCCTCGGTGTGCGGGAACGAGGCGATGCACGGCCCGCACCACGTGGCCCAGAAGTCGAGGATGACGACCTTGCCCTTGAAATCGGAAAGTCGGACCTCCTTGTCGTTGATGTCGTGCATGACGAAATCCGGCGCGACCGCGCCGGGGGCGAGCGTGGCGAGCTTCGGTGCGGCCGGGGCCGCTCCCCTGGCCTGGATCGTGGCGGGGGCCGCGGCGGCCTGGTCGCGCGCGGCGAACATTTCCTTGATGACCCCGTCCACCGCGTCCTTGTCCCCGGTGGTGAGCTTGAGGTCGGCCACCATGAGGCTCTGGCGTTTCCACGCCGCGATTTTCGGGCCCATGCCGATCATGCCGCCGCGGAAATAACCCTCGGCGTTCACCACCAAAAAGGCGGGATACATGCCGATGCCGAATTTCATGTAGGACAGCGACTCCATGACCGCCTTGCCGGCGGGATCCCAGGAGACGGTGTAGCCGAGGCCGGCCGCGTGGGCCTTGGCCCAGGCTTCAAACTCGGCGCGCTCGGTGGCCACGTTGATGGCCCAGACGGCGAGGCCCTGGTCCTTGTAGGCGGCGGCCAGTTTCGCGATGTCGTCACCCGGCGAGCGCGCGCCGGTCCAGAACTCGATGAGCACCGGTTTGCCCTTGAAGGAGGAGAGCTTCACCTCCTTGCCGTCCACCCCGACGGCGGAGAAATCTGCCACCTCGTCGTCAAAATTAAGCGACCCCAGCTTCGTGGTCGGCGGGCGCATCGCGGCGGTCTTGCCCCCGGCGGGCATGGCGGCGGTCTTGCCCATCATCGGGATCGATTTCGGGCCGCCGGCGGGCTCGGGCGGCAGGTGCGAGGTGTCGACCGGCACGCCGCCCTTGGCAAGCAGGCGCGTGACGTGCGGGTTCTCGCCGGGGCCGCCGCCGGTGGTGGAGCCGACGACACGACCATCCTTGTCGATGAGGAACAGCGTGGGGAAGCCGCCGACCCCATACTGGGTGTTGAAGACGGACTTGTCCCAGCCGTCCTTGCCGGGAGTGTCATGCGCGGTGAGGAACTTGTATTTCGTCGCGTTGCGTTTCACCCAGGCGTCGTAGTTGGCGCGGCTGTCGTCGGCGCAGACGGCGAGGATAACAAGGCCGTCCTTGGCGTGTTTTTCCGCCAGCGCGCTGTTGTGCGGCATGGAGGCGACGCAGGGTCCGCACCAGGTCGCCCAGATGTCGAGCAGCACGGTCTTGCCGCGGAAATCCGACAGTTTGATCTCCTTGCCGTCGGGGCCGACGACGGTGAAGTCGGGCGCCAGCTCACCCGGCTTGGGTCCGGGGCGGGAGAAGGCGGCCGGCGCGGAGGTCGGCACGGTTTCGGGAGTCTGGGCGCACAGCGCGACCGAGAGCAAAAGGGCGCCAAGGACGCCAAAACAGGAGAGTTTTTTCATGAGAGGAGACGAGGAGACACCCCGCCGGGCCTTCGGTGCCCGGCGGCTGTGTGATTACGGGCTGGGGATCAGAGCGGCAGGACGAATGAGAGTTCGAGAGCCCGGCCGAGAATATACTGGCTGTGCAAGCCGGCATTGAAGCCCCAGACCGTGTCGGAGAACGGCGGCTTCTTGTCGAAAACGTTGTTCACACCGACGTTCACGCGGAGGCCCTTGCCGTATTCGCGCCAGATGCCGTTGCGGAACTCATAACCGAGGCGTAGGTCGAGTTTTGCGACCGACGGAGTCGGGAAGTAGATGATCGCAGTATCGTTCGCGACGAGGGAGTTGCCTGAATTGTTCGATTGGAACCCATCCTGATAGGAAAAGAATGCCGAGCCACTCCAGTCGCCCTTGCGCCAGAACACAGCGGCGTTGTATTTCCACTTCGGCGGCGAAGCGGTGTCATCCTCCAAAACGACGGGAGGCTGGCCGGGCGCGAGCGCCCGGGTGGCTTCGAGCGTCCGGCTGGCGGCGAGGTTCACGCGGAAATTGCCGTATTGCACCCAGGGCAGCCGGTAATCGGCGACAAAATCCAAGCTGCGGTTGACGACTTCGCCGAAGCTTACGAACACGCGGTTGAGCGCTGTAATCTGACCGGGTTGGTTCAAGGCCGTGTCGCTGGCGGTCGGGGCAGCGCGGGTGACGCGATCAGGAAACAGCGCCTCGTTGTTGATGATGTTCTGGGCGGAGATCTGCTGCAGCGTGTCTTTTTGGAGGGTATCGTAATAATTCACCTGCAGACTGAGCCCCTTGATAAAAGACGGTTCGTAGACTGCGCCGATATAGGTGTTTTCCGACAATTCCGGCAGTGGATTCGGGTTGGAGCCGCTCGTCACGGCGATACCGGACGTCGAGGCCGGCGTGCGACGGGGGTCGGTCAGCGTCGATGTCGCCACGGAAGTCGCGATCAGATATTCCGTGACCCCGGGAGCGCGGAAGCCCTCGCTCCAACTGGCGCGCAGCAGCACGGACTGCACGGGCGTCCAGGACACACCGTATTTTGGCACGGTCTTGGAGAAACGGCCGTTGTCCTCGTGGCGGGCGGCGACGTTGAAATCGAGACGGCGGAACAGCGGCTTGGCGTTGTCTTTGCCGAACACCGGCAGTTGCAACTCGGCGAACTGCGCCTTGGTCGTCTGGCTGCCGGTCAATGCCACAATCGTCGCGACCGGAGTCAGTGAAGATGTGGGAAAGTTGATCGCCGTGCTGTCCACCTCATTCCGGAACGAGGAACCACCGAAGGCCATCTTGATCGTGCCACCCCAATATTCATACAGATCGCCATTGGCCGAAAAATCCAGCCCGGTGACCGTCGAGATACCGACAACCGAAGGATACAAGGAGAGCGTTTCCAGCAAGGCCGCCTGCGAAGGGGCGCCGGGGGCGGAAGGATCGATGAAGGGGTTGAAGCGCTGCAACGGGTCCGCCGCGGTCAGCATGTTGGCGAAGGGCGCTGGGTTGAAATTCCGCGTGATCTGACGACCCTTCTGCCGCTGCCAACTGCCGCCAAGCTCCCACTCCCACGTCTGGCCCCATTTGCCCCGGAGACCGCCCGTGGCCGCGTCGTCCCAAGTGCGCACGCGCTGGGACTGGGCACCCCACTCGGTCAGAACCATGCTGATGTTGACGTTCTGGTTGAAAGGATTGAAGGCCGCCGGGAGCAGCGCCGCCGTGCCGAAGCCGCCAGTGATGGAGTTGGCGCCGGGCTGAGTGTTAGTGTTGGATTTGGTGTCGCTGGTGCGGTAGCTCGCGAAGGCGTCCAACCGGTCGCCGATCTTGTAGTTTAAGTTACCGCTGAAGCCCGTTCGCTTGGATACAGGAATGAGGTCGAGGTAAGAGGCCGTATTCATTCGGCGCTGACCTGAGGCGTTGACCACATTGGCCGGGGGAATGATCGCGGTGGCAGGCACAAATTGCGCCACCGTCGGGGTGGTCGCGGAGCCTGCTGGCACAAAGACCACGCGAACCCCGGGGATGGCATTAAACTCGCCCGCGACCACACCGCCCGAAGCTTGGATGACGGCGGGGAAACCAAAGTTGAGCCGGTAGTCGCGGCCGAACGCGGTCGCGCCGGTGGCGATCAATGTGCCCCGCGCGATAGCACTGTGGTTTTGCTCTTTGGAAAATGAGCGGTCGGAGGCCTTCAGGCTCTGCCGATCGTAATAATCGAGCGCGACGGTGCCGCTCAACTTGCCGTGGGAAAACCCGCTGATGATGGAGCCGTTTCGTTCACGACCACCGCCGTGCTCGGCGGTCTTGAAACCGCCGCTGATCTCCGTCCCGGTGTAGTTTTTCTTGAGTTTGATGTTGATCACACCGGCCACCGCGTCGGCCCCGTAGATGGCCGAGGCGCCATCGGTGGTGACCTCGATGCTTTCGATCATACCCAACGGGATGGTGTTGAGGTCCACGAAGCCCTGCCGGGTGTCGGTGGCGCGGTTGCCGTTGCCCGATTGGGCCGCGCGGCGGCCGTCCACGAGCACCAGGGTGGAACCTGAGCCGAGACCGCGAAGGCTTACACCGGAGACACCGGTCTGGCCCGGGGGTGCGGCGGAGGATTGGAGCACAAAGTTGAAAGAAGGGAAACTACTCTCGTTGCGCTGGCCGAACTCGGGGTTCAGTTCGTTCGGCGTGCTCGCGCGTCCGAAAGCGATGCCGGAATAAGTCTGGGGGATCTGGTTGAGGAAATCCGCCAGGGTCATGGCCCCCGTCGAGCGGATATAATCCCGGTCATAGGTGCTGACCGGCGACGGCCCTTCCGTCTCGGTCTGGCGGATGCGGGAGCCGAGCACGGTGTAGGTCTCCAGCTTGAGGGCGCCGGTCTCGGTCTTCTCCATTTTCGCCGCCGGGGCGTCGGCCGGGCGGCTATCGGCGTTTTTTGCGACGGCGGGGTCGGCGCGCAGGCCGAGGGCGCCGGTCTTCTCATCCTGGATGACGGTGAGGCCGGTGCCGGCCACCATCTTCTCCAGCGCCTCGCGCGGGGTCATGGCCCCCGACACCGCGTTGGTGCGGACCCCCTTCACCGCGTCGGTGGGCATCAGCACCTGGTCGCCGAATCCGCCGGCACGTTGAAGTTCTTGGTGGCGGGGGCTTGGGCCAGGGCGGCCAGCGTCAGGGCGAAAATCGCCGCCAACGCGCTGAATCTACGGATGAGGGTGTGGGCAGTCATGGTAGGTAGGATAAAGACAACGGCCGACGGGCCAACGCGGGGTTCAGAGGAAGGGACGCCCCGGCCCGGCAAATCTGTTACAAAAATATGCCGCGATCATGGCCGGGCCTTTAGGACGATGGTGTTCTCGCCCGCTTGTTCCGCCATGAGCTGGCCCTCGAAACTCCCTTCGACCATGCGGACAAAGCCCTCGGGGTTGTCGGAGCGGAAATACCCGTCGACCCGCAGCCGGCCCACGGCGGGGTCCCGGATCAGGATCTGGGTTTGATTCTGGCGGTTCAGCAGGGCCACGGCTTCGTAGAGCGTCGTGCCGTTGAATTCCAGGCGGGTGTCGCGCCAGGCCAGTTGCTGCTCAAGATCCTTCTCCGACAGCTCCTCCACCGCCGCCAGCGGCGGTGGAGTGTCCGCAGGGACGTTGGCGACCGGGGTGCGCATGGCGGGGCGCAACAGCATGGCGCGCATGACGACTTTCTGGCCGGCGCCGAGCCGGATGGGGTTGTTGTCACTCGTGGTCGCGGTGGACCGCCCGACATCCACCAGGCCTTCCTTCACGAAAATCGCCACGGCGGCCGCCTGCGCCTGCACGGAGAAAGCCGTGCCGACCGCGCGCACGGTGATGCCGTGGGATTCGACAAAAAACGGCCGGGTCGCGTCCTTGGCCACGCGGAAAAACGCCTCGCCCTTCACCAGCGTCACACGCCGGCTGTCGGCCTGCCCGTAGTGCACGGCGATCTCGGCCCCGGGCTTCAGCTCCACGACGGTGCCGTCGGGCAGCCGGCGGATGTGGTCGTTGACGGCGAGCGGGCTCCGGTCTTCCCGCGACGGGACCAGGGCGGGTTCGGCGAAGCGCACATAAAACAATCCGGCGAAAATTAGAACGGCGGCAGCCGCGGCCGTCTGGATGCGTCGCGCCCGGCGCTGCTTGGCCCGCCGGGCCAGGCCGGCCAGCACGGCGCTGATCGCCCCGCCCTCCTGCACGCGGTCGAACACCGACCATGTCTCCGAAAGGCGGTCAAAGGCCTCGGCATGGCGCGCATCCGCGCCCAGCCAGTCCTGGAAAACCTGCTGCTCCGCCGCCGTCAGGCCGGCGTCGCAGCGCGTGACCCAGTCGGCGGCGGTCTTCTCGACGTCGTCGTTGGTTTCGAGGGAGGGAGCGTAGGGTTTCACGGGTGTTTCAACTGCCGGCGGAGCGACTCGGCCACGCGGCGCAGCCCGCGCGCGGCCTGCACCTGCACGGTCTGCTCGGAGAGCCCGAGACGGCTGGCGATGTCCTTTTGGGAGACGCCCTGGAGTTTGCGGAGGATGAAAATTTCACGGCAGCGGGCCGGGAGCGCGTCGATCGCCTCCACCAGCAGGTCGATCTCCTGCTGGCGGGCGGCGGTGGCGGCGGCATCCGGCTTATCCTCTAGGACGAACAGCCGGGACAAATCTGTTACGGCGTTGATCGGCGAGCGCCGCTCGTGCCGGAGGGTGTCGAGCGCCAGATTGCGGGCGATGCGGAAGAGGAAGGCCTTGGCCGAGTCGATCGGGTGCAGCGCCCGCGCCTTCCAGATGCGCAGGTAGGACTCCTGCACGACATCGTCCACATCCCGGACGGCCGGGAAGCGCCCGCGCAGCCAGGCCTTGAGCGAGGCGTCGTGCGGCTGCACCTCGTCCTTGAACCATTTTTCCGGGGACTCGGATTTTTTGGGCGGGGGGTTCACGGGCAGAGGTGACACCCTACCCGAGGGCTTGTTGCCCAACCAGCCCAAAGGCGGTCACGACCGCTTGCTCCCATTGGGCTATGGCCGGACAGGGCCCAAAGTGCTATGGTGTCCCCCCGCCTTCCCGCCACCATGCCCGCCGCCGCCCCCTCCCTCCGCCTCGCCCCGGAGATTTTCGCGCTCATCGGCCGCACGCCGTTGCTGCCGCTGCGCTTTGGGGCCGAGGGCCTTACCATTTACGCCAAGGCCGAGTTCATGAACCCCAGCGGCTCCATCAAGGACCGGCTGGCGCTCACCATTCTCAGCGACGCGCTGGACCGCGGTCTGCTGCGGTCGGACTCGGTCGTGCTCGAGTGCACCAGCGGCAACACTGGCATCGCCCTCGCCATGGTCGGCGCGGCGCTGGGCCTGCGCGTGAAGATCCTCATGTCCGACACGGCGAGCATCGAGCGACGGCACCTCATGGGGCACTTCGGGGCCGAGGTGGAGTTGTTCAAACCCGACCGCGGCTACGCCACCGGCATCGAGCTGGCCGAGCGGATGGCGGCGGACGATCCGCGCTATTTTCTGCCGCGCCAGTTTGCCAACCCCCTCAACGCGCTCGACCACGAGCAGCACACCGGCCCGGAGATCATCACCCAGATGGCGAAAAAGGTGGATGCCTTCGTCAGCGGCTACGGCACGGGCGGCACCTTGAGCGGCTGCAGCCGGGCGTTGAAGCGCCACAACCCCTCCGTCCAGATCGTGGCCATGGAACCCGCCGAGGCGGCCATGCTCTCGGGCGAGATGCCCTGCTGCCACAGCATCGAGGGTGTGGCGGGCGGTTATGTGCCGCCCCTGCTGGCCGGCGCGAAGATCGACCGGGTGGAGAAGATCGCCAGCGCCGACGCCCTCGCCATGACGCGCCGCCTCGCCCGCGAGTTCGGCCTGCTGGTCGGCACCTCATCAGGCGCCAACGTCTGCGCCGCCCTGCGCACGGCCCGCCGGCTCGGCCCCGCCGCCCGCGTGGTCACCATCCTCTGCGACCGGGCGGAGCGCTATTATTCCACAAAATTGTTCATGGAAGCGCCGGCTGATGCGTCTTAGGATATGCACTCTCCGTTTGAAATAAGCCGTCCCCTGCCCACTCTCACCCTCCGATGAAACTGTCCCGCCTTTTCTGCCTTCCTGCCCTGAGCCTGTCGCTGGGGCTGCTCGCCCTGCCCGGCCTGGCCTTCGCCGCCGAATCCAAGACCGTGAAAAACGGCGCCGTGCGGGCGCAACTGGTCTCCGACGCGGCGGCCATCAAGGCGGGCCAACCGTTCACCGTCGCCCTGCGCCTCCAGCACGACCCCCACTGGCACAGCTACTGGATCGCCGCCGGCACCGGTTACCCGACCTCGATCACCTGGACCCTGCCCGAAGGCTTCAAGGCCGGCGACATCCAGTGGCCCACGCCGCACGTGGTGAAGGATCTCGCGGGCAAGATCACCGGCAACGGCTATGAAGGCGAAGTCTTCCTGCTCGTTGAGATCACGCCTTTGCCTGGGTTTCGCGCCAGCGAGAACCCAGGACAAACCTCGGGCGGCCAGCAGGCTGCAACGGGGTTCCTCGTCTCTGGCAGCACTGTCACTTTCACCGCCGTCGCCGAGTGGCTCATGTGCGAGACCGTCTGCATGCCCGGCGAGGCGAAGCTGGACATCTCCCTGCCGGTCGGAGCGGCTCAAGCCGATGCCAGGTGGACCGGACCCATGGCCGCCGCCCGCGCCCAGTTGCCTGCCACCAACACCGGCTGGGATGTCACCGCCAAGCATGACGGGGCCAAGCTCACCCTGCGCCTCACCCCCAAGCCGGGCACGACGCACCAGCCGGCCGGCCTGCACTTCTTCGCCGCCGACGGTTTCACGGACTACGCCCAGAAGAACACCGTCACGCAGGAGAACGGCACCTTGGTCATCACCGCCCCGCTCGATACCGCCGCCGACAAAGCCACCAAGCGTCTGACCGGCGTGCTCGCTTCCGCCAACGGCTGGCCTGCCCTCCATAGCCTTGGCGACGGAGGGGCGGTCGGCTCCGGTTACGGCGGCCTGGTGATTGACGTGCCACTGACCAACAGCAATCAGCAGTCAACGATCAGCAGTCAGTCCACTGCAGGCTCTCAGCTCTCAGCTCTCAGCTCTCAGCAGCAAACTGCTCCCGGCAGTTTGCCCGCCACCCTCCTTCTCGCCTTCGTCGGCGGCATCATCCTCAATCTCATGCCCTGCGTCTTCCCGGTGCTCGGCATCAAGATCCTCGGCTTCGTCAACCAGTCGGGCAGCGACAAGTCCAAGGTCGTGACGCATGGCCTCGTGTTCACGGCCGGCGTGCTGGTGTCATTCTGGGCGCTGGCAGGAGTGCTGCTCGCGTTGCGCGCGGGTGGCGCCCAACTCGGCTGGGGCTTCCAGTTGCAGTCCCCCGCCTTTGTCTTCGCCATGGCGGTGTTCCTCCTGGTCTTCGCGCTCAACCTGAGCGGGCTGTTTGAGATCGGCCTGTCCGCCACCGGCGTCGGCGGCAACCTGCAGAGGCAGGAAGGTTTCACCGGCTCGTTCTTCACCGGCGCGCTCGCCACGCTCGTCGCCACGCCGTGCAGCGCGCCGTTTCTCGCGCCGGCCCTCGGAGCCGCGCTGTCTTTGTCGGCCCTCGGGTCGGTCCTCGTGTTCACCGCCATCGCGGTCGGACTGGCCCTGCCCTATCTGCTGCTCTCGATGTTCCCGTCGGCCATCAAACTGCTGCCCAAGCCGGGCGCGTGGATGGAGACCTTCAAGCAGTTCATGGCCTTCCCGCTCTACGCCACGGTCGGCTGGCTGCTCTGGGTGCTGGCGGGCCAGACCAAGGACGACGACAACGCCCTGCTCATGATGGCGTTTGGCTTCGTGCTCGTCGCGATGGCCGCGTGGGCCTATGGCCGCTTCGGCCAGGCGCACGGCCAACCGGCCCGGCAGATGGTTGGCCGCGGGCTCGCGGCGCTCTTGCTCGCCGGCGGTCTCGTCACCGGCTGGCCCAAGACCGCCGAGGCCACGCCGGCGGGCAGCTATCAGGTCAAGTGGGAAAAATGGAGCCCGGAGGCCATCGCCGCTGCGCAGGCCGCGGGCAGGTTCGTCTACGTGGACTTCACCGCGCGCTGGTGCGCCACCTGCCAGACGAACAAGGCGTCTCTCTTCTACAACGACAAGGTGTTGGCTGCACTGGCGAAGGAAAATTTCGTGTTGCTCAAGGCCGACTGGACCAACCGCGACCCGCAGATCACCGCCGAGCTCGCCCGTTGGAACCGCTCGGCCGTGCCGTTCAACCTGATCTACGCCCCCGGCAAGACCGAGCCTGTGATTCTGCCGGAGCTGCTCACGCCGGACCGTTTCCACGAGGCACTCGCCGCCGCCAAGGCGAAGTAGGGGTTTCGGCTGTTTTTGCGGTAATACCATTTACCAGGTGCTTTGAGACTATGGCGCGTCAGCGCCGGTAGGGCGCACCGGCCCGGTGCGCCGCGG
>LNEH01000190.1 GCA_001464505.1 Verrucomicrobia bacterium Ga0077533
ACGCTCCCACAGTTTCAATCCAAGGCCCTACCCCGAGCGGAACCGTTCGAGAATGAGCGGGATCGCTTCCGCGATCTGCGTCGGCGTGATCCGCTGGTCGTAATACGCCCGCAGCTGCTCGCGATATTGCGCCAGGTAGGCCTGGGCCTGCGCCACGAGCGCGTCGGCCGCCGCGACGGCGGGCACCTGCAGGTCGACCAGCTGCTTTTGCTCGAACATTTCCAGTTCCCGCACCACCCGGTCGAATTCCCGCAGCATCGCGACGATCTCGAGTCTGGTCAGGTTGTTGATGGTTACCTCCAGCGGTATGATGGTCACCCCCGGCAGATTGCCCAGTTCCGCGGCCTTGGCGTTCGCCTGCCGGACCCGGGCGTCGACGCTGCGGATCAGGCCGTTCGACTGGGCGAACATCGCTCGCGCCGTGGCGGACATCATTTGCGTGCTCTTGTCGTAACCGGCCACGGCGTTGTTCCGCGCCTGACCGAGCATCTTGATCAGTTCGCGCAGATCCGCGCGCAGGTCCGCGATGATGCGCTCCCATTCGGCCAGCCACACGCGGGCCTGGCTCTGTTGCAGGAAAACGGGCACGGCGGTCTGCAGGTAGGTGGTGAGGTGCGAATCCAGCTTCCCGGTGTAGTGCTGCAGCAGGCGCTCGCTTTCCTGGGACTGCCGCCGGAGCACGTTTTCGCGCGCGAAGATGGCCGCCGCTTCCTCCGGCGTGGACGGGCCGTCCCTGCGCCGGCTCAGCGCCGCCAGCAGCCGCCCGGGCAGCGCGGTTCCCTCCCGGGCCTGCGCGGCGTTCGCCTGGATCTCCTCCAGCTTGAGCTTGAGCTGGTTGGCATCGGCGCGCACGCAGGCGTCCTCCCGCAGGCACGTTTCCAGGTCCTCCGGAAAACCCGGCGGCCTGGATGGTGCGGTTGGCTCGGCCATGACCACCTCTATAACAACGGACGCGCCGCGCCGTCAATCTCCCCGCCGTTTCGGATTTCACTTTGCCCCGGTTTCCCCTTTCGTGGCGGCCCGTGCCTAATCCACAACACCGCAAAGCCGTCGGCTTGTTGCTGCTCACCGCCCTCGGGTGGAGCCTCGGCGGGGTGCTGATGAAATCCGTGGACTGGCCGCCCTTCGCCGTGGGTGGCGGACGCGGGCTGGTCGCGGCGATTTTCCTTATCGCCGTGCGCGGGCGGACGCTGCGCTTCACCTGGACGCCGCTCCAACTCGGCACGGCGCTGGCTTTCGCGGGCTGCACCATCCTCTTCGCCGCGGCCACCAAGCTCACCACCGCCGCCAACGCCATCCTGCTCCAATACACCGCGCCGGTCTGGGTCGCGCTGCTCGGCGCCTGGCTGCTCGGCGAACGCGCCCGGCGCGCCGACTGGTGGACCATTGCCGTCACCTTTGTCGGCATGGGCGTGTTTTTCTACGACGGGCTCAAGTTCAACAACCTCACCGGCATCCTGCTGGCCATCGCCAGCGGCATGTCCTTCGCCGTGATGATCGTGCTGCTGCGCAAGCAGGGCGCGGGTTCCACCATCGAGGCGGTCATCCTGGGCAATATCCTCGGTTTTTTGATCGGCCTGCCGTCAATCTGCGCGGCGCCGTGGCCCGACCAGCACAGCTTGGTCGCCCTGCTGCTGCTGGGTGTCTTTCAACTGGGCATACCCTACCTGCTCTATGCGCGCGCCATCCGGCACGTCACCGCGCTCGAGGCGGTGCTGATTCCGGTTATCGAGCCCATCCTCAATCCGATCTGGGTGTTGCTGGTCATCGGCGAGAAGCCGAGCCGGCTGGCGCTGCTCGGCGGGGCCATCGTCCTGGGCGCGGTCACGTGGCGCGCCATCGCCGCCATCCGTCAGGCCGCCCGCTGACCCGGCGCCAGTTCCTGCGGCGATTCCGGCTGATGTAAACTATTAGTTGACATCAGCCGGTCGGCCGGCCGGGATCGGGGCATGGCCTTCACTCCTGTCCCCCTCAGCGCCTGGCCGATCGAGGC
This sequence comes from Verrucomicrobia bacterium Ga0077533, assembly GCA_001464505.1. Classification (GTDB taxonomy): domain Bacteria; phylum Verrucomicrobiota; class Verrucomicrobiia; order Opitutales; family Opitutaceae; genus Lacunisphaera. The sequence goes on from LNEH01000190.1 coordinate 1,994, forward strand.
CGTTCTCGGCGCCATCTCCGACCACGCCCGGGCCTCGGCCCGCAAGCGTATGTCCACCCGCCGCCCCAACGTGGGCGGCGCCACAATCCGCCCCGGTGCCGACACCCCGCTGTGGAACAAGCTCGTTGACGACGTGCGCCCCCTGCTCAAGGTGCGCGGCGAAAAGGCCCAGTTGGCGCGCCTGCTCGGCGTCCAGCGGCAGGCCGTGAACGAATACTTCGTCAGCCGGCGCCGCATGCCCGACGCCGAGCGCGTGCTGCTGCTCCAGGAGTGGCTGCGGGTGCGGAAGTCCGGCAAGCGCGCGGCCTGGTAACCGCCCCGGCCCGGAGCGTCCTCCTGGCGCCGGCCCGACGGGCGCTGATGTCAACCAATAGTTGACATCAGCCCGGAACGCAGCCGGAGAAACCTGGCGCGTGTTTCGCGAGGGTCCGGTCAGGTTACCTGGGCGCTGATTTTGCGGGCGGCTTGAGCTGGATGAGGACGTTGGCGCCGGTGATGAGCCCGCCGCCGACCAGCAGGTGCCAGGTGACCTGCTCGTTGGGGTAGTCCAGGCGGCCCCACGCCGAGAGCCAGGCGGGCACAAACAGCGCCATCAGCGCGGTGAAGACCGGTTCCACGCAGTAGATGAGCCCTGCCTCGGTGGCGGTGATCTTCGGCTGCCAGGTGTTCATCAGAATGAACGCGCCAAGCGTGCAGAACAGCGTGAGCAACAGCGTGAACCCGAGCCACGGCCCCGAGGTCCACGGCACCAGCACGTCGGCCGGATGCGGCGCCGTGCCGAGCGCCATCGCACTGAACAGCACGGCTTCCGTGACGAACATGCCCAGGGTGACCGGCAGCGCGCGGTTCGCGGCGAACTCCTTCCGTTCGAGGAGGAAAATCTGCATCATGAAAAACACGGAGCTGAGCAGCGTCTCGGCCTCGCCGCGGCCGAGGTGCATCGTCCGGATATCAAACCGGCCCAGGATGGCCACGCCGACGAGCACCAGCCCGCCGCACCAGAGCACGATGGCCGGCGGCCAGCGGCGCAGCCGCAGCGCGATCCAGAGCGGGATCATGATCGCATAAATCTGGGTGAGAAACGCCGAGGTCGACGCGCTGGTGAATTGCAGGCCGTCGTTCTGAAAAAGCATGCCCGCGCCCACGGTGAGACCGAGGAGCGCGCCCTGCTTCAGCTCCAGGCGGGTGATCGTGCGGAGTTTGGGCCAGAGCAGCAGCAGCAGCACGGCGGAACCAAGCAGGAAACGCGGCGCGACCGTGCAGGCGGTGATGAACCAGTTGCCGCTCGCCGGCAGCACCGCCTGGTGGGCCAGCGCGAGGGCCTTCACCAGCGGAAAGCTCAGCCCCCAGAACAGGGCGGCGAGCACGAGCATCAGCACGGCCCGCGTGTGGATGGCGCGGTCGGGGGCGGTCATGGACGGCGGAAAACAAAACCGCCGCGGATTGCTCCGCGGCGGTTCTTAAAGTTTCACCAAGGCGGATACCTTAGGAGACGTGCTTGCTGACCAGCTTGGTCATGTCGAACATGCTGACCTGAGCTTTGCCACCGAAGACCACCTTCAGCGCCGCGTCGGCGTTGATGTTGCGGCGGTTCTTGGTGTCTTGCAGACCGTTCTTCTTGATGTAGGCCCAGAGCTTCTTGGTGAGCTCTGTGCGGGGAAGCGGCTTCGAACCCACGATGGGGGCGAGAGCAGCGTCCGGAGTGACCGGCTTCATGAAAGCGGCGTTGGGTTTACGAGTGGATTTAGCCATAGTGCTATTCGTCATAGAACGGGGCGGACCCGATGCAATGATTTTTTAGAGGGAGAATCACATTTCTTCAGAGGGAAAAACAAAGAGGATGCCGGCCAGAATAGACTTGCGGCCCGCGGCTGAATCTTTCTGCGGGCTTCAAGCCGTTTCGTCCATCTGCACGAACTGCCGGTAAAGCGCCGCGTAGTGGCCGGCCTGCGCCAGCAGCGCGGGATGGGTGCCGCGCTCGATGATGCGGCCTTGGTCGAGCACCAACACCAGATCGGCGTGCCGGATGGTGCTCAACCGGTGCGCCACCACAAAGCTGGTGCGGCCGCGCAGCAGCTCCACCAGGGCCTTTTGCAGCCGCGCCTCGGTGAGGGCGTCGATCGAGCTCGTCGCCTCGTCGAGGATGACAATCCGCGGGTCGGCGATCAGGGCCCGGGTGAAGCAGACGAGCTGGCGCTGGCCGAGGGAAAGGCCGGCGCCGCGCTCCCCCACTTCCGTGGCAAACCCTTGCGGCAACGCCTCAAGCAAATCCAGGCAATCCAACCGCCGGGCGGCCTCGCGCACCTCAGACTCGGTTGCCTCCGGCTTGGCCAGCCGGATGTTTTCCAGCACCGTGCCGCTGAAAAGCAGGTTCTGCTGCTGCACCATGCCCATCTGCCGGTGCAGCGAATGGCTGGTGATGGTGCGGATCTCCCGGCCGTCCACCACCACTTCGCCGCGCGTCGGCAAGTAGAACTTGGAGACAAGGTTGATAATGGAGCTTTTGCCGCTGCCGGTGTGGCCGACGAGCGCGACGGTCTGTCCCGGCTCCGCTGTAAAACTGACGTCGTGCAACACCGGTTTGGCCGGGTCGTAGCCAAAGGTGACCGACCGAAACACCACTTTGGCGCCGGTGCCGCGGGGTGCCGGCAGGGCGGTGGCCGCAGGGTCGTCCTCCCAGTCCGGTTTCGCGTCGATCAGCCTAAAAACCCGCTCGGCGCCGGCCATGGCGATGAGGGCCTGGTTGTATTGGTTTCCGATGATCGAGATCGGCGCGAAGAACTGGTTGGCGAGCAGGAAGAAGGTGATGAGCCCGCCCATCGACATGTCGCCGTGAAACACCCGCCAGCCGCCGAACATCAGCAGGGTGGCCACGAAAAACTGGCTGTTCAGCTCGAGCAGCGGCGTGAGGATCGCCGAGGTGCGGGCCAGCGCGATGTTGTATTTGGCGTGGTCGGCGAGCAGGCTGCGGAACAGGCCGGCGTTGGTCTCCTGCCGCACGAAACCCTGTGTCACCCGGATGCCGCTGACCGACTCGGCGAGCGTGGCGGTCACGCGGCTGAAGCTCTCCTGCGAGGCGCGCGTGTGGTGGCTGAGTTTCACGCGGAAGTGCCGGTTGAGCAGCCACAACACCGGCGCCATGGCCAGCACCACGAGAAACAGCACCCAGTCGCTCCACAGCATCACCAGCGCTGAAAAGACCATGGTGCCGAATTGGATGACGCTGACAAACAGCACGTCCTGGATGCCGACGCGCACCGCCTCGACGTCGCTCGTCACCCGGCCGATGATGCGGCCGATTTTCACCCGGTGGAAAAAACTCATGGGCTGCCGGATGGTTTTGGCAAAAAGATCGGCGCGCAGCCCGTTCACCACCGTCTCGCCGATCTCCAGCGCGTAACGCTGGCGGAAATGAAAGAGCCCGTCGGTCGTCAGCGCGAGCACGCCGAAGCCCGCCACGCCGAGCGCGATGCCCGCAAGGTCGCGGCCGGTGATCGGTCCCTTGATGATCAAGGCCATCACCCAGCCCAGCGCCGGCAGTTGCGCCGAGCGGATCAGCGTGAGCATGACTAGCGTCGTGACCTTGCCCTTGATGGGCGCCGTATAGGTGAAGAGCCGGCGGATCAGGCCCCACTCGAGGGGCTTTTGCAGCTCCTCGTCCTCGTCCTCGCGCACCCGGCGCACGAGCCCGACCTCGCGGATTTTCTCGGGGATCATGCGCCGCCCTCCGCCAGTTTCAATTGGGCCAGTTCACGGGCATCGATCAACTGCAGGTCGGCGACGCGCAGGTAGGGCCCGGGCACCCGCATCAACTCCTCATGGGTGCCGCGCTGCACGATGCGGCCGGCCTCCAGCACGATGATGAAGTCGGCCCGTCGCAGCGTGCTCAGCCGGTGCGCCACGATGAAGGTCGTGCGGCCGGCGATGGCGCGGTCGAGCGCCTCGAAGATCTCGTGCTCGGTCTCGCTGTCGATGGCGGCCGTCGGGTCGTCGAGCAGCATGATGGCCGGCTCGAGCAGCACGGCGCGCGCGATGGCCAGGCGCTGGCGCTGGCCGCCCGACAGGCTTTGCGCCCCCTCGCCGAGCAGGGTGTCGTAACCCTGCGGCAGCGCCATGATGAAGTCGTGCGCCGCCGCGATTTTCGCCGCTTTCTCGATCTGCTCCCGCGTCGCATCCGGATGACCGAAGGCGATGTTGGCCGCGACCGTGTGGGAAAAGAGGAAGCTCTCCTGGAAGACCAGCCCGATGTTCCGGCGCACGTCGTCGAGGTCGAGCGCGCGGGCGTCGTGGCCGTCGAGCAGCACCCGACCCGCGGTCGGATCGAAGAACCGCGGTATCAGGCTCATGAGGACGCTCTTGCCGGCGCCGGTCGCGCCGAGGATGGCCACACACTGGCCCGGCCGCACGTCGAGGTCGATGTCCCTGACCACGGCTTCGGCCCCGGCGTAAGCGAAGGAGACGTTTTCGAAACGCACCGCGCCGGCGAGCTTGGGCCGGCGGACGGCATCGGGCGCGTTTTTCACCTCCACCGGCGCATCAAGAATCCCGAACACGCGGCGCGCGCCGATCAGGGATTGCTGCACGCTGTTCACGATGGTGGCCACGTTGTTCACCTGGCCGGAGAACTGCTCGAGCAGCCCCGCGAAGACCACGAGCCCCGTGCCGAGCGGCAGCCGGTCGTGCGCCACCAGCCAGCCGCCGTAGCCGAGCAGCACCATCATGTTGATGCGGGTGAGGAAACCGACGGCCGGTGAAAACAGGCTCACCCGCCAGAAGATGCCGCGCTGCTGGTCGAAGCAGGCCTGGTTGGCCGCGTTGAACCGGGCCCGCGCCTCGGCCTCCCGGCCGAAGCCCTTGGTCACCGCCGCCCCCGTGATGCTTTCCGCCAGCAGCTGGACCATCTTTTCCACCAGGGTGCGGTTGAGCGCGTAGGCCGGCTGGATCTGGCGCGAGAACGCGGCCGCCATGAACCAGAGCACGGGGGTCGTGGCCAGGCACGCGACGGTCAGCGAGGGACTCAGGCTCGCCATGTAGATGATATAGGCCGTGAGCGAGATCCCCATGATCACGCTCTGGATCAGGACTTGATCGACGAACATCCGCACCGACTGCACGTCGCCGGTGACGCGGGTGATGATGGAACCGGTGCTGTTGGCGTCGAAGAACCGGAAACTCAGCCGTTGGAGCTTGTCGTAAACCTCGCCGCGCAGATCCACCACGAGCTTTTGTTGCACGAGCCGGTTGACCGAGACGGCGTAGACGTAGTTGAGCACGGCGCGGACGAGCGCAAAAAGCAGGATCAGCCCGGCCAGCAGCCCCAGCACGTGGAGCGGCGGCCAGTCTTCGGGCAGGGTGAGATGCAGCGGGTTGGCCCCGAGCGGCGTGCCGTCCATCTTGTGCCGGATGAAGTCAATGCCGAGCCCGGTAAAGCTCAGTCCACCGATGCCGAGCGTGAGCAGCACGAGCTGGATGCCCAGCACCTGCAGGCAGTGCAGCCGGTAGCGCCAGGCCAGGCCGAACAGGCGCCGGA
>LNEH01000191.1 GCA_001464505.1 Verrucomicrobia bacterium Ga0077533
CGGCCCGCCGCGACCCAATAAGCGCTTGCCAATGTCAACTCCCGGGCCAGCCTGTCGGGCGTTGGGTTGGTTGTTTGTTAGATTCTATCGCTACGGAGAATTGTCAGGTGAGCGAGCGTGTTCAGTGATGATTTGAAATCCGGGTTTCGGGGACGGGCGGTAAGGCGACAGCATCAGCTCTCATCATCACATGTCAGAAAACAACAAGCTCTACGTGGGGAACCTGCCCTTCGCCAGCACTGCGCAGGATCTCGAGGCCCTGTTCGGCCAAGTCGGCACGGTCAATGTCGTCGAGATCATCTTCGACAAGTTCACGGGGCGTTCCCGTGGTTTCGCGTTTGTCACGATGGGAAACGGCGACGAGGCCCAGAAAGCCGTGGAGAAATTCCACGGCCACGAGATGGAAGGCCGCGCGCTGGCGGTCAACATCGCCCGCCCGCGCGAGGAGCGTCCGCCCCGTTCCGGCGGCTTTGGCGGCGGCGATCGGGGTGATCGCGGCGGCTACGGCGGCGGCCGCGGTGGCCGTGGCGGTGGCGGTGGTTATCGCGGCGGTCGCGGGGGCGGTGGTGGCTACCGTGGAGGCGGCGGTGATCGCGGCGGCGGTGGCGGCTACGGCCGCGAATAAGTTTACCCGCCGGAGCGGGCGCCCTTCACCTCTCCGATCCTTTCGAAGGCCGGACTTTGGTCCGGCCTTTTGCTTGCGCGGATGCGCAAGCATCCTCCGACTCGTCCGCCATAGCCTAACGGGCGAAGGTGGAAGCCTTGGCGAAGGAGGATTCCTAGCGATCGGCCAAGAACCGCCTCGCCCACTCCGGCTCCGGCAGCGGCGTCGGCTGGTATTGGCCGAACAGCGCGTAACGGGACCGCGCCACAAGCTTATAGGCGCCGTCGCGCAGCACCGCCGGGATGAACCGCGTCCAGCCCACCGCCCGCCACACTCCGCCGCCTACGACAGCGCAGGCGCCCAACGCGCCTTCTGTGCGCAACCGATACGCGCCGGCCGTGGGCTGGTTCCAATCCGGCACAAATACCAGGCTGGCCAAATCCGCCACCGGGAGTCCCTGTCTGCGCAAATACGCTTGGGCCGGTTCGCTCTGCAACGGCGCATAGTGCAGCTTCCCGGTCCGGTCGGCCCTCAGGAGTCGCCTCACGATCCGGTTGCACAAGCCGCAGTCCCCATCGTAAAGCAAAACGGGCCGGGGTTTGGATTCATGGCTGATCAGTGCCGGCATGGGTCCAACGTAGTTCGAGCGCGGTTGCCTGCAACCACTGACGTATCTTTGTCCTTTGACGCTTCCGGCCAGTCTACCATGCTCAGCCAATGAACAGTTGTTATGGGGTGAAAGGTGCCGTCCTCGCGATCTTCGCCGGAATTCTTTTCGGAAGCGGCTGCACCCGGCGCGAGGCGGCCGGTTACCAAGGCTACCTCGAAGGCGAGTTTGTCTACGTTGCCGCGCCGCTGGGCGGCCAGTTGGAGAAACTCTCGGTCGCGCGCGGCACCCGGGTCGAGGCGGGTGCGCCCCTCTTCACTCTTGAGCAAAGCGCCGAGCTTTCCACCCTGCGCGAGGCCGCCGAGCGGCTGCGCCAGTCGCAGGCCCGGCTGGCCGATCTGCGGAAGGGCCTGCGGCCGACCGAGCTGGCGGCCCTTGACGCCCGGCTGGCCCAGGCCCGCGCCGCCGCCGAGCCGGTGCTCTCTGATGACGATTTCGATCGGGCCCGGTTGAAGCATGAAGCCGACACCAAGCAGGTGGCGGAAATCACTTCGCAACTTGAGACGGCGCGGCTCGGCAGCCGTTCGGACATTATCGCCGCCGCCGAGGCGGATGCCGCGGCCGCGCAGGCCACGCTCGACCGCGCCGGCTGGAGCGTGGCGCAGAAAAGCCGGTCCGCCCCGGCGGCCGCGCTGGTTTACGACACGCTGTTTCGCGAAGGCGAGTTTGTCGCGGCCGGCCAGCCCGTCGTCGCGCTGCTGCCGCCCGCGAACATCAAGGTGCGCTTCTTCGTGCCGGAAGCCGAATTCGCCGCGCTCAAGGTTGGTGCCGTGGTCAAGGTGACCCTCACCGGCCTCCCCACCCCGCTCGACGCCCGCCTCAGCTACCTTTCGCCGAAGCCCGAATACACTCCGCCCATTCTCTACAACCGGGAGAACCGCGCCAAGCTCGTGTTCATGGTCGAGGCCGTCTTCGCCTCCGCCGTCGCGCGCGATCTGCACCCCGGCCAGCCCGTGGATGTGACCGTCGCGAAATAGTCCGCATGAGTGCACCGGACCACGTCATTGACGTCGCAGGCGTCACCAAGCGTTTCGGCCCCAAGACGGTCGTCGACGCGGTGGACCTGCAGGTGCGGCGGGGCGAGATCTACGGTTTCCTCGGGCCCAATGGCTCGGGCAAGACCACTTTCATCCGCATGCTCTGCGGCCTGCTCACGCCCGACGCCGGCACCGGCACCTGCCTCGGCTACGACCTCCGCACCCAGCAGGCCGAGATCAAGCGCCACGTCGGCTACATGACGCAGAGATTCAGTTACTATGAGGACCTGAGCATCCGCGAAAACCTCGACTTCATCGCCCGCGTCTATGCCGTGCCCGACCGCGCCGGCGCCGTGCAACAAAGCCTCGACCGCCTCGGCCTCGCCCACCGCAGCCACCAGCTGGCCGGCCAACTTTCCGGCGGCTGGAAGCAGCGCCTGGCGCTCGCCGCCTGCCTGATCCACTCGCCCCGGCTCCTCCTGCTCGACGAGCCCACGGCCGGCGTGGACCCGAAGGCCCGCCGCGAATTCTGGGACGAGATCCACCAGCTCGCGGCCGACGGCCTGACCGTCCTCATCACCACGCACTATATGGACGAGGCTGAGCGCTGCCACCGGCTCGCCTACCTCGCCTATGGCACCCTGCTCACGCGCGGCACGGTTGACGAGGTCGTGGCCTCGGCCCGCCTCACCACCTGGGAGGTGACCGGCACCGGCTTGCTGCCGCTGGCCGCGAACCTGCGCGGCCGGCCCGGCGTCGAGCAGGTGGTGCCGTTCGGCAACACGCTGCACGTCAGCGGACACGACCCCGCCCGGCTCGGAGCCGCCATCGCCGCGGCCCGGGGCCCGGGGCACGCCTGCCGCGAGATCAAGTCCAGCCTGGAGGACGTGTTCATCTGCCTGATGGACCACGCCAAGGATAATTTTTCATGAGCCAGCACCGGACAACCCCGAGGTGGAGCGCGTTGACCCCAACGCGCTTTCAGGTGTCACGCATCATCCTGCGGTTCACGAGCCAGCGTCTTGAGGTCAAGCCGCTCCGCCACCCATGAGGCGTTTCACATTCCACCGTTTCTGGGCCATCGTGCTGAAGGAGTTCATCCAGATGAAGCGCGACCGCGTGACCTTTGGCATGATGATCGGCATCCCGCTGATGCAGCTCATCATCTTCGGTTTTGCCATCAACTCCGACCCGAAGCACCTGCCGGCGGCGATCCGCGCCGCCGACCAGGGGCCCTTTGCCCGCACCCTCGTTGCCGCCCTGAAGAACAGCGGCTACTTCACGTTCGTGCGCGAAGCCGCCACCGAGGCGGACGCCCGGCGCATGCTGCGGCTCGGCGAGGTGCAGTTCGTCATCAACATCCCCGAGGATTTCTCGCGCCGGCTGCTGCGCGGCGAGCGCCCGACCGTGCTGATCGAAGCCGACGCCACCGACCCGGCGGCGGTCGGGCCGGCGATGGCGGCCACCCGGGCCCTGGCCGGCACCGTCTTCAACCGCGACCTGCCCGGCCCGCTGGCCCGGCTGCGCGGGACGGACGGCCCGGTGGATTTCCGCATCCACGCGCATTACAACCCGGAGAACATCACCCAATACAACATCGTGCCCGGCCTCATGGGGGTCGTGTTGACCATGACCATGGTCGTCATCACCGCGCTCGCCATCACCCGCGAACGCGAACGCGGCACGATGGAAAACCTGCTCGCCACTCCGGTCCGGCCCCTCGAGGTGATGCTGGGCAAGATCCTGCCCTACATCGCCGTCGGTTACATCCAGATGACCCTGATTCTGCTCGCCGCCCGTTTCATTTTCCGCGTCCCGATGATCGGGAACTTCGTCCTGCTTTATGCGGTGGCCTTGCTCTTCATCGGCGCCAACCTCGCCGTGGGCATCACGTTCTCGACCCTGGCGAAAAACCAACTGCAGGCGGTGCAGATGGCCTTCTTCTTCTTCCTGCCCTCGATCCTGCTTTCCGGTTTCATGTTTCCTTTCCGCGGCATGCCCGATTGGGCGCAGGCCCTGGGGTCGGTGCTGCCCAACACTCATTTCCTGCGCATCGCCCGCGGCATCCTGCTCAAGGGCAACGGGCTCGCCGAGATCGCGCCCGCTTTGTGGCCGCTGCTGCTCTTCCTGGTCGTGGCGATGGCGATCGGCGTGAAGCGCTACCGGCAGACGCTGGATTGAACGGGCTGCCTTGGGGTGGAACCCGGCCTCTGGACGGGTTCTAATACCAACGTCCCTTGATAATTAGACTTAACGCGGCAGCGCCGGTAAGGCGGCGAGTCCCTTCGCCGCCGCGGCGCGGAACGGAGTCCGCGCCCTACCTCAGTCCAGCGTCTGCCGGTAGCGTTTCACGCCGATCGCCATCGCCACGACCAGGAAGAGCAGGAGCGGCCAGACCGCGGGAGCGATCTCCAGCGGGCCGTTGCCCTTGAGCAGAATCCCCCGGGCGATGCGCAGGAAGTGGGTGTTGGGCAGCACCGACCCCACGGCCTGCGCCCAATCGGGCATCAGCTCCATTTGTTGCGCGAAGTCCGGATCCTTCGTCGCATAGACGATCCAGAGATCGAGCGACGAGGCGCTGTAATCCCGGAAATACACGAGTGTGTCCGCCGGGTTGACCTTGAGCTCGGCGTTGATGAGGGCCCGGATGTCGGTGACAACCGCCTCGAGTTTATCGGCGCTCGCGCTGTAAGTCAGCCCGATGACCTGCTCCACCCGGCGGGAGGTGAAACGCGAAAGGTTCACGATCGCCTCCGAGGAAACCAGTTTGTTGGGGATGATGACGAGCGACCGGTCCACCAGCCTGATCTTGGTCGAGCGCAGCCCGATGTCCTCCACCGTGCCGGTGTGGGCGCCGATCTTCACCGTTTCGCCCAGTTTGAACGGCTGGTCGATGGCGACGACGATCGACCCAAACAGGTTCGCGAGCGTGTCCTGCGCCGCGAGCGCGAACGCCAAGCCGCCGATGCCGAGGCCGGCGAGCAGCGCCTTCACATCGAAGCCAAGGCTCTGCACGACGATGAGCACGCCGAAGATCACAAACAGCGTGATCAGGGTCTTCTTGATCCAAGGCATGAACGCGGCGACGCCCATCTGTTTCTCCTGCGCCATCTGCTGGGCGTGCTCCAGCAGGGCGTCGAACGCCCGCAACAACCCCCAAAACAACGCCAGCGAAAACGCCACCGTCGAGCCGTAACCGATGAGGCGGTCGGTGGCCGCCGGGAGCTTCAGCACGTTGAGCGCGCTGAAAATGCCCGCCAGCATGATGCCGGCCGCCAGGGGTGCCTCCAACACCGGGAGCAGTTTGTCATCGAGCGTCGTCCGGGTCCGGCTCGCCAGTTTTTTCAGCCGACGGAAGATAATGCCTGTCACCACCCGGCGGAGCAGCAGCGCGCCGAGGAGGAACAGGGCGGCGATGCCGTAATGCGCCACGGTGTTCTCATCGCCCGTCATATCGAACCGCCCGAGCAGGGCGTCTACCAGCTGTTCGAGCAAGGCCGGGGTGGGGCCGGTGACGGTCGCCGCGGCGGCGGCCTGCGGTTCGGCGGCGGCGGTTTCCTGCATCCAGCCGGAACCGGGCAGGCCGAGCATAAGCAGCCCGAGGAGGAGATGGCGGAATGTGGGCACGTTGGTGTGAACCACCTTTTTGAAGGACTGGCTCCGGCAAAGTCAAAGAGTTTGGCGGGTCCGGATCCGGGCAAAAAGCCGCCCCGCCCACTCCCCGCTTGCCCCGGCCGCGCCGCCGCGCCCAGACTGCCCGGACCCATGCCACCCGTATTAGCCCTGTTCAGCGCCATGCCCTGGTGGGCGTGGACCGGGTTTCTCCTCTTTGTCGCGCTCATGCTCGCCCTGGACCTCGGCGTGTTCAACCGCCACGCCCATGTGGTGTCCCTGAAAGAGGCCTTGGCGTGGTGCGCCGTGTGGTTCGGCCTCGCGATGGCCTTCAACCTCCTCGTCTCGCTCAAGCTGCCGCCGACCGCGGACAGCAATCCCGGGCTCGAGTTCTTCACCAGCTACATCGTCGAGCTGTGCCTGAGCGTGGACAACGTCTTTGTCTTCATCGCCATCTTCCAGTATTTCCGCGTCGAGCCGAAGCACCAGCACCGCGTGCTGTTCTGGGGCATCCTCGGCGCCGTGGTGATGCGCGCGCTCTTCATCTTCGCCGGCATCAGCCTGATCAACGCCTTCCACTGGATCATCTACGTCTTCGGCGCGTTCCTCGTCTACACCGGCGTCAAGCTGGCCCTGCCCAAGAAGGCCGATGGCTTTGCCCCCGAGAAGAATCCCGCCGTGAAGCTTGCGCGGAAATTCCTGCCCGTCACGAACCACTTCGCGGGCGGCCATTTCTTCACCCGCATCGACGGCCGGTTGCACGCCACGCCGATTTTCCTTGTGCTGCTCATCGTCGAGACGACCGACGTGATGTTCGCGCTCGACTCGATCCCGGCCGTGATCGCGATCACGCGCAACGAGTTCATCGTCTTCACCTCGAACATCTTTGCGATCCTCGGCCTGCGCTCGCTCTATTTCGCCGTGGCGGGCATCATGCAGCTGTTCCGCTACCTCAACATCGGCCTCGCCATCATCCTCTGCTTCGTGGGCCTCAAGATGATCGTGTCCCACTACTACCCGATCGATATCCGCATCTCCCTCGGCATCATCGGCACCGTCCTGGCCGGCTCGATCCTCGCCTCGGTGCTGATCCCCCGGAACCGCAAGCCGGAGTGAGCCGCGCGTCGCACTCGCACTGAAAGGTGGAGCCCGGCCTCCGGACGGGCTTCTTTCGTCCTGTCAAACCAACCCGTCCGGAGGCCGGGTTCCACCCAAGGTAGCCACACGGTCCGCCCCTCAGCGACCGCTGCCGGCGAACACCTCGGCCACGTCGGCCAGCTCTTGCAGCAGCGGCAGCTGCCGCTCCAGCCGTGACATGACCTCCGCAGACGAGAGGTGGCCCTGCTCGACGTATTGCACGAGTCCGTGCTCCAGCTTGTAACGGGCGCCCCAGCGGCCGGCCCGCTCGGCCATGAGCCGCGCCCGGATCGACGGCACCAGCGCCGCCGCCAGGAAATCCGGCTGATTGGTCCGCACGAACCACGCCGCATCAAAGGCCGGGTCGCCCACCCGGATTTCCTTCACCCCGAACATCTCCATGATCTTCGAGCCGAAACTCTGGCGCGTGAGGTCGAACTGCAACCCGGCCTCCGCGCGCGGCCGCACGGCCACCGCGACCCAGGTCGTGCGCGATTTGCCGCTGCCCGTCGCATAGGTCCAGTAACGGACGGCCCGGCCGGCCTGTGTGCCCTCCATGCTTTCGACCCAGGTGAAGCCGAGTGCGGTTTTCTCCACAACCCGCAATCCGGCGCGCTGGGCGAAATCCCGCATCATCGCGTGGGTCTTGCGCGCATGACCCCGGGCCGCCCAGAGCAGGGCGGCCACGATCGCGAGGATGACGGGGAAAACAAGCAATCCGGGGGTCAGGGCCGCGAGCATGCCGACAGCCAAACAGCCGGCCGGCCCTCAGGCCATGATTTATTCCGCGGGCCCCAAACCCGGAAAATAAAATCGCCGGGGCCGCTAGGCGGCTCCCGGCGATCTTGTCCGCACGGGGCGGACTCGCCGCCGGTGGCCTACCCCTAATACCAGTGTCCCTTAAGTTTTAGATTTTTTGTCATCGCGAGGTGCGCGACTCGTCTCGCCGTAGCTCGGCGAAGGCGGAAGCGCGCCGTGGCGATCCACAGTCTATTTCTCTCGGGACGTTGGTATAAGCCACCGGCAACCCCGTAACATTAGCTTGTCCCATGCCAGCCCTGGTTACGGGGCAAAATAAAGCCGCCGGGCGCTAAACCCGCCCGGCGGCTGCACACACGTTCCCCACTGCAGGGGAGTTTTACCCAATGAACTTAGCTGACGGTGATCTTCCGCGGCTTGACGGCCTCGGCCTTCGGGAGCGACACCCGCAGCACGCCGTCCTTCAGCTCGGCATGGATGCCGTCGGCGTTGACGGTGTTGTCGTGCTCGAGTGTCAGCACATAGGGCGCGTCGACGGACTCGCGGTAGATCGCGGTCCAGCCCTCCGGCTGGCGCCAGGCGCGGCGGCCGCGGATGGTGATGAGGCCCTCCTCGGCGGTGAGCTCAAGGCCTTCCTTCGTCACACCGGGGAGATGGGCGACGAGGCCCCAGGCCTCGGCGGTCTCCTTGATCTCGTAGGCCGGCTTGACGGTGAACTCGGGCTCGGTGGTGGTGGCGCCGGTGGCGGGAGCCGCCTCGCGGTTGAGCGAGCGGGACAGGCGGGGAACGATCTGATTGAAGAATGTGGTCATGGTGAATTTCTCCGGGGATGGATGGGGCGGTTAATTGACGTTGATCGCGATCTTGCGCGGCTTGGCCTTCTCCTGCTTGGGCAGGGTGACGGTCAGCACGCCGTTCTCGTAGGTCGCGGCGACCTTGTCGGCCTGCACGGCCTCGGCGATGGACACCGAGCGGGTCAGGCTGAAGGACTCCTCGCCCTCCTTGCGGGTGGCGCTGACGGTCAGGTAGCCGTCGATCATCTCGATGTTGATGGCCTCGCGGCTGACGCCGGGCAGTTCGGCGCGCACGTAGTGGTTGTCCTTGTCCTCGAAGAGGTCGACCGGGAAGCGTGGCGCTCCGGTCGGCGCAGCGAAATCGGCGAGGGCGGACGAGAACAGGCGGTCGATCTCCGACTCAAGGCCGGCCAGCGGGCTGCGAGCCGCGAAAGACGGATAGAGGTTCGCGGTGCGGGGATACTGATAACGGGTGAGACGATACATGGTGGTTTCTCCTTTGTAGGTTGGAGTTTGTTGCTGGGGCGCACCTTGCTTGTTGCGTGCCGGCCCCACCCCGGCGTGCAAATCAGGCAAAATCCGCCACTTGCTAGCGGCCCACACCCAGCTGGCGTGCAATCCTGCCCCGCAGTGTGACACCCACACGGGAAACTCCGTCTCGCCGGCTTTTTTCCGTGGCTTCGCCGTGCGCCGTGGCTTCTATTGCGCCCTACGTATGACCTTTGACTTCGACAGCGCTATCGAACGCCGTGGCACCGACTCGGAGAAATGGCAGAAATATGCCGGTCGCGACATCCTCCCGCTGTGGGTCGCCGACATGGATTTCAAAACGTCCCCGGCCATCATCGCCGCCCTGCAGGAGCGCGTGGCCACCGGCCTGTTTGGTTATTCCCGGCCCGTGAAATCCACGGTCGACGCCTTCGTGGACGCGGCGGAACAACGCTATGGTTGGAAGATCGATCCCGCCTGGATCGTCTGGCTGCCCGGCCTGGTGGTCGGGCTCAACCTCACCGCCCAGGCCTTCGCCCAGCCCGGCGAAGAAATCCTGACCCTCACGCCGGTTTACCCGCCGTTCATGAGCGCGCCGAAAAACAGCGGCCGTATCTCGACGCAGGTTCCTTTCCGCCTCGATGCCACCAACAACCGCTGGGAGCTCGACTGGGACGCGCTGGAGAAAGCTGTCACCCCGAAGACGAAACTTTTCTACCTTTGCAACCCCCACAACCCGATCGCCCGCGTCTGGCGGCGCGACGAGCTCGTGAAGCTCGGCGAGTTCTGCGTGCGCCACAACCTCCTGCTCTGCTCCGACGAGATCCACTGCGACCTCATCCTCGACGATCTGCCGCACATCCCCACGGCGCTCCTCGGCGAGGAAGTCGCCCAACGCACGATCACGCTCATGGCGCCGAGCAAGACCTACAACATCCCCGGTCTCGGCACCTCCCTCGCCATCATCCCCGAGGCGAAACTGCGCGCGCAATTTGTCCGCGCCGGCGCCGGCGTCATGGCCGAGGTCAACGCCCTCGGCTACGTCGCCTGCGAGGCCGCCTATCGCGACAGCGAACCGTGGCGTCAGGCGTTGCTCGGCTGCCTGCGCGGCAACCGCGCCTTCCTGCTCGATTTTGTCGCCCGCGAACTGCCCGGGGTGATCAGCGCGGCGCCGATCGAGGCCACTTACCTCGCGTGGCTCAACGTCTCCGCGCTCAAGCTCCCTGACCCGATCGCGCATTTTGAGGCGCACGGCGTCGGCCTGAGCGACGGCGCCTTCTACGGCGTGCCGCGCGGCGCCTGCGTGCGCCTGAACTTCGGTTGCCCCCGCGCCACGCTCACCGAGGCGCTCCAACGGATGAAGCGCGCCCTCGCCGCCCGCTGATCGGCCAGATTACAATATTCGCCTTTGTCAGGGCGCTTTGTAACCTAATAGGTTACAAACATGATTACCGTTCCATTTTGCCATCCCCGCCTGATTCTTTGGCTGGATCTGGGCGAAGCTCTCGCGGTCGCCGCCCGCACGGGAGCCCATCGTGTTGCCCTGGCCATGCGGCCGAAGCGCAAAGGATCCTACAAAACCCGCCGCCCGGGATACGACAGTCCGCTGTGGAATGTCTGTGCCACCCTAGTTCAAAAAGAGCTGCGTGTCCGCGGCACCAAAGTGCGCCTGGCCCGCTATCTCGGCATTCCGCGCCAGCGGCTGCAGGATTTTCTCAAAGGCCGGTCGCGCCTGCCCGATGCGGAATTACTGCTCCGGATGCTGCACTGGCTGGCTGAGAAACGAGCCGGGCGCGATCTGTCTTTGTAACCTATTAGGTTACAAAAGCGCCCGCTTGCTAGCGTCTTGAGCCGGTGCTTGGGTTGTCGTCCGGATATGCGCATCGGGCCATACGAATTCGGGTCAAACCTCTTCCTGTCGCCGCTGGCGGGCTACACCAATCTGCCCTTCCGGCTCATGGTGCGCGAAATCGGCGGGCTCGACTGGACCACGACCGACCTCGTCAACGCCCGCTCGCTGATCGAGCAGAATCCGCGCGCCCTCCAGATGATCCGCACCTGCCCGGCCGAGAAATTGCTCGCCGTGCAGCTTTTCGGCGCCGTGCCCGGGGAGATGCGCGACGCCGCCCAGCTGGTCGAAGCGGCCGGCATCGCCTCGGTGGACATCAACATGGGCTGCCCGGTGAAGAAAGTCACCGGCATCGGCGGTGGCTCCGCGATGATGACCGAGCTGGGCAAAACGGCGGCGCTCGTGCGCGGCATGGTCGACGCCGTGAAGATCCCGATCACCGCCAAGATGCGGCTCGGCTGGGACGAAAACAATCTCACCGCCCCCGACCTCGCCCGGGTGCTCGAGGACGCTGGCGTCGCCGCCATCTTCGTGCATGGCCGCACGCGCGCCCAGGGCTTCAGCGGCACCGTCAACCTCGCGGGCATCCGCGCCGTCGTCGCCGCCGTGAAAAACATTCCCGTCATCGGCAACGGCGATGTCACCACCCCGGAAGCCGCCAAGCACATGTTCGACGAGACCGGCTGCGTCGGCGTGAGCATCGGCCGCGGCGCGTTCTACAACCCGTGGATCTTCGCCCACACGCGGCACTATCTGAAAACCGGCGAACTGAAACCGGAGCCCGGTTACCCCGGGCTGGTGCAGGTCATGCGCCGCCACCTCGATCTGATGATCGAGGTCTTCGGCGAGAACCACGGCTGCCGCCTTTTCCGCAAACCGGCCTCATGGTATGCGAAGCGTTTCGGCCCGGCCAAGGAGTTCAAGAAGGGAGTCACCCAGTTCGGCACGCGGGCGGAATTCGAAACGCTGCTGGCCGGCTACGAGCAATGGCGCGCGCCCTTCCTCGACGAGCACGGCGAACTGCTGCCCAAGTTCCGCCCCGCCCCGATGGCCGCCTCGTTCATGCTCGATGCCAGCGATCCGGCGGTGTTGCGTCGCGGATCCATCCCCGTGCCGAAGGGCCCGGTGGATGTGTGGTAAAGCCCCTTGCCTAAACCCCGGCCCGGACTAGATTTCCGCCCATGACCTACGGCATACTTTTTGAGAAGATCGCACCCGGCGAGCTGCCCGACGGCTATTATTACGCCCATGTGCCCACGCTGGGTCTGACGACCCACGGACTGGGAGTGGAGGGAGCCCGGGCCGCCGCGCGCGATTTGCTGCAACTCTGGCTGGAAGAGAAAAAGGCCAACGGGGAAACGCCGCCGGCCCCGACAGAACTGCTGCTCTCCACCGTGGACGTGGCCTGAGCGATGCCCTTCAAAGCCCGTGAGCTTCTGGCGAAACTGCAACGCGCGGGTTTCGTGGTGAAACGCCAGTCCGGGTCGCATGTTGTGTTGCGCCACCCCAACGGGCGGCAGACATATGTGGCGATGCACCCGGGCGACATTCCTGGCGGCACGCTTCGCGCCATCGTCCGCCAGTCGGGCCTGAGCGAAGAAGAACTTCGCCGACTTTAACCATGTCCAACGTCACACACCTCTGGGCGATCTTCCTCGGCACCTTCATCGGCCTGCTGCCGATCATCAACCCGCTGGCGGCCGCGCCGACCTTCCTCGCCATCACCGAGGGCGACAGCGCCGAGCGCCGCCGCGAGCAGGCGCGCAAAGGGTGTCTCTACATGGTGGGTATTTTGGTGAGCTTCCTCATCGGCGGCACCTTCATCATGAATTTCTTCGGCATCTCCATCCCCGGCCTGCGCATCGCGGGCGGCATATTGATGACCGGCATCGGCATGGGGATGCTCGCCACCCGGAAGAGTGCGGTGAAACCCGATGCCGAGGAGCGCGAGGCCGCGCGCAAGAAGGTGGACATCTCCTTCTCGCCGCTGGCCATGCCGATGCTGAGCGGGCCCGGCTCCATCGCCGTGACGCTGGGCTTCACCTCGCTGGCTACCGCCTGGACCGACTACATTGCCATCATCGCGGGCATCATCACCGTGGCCTTTCTCACTTACATCGTGCTGCGGCTCTCCGGCCGGATCGTGCATCTTATCGGCCCGGTCGGGGTGAACGCCATGACGAAGATCATGGGTTTTCTCATCATGTGCATCGGCGTGCAGTTCGTGGTGAACGGCGTGCTCGGCATCGCCACCGACCCCGAGCTGCTCCGCGGCATCCGCGAAGCCCTCGCCGCGCGTTGATTTGCCCCGGTTTCGCTCCGCGAGAACCGGGGACAAACACCGGGCCCGCAGTAGCGGGCAACGGTGCGGGCCTCAGTGACGGCGCTCGACCTTGGCGCCGGTCTGGTCCTTGAAGACCAGCATCCGCGTCTCGCTGCTGTAGCCCTCGAAGGTGATGCCGAGCTGCGGATTGACCAGGTCGCCTTTTTGGAAGGACGTGCCGCTGATGAAGACGCGCGGAGTCGCGCCGCCGCGCACACCGCTGATCTTGAGGTTCTCCACCCAGGCCTTGAATTGGTTGCTCGGGGGAGGAGGCGGGGGCGGCGGGGGCGGTTCGACCGGAACTTCCACCACCGGGGCCACCACCACTGCCGGGGCGGGCGTCGCCGCAGGTTTGCCCTCGACGGGAGCCGGGGTTGCCTCGGCCGGAGCAGCCTCAACCGCCGATTCCTCGGCCGGTTTCTCGGCGGGCGGCGGCTCGGGCTGGGCGATGGGTTGGGCCTTGGGCGGAGGAGGCTGTTCCGATTTTCTCCGACTCAAGCCAATTGCCACGACGACCACGAACAGCAATGCAACGCCGCCGCCAAAGAGAAGTTTTTGCTGCTTCGGGCCCAACTTCGCGCCAAGTCCACCTTTCTTTTTGACCGCACCCGATGGCGGGAAAATTCCCCCCGGCGCCGGGGGAAACGGCGCTGCGCCCGGCGGGGGCGGGAAAGGCGTCGGGGTGGCTCCGGCTGGCGGAGGCGGAAAGGGCGAAGGCGCGGCGGCAGCGGCCGGCGGCGGAAAAGGTGCCGCCACGCTCTCCGCCTGGGCCCCAATCGGAGGTGGCGGGAAGGGTGACGGTGCTTGCAGCACCGGCGGCTCGGCGGCCGGCGGGGGCATGGCGGCGGCAGCGGGTTCCGGCGCAGCCGGCGCGGCTTTCGGTTTCAGGTTGAATTTCGGTTTTTCCGCCGCGACGGGTTCCGGCGGCGGTGGCGGCGCCTCAGGTTCGGCCACCGGTTCGGGCGGAGGCATGGCCGCGGCCGGTTCCGGCTGGGGTGTCGGGGTGGTTTCCTGCATCGGGGCGGCCGACAAACGCGGTTTCAGGCGAACTGCCGGCGTCGCTTCCGCCGCCGGAGCTGCGGGTTCGGCGGGAGCGGGCGGTGCGGCCTCGGCCGGCGCCGCGGGTTGTTCGGAAGCAGCGGAAGGATCGGCAGCCAGCTTGGGTTTCAGGCGGAGCTTGGGTGCGTTGTCTTCGCTCATGCCCCCTGCCTAGCAGTTTCGCCCCGCCGCGGAAACAAAAAGATTGCCCCTGCATCAGCCTTGTGGCCCGGCCGGGCGCCCCCTAAATACCGTCCCCACGTTGATGAAGCGCGCACTATTCAGCCTGGCCTGGCTTTTGGCAATGGGGGCCCTCGTTTCAGCGCAGGAAGTGCAGCGGCACGGCCTGGTCTTCGAGCAGTGGGTGCGCGCCACTTTCTTCGACGGTTACAAGCCGGCCAGTTACACCCAGCGGTGGGACATTCCCGCGACCGCGAACAAGGCTCACGGCGGCATCCCGGTCAACCCCAAGACCAGCAAATACGGCACGCCGGTGGACCTCGGCGACGCCCTCCGCCAATATGAAATCGACGAGCCCTTCATGCTCATCATCGGCTTCTGGTCGCAGGACGGCGACGTGAAACGCCTGGTGAACATCATCGCGCCGGAAATTTCGCCGGCGCTGTGGCGCAAGCTGTGGGGGCCGGTCACCTACGCCGACCTGCTGCGCCTCGACGCGCTCATCAAGGACACCGGCCCCGCCGTCGGGGAAACCCGCCAGCGCGCCCTGAAGATAAAAAACTCCCCGCCCTTCACCAAGGCCATCATCCAGGTGAATCCGAAGATCGACACGCGCGGCCAGCGCCGCCTCCAATGCAGCCTGCGCTTCACCGATGTTTTCAAACATCTCGCCCCCGGCGCCGATCCCAAGCCGCAGGAGCACCCCACCCTCTTCGGGGTCGAGTTTCCCGGCCCCATCGCCTCCCGGCCACGCGCCTTCAACCAGCCCTGAGGCCGCCCGCCCGCCTTCCATGCCTGATCAGACCAAACCTCAACTTGTCCGCGTGCTGGGGCGCTGGACGATGGTCGGGCTCGTCATCAACTGTGTCATCGGCAGCGGCATCTTCGGCCTGCCCGACGACCTGGTCCGGTTTGTGGGCAATGCGGCGCCGTGGGCTTACCTGCTGGCGACCCTCGGCATCGCCATCTTCATGGGTGTTTTCGCCGAACTCGGCTCGCAATTCCGCGAAGCCGGCGGCCCATATCTTTTTGCCCGGGAAGGCTGCGGCCGGTTCTGGGGCATCCAGATGGGCTGGTTCATCTGGCTGGTCCGGCTGACCGCCGCCGCCGCCAACGCCAACCTCTTCGTCGTTTACCTCGGCGAATTCTGGCCCGGCGCCACCGCCCCGGTGCCGCGCATCGCGTTGCTGGTGCTGCTGCTCGGCGGCCTCGTGCTGACCAACGTCCGCGGGGTCGGCAACGGGGCGCGGCTGTCAAATTTTCTCACCGCCGCCAAGCTGGTGCCCATCGCCCTGCTCATCGCGGCTGGATTTCTGTGGTCGGACACGACCGTCACCCAGCCCACGGTGGCGGCCACGCCGGCCGGCTGGATGAACGCCGTGCTGGCGCTGCTGTTCGCCTTTGGCGGCTTCGAGGCCGCGTTGATGCCGCTGGCCGAGGGCAAGGATCCGCGCCGCGACATTCCCTTTGCCCTCTTCACCGGGCTCCTCGTCATTTCCGCCTGCCTGTTGCTCACGCAGATCGTCGCCATGCGCACCGTGCCCGATCTGGCCGACAGCGCGCGCCCGCTGGCCGACGCCGCGCGCGCGCTCGTCGGCCCCGTCGGCGCGGGCTTCATCGCGCTCGGCGCCATGGTCTCGACCTCCGGCTACCTGAGCGGGCAACTCGTCGGCGTGCCGCGCCAGACTTACGCCATGGCCGAGCGCGGTGATTTTCCCAAAACTTTCGGCCAGGTGCATGAACGCTTCCGCACCCCGTGGGTCTCGATCCTGATCTGGGGCGTGGTCGTGCTCGCCCTTGCCATCTACGGCAACTTCATCTGGAACGCCATCATTTCGGCCGGCGCGCGGCTCGTCACCTACGGCATCGCCTGCGTGGCCCTCATCCGGCTGCGGAAACTCCGTCCGTCGGCCGACGCCTTTCGCCTGCCCGCCGGGCCGTTGATCGCGGTCGCCGGCCTTGCGCTGTGCGCGGTGCTCGTCTCGCAGATGAGCGCCACCCATGCGGTGGTCATCAGCGTCATCGCCGCCATCGGCACCCTCAACTGGCTGCTGGTCCGCGGGGACGGTCGCACTCAACCACCCGCCTGACCCGCCGGCCCCGGCGTTACGCTGCGGCCGGCGTTTTCTTCCCGCCGAACCCGAACGCCTCGCGCAGCCAGCTCCAGGCCCGGCGCAGGCCGACGTCACAGGTGCCGTTGATGCGGTAGGTGCGAGCGAACAGTTCCTCGTGCCCCACATAGCGCGGCGGCAGCAGGAGCAGCGTCGTGTTCTTGTCGGCCGACTTCTCGAAGCCGAGCACCTCGGAGAAGAATATGCCCTTGCCGACCACGAGCCCGTCGCGCGGCACCTCGACCGTGCGCTCGGGCAGCACGAGCCACGGGCGGAACTTGAACAGCAATTTGCCGTCGGCGTCCTGGTGCAGCCGGCCATAGGTCCGCAGCGGCGCGTTGCCGATGTCGCGGGCCGTGAAAAGCCTGTTGCCATCGGCCAGCAGCTTGAAGCGTGAGCGGCGGAAGGTGAAGAAATCCCAACTGAAAACGGAACCGAAGATCATCAGTCGGAAGGCCCACCCGGCCATGAAGTAGGCCAAAATGATGATCGCCACCGACAGCGTCGCGCCCACCACCGGGTCGATGTAGGCCGTGGCCGCCACGAGCGAAAGCACGCCGGTGCGGATGCCCTTCAGCGCCGTGTCCAGTCCGCCCCAGGGGCTGAGCAAAATGAGCACGTTGATGGCGTGGCCCACCACCCACACCACGGCAAACACCGCGATCGACAGCGGCACCATGAGGATCGTCAGCAACCACGACAGGTCGAAGGCGGCCAGCGGCAGCACGCCAAAGCCCCCGGCCAGCACCGGCGCGTTTTCCAACGCGGCGGACTGCATCATGAGTTTGGAGCCGAGCGCCACCAGCGACGGCACCACCGCCCCGGCGGCCACGAGCCCGCTGATCTTGTTCTCCACCGTCTCGGCAATATCGAGCGGCTTTTTCCAGCCCGGAGGCGCGACGGCCGCAATGGAATCTTTGAACGCGCATACTCCCACCAGCAGCATCGCCGGGAGCCAAAAGGTGACTTGCGCGAACCAGGGCAAGGCCGCCTTCTCTTCGGGTGTGCTCGCCTTGAAATACTGGTAGGCCCCGACCCCCCCACGCCCAGCAGCGGGGAGATGGCGATGCCCGTAACCTGGGAGGCCATCGTGGCCAGCTCGATGCCCGGCGTCTTGGCGGGCTTCTTGGTCTCGGCCGCGCTGGCGGGTGCCGGCACAATCCAGAGGGCGCAACACACGATGAACAGGGGCACGCGTCGTTTCATGATGCCACCAAAACACAGCGGCCCGGCCCCACCCCTGGGACCGGGCCGCACCTACCTGACAAACGTGTGAACCGGGACATTGCTCTCGCGGGCCGGCCGGGCCGTCAACCCATCGCCGGGCTCGTCGCTTTTTCTTAACCCGGCCGTAACCTTCGCGTCACAAAGCTTTGCCAAGCGGGGCCGCCCTTGCTCCTCTCGCCCTGTGCCCCTGACGAAAGCCGAGCTCTCCCGCCTCCGCGACCTCCGCGACAAGAAACATCGCGAGGCGACAGGTCTCTTCGTCATCGAGGGTGAAAAGGTCGTCGGCGAGCTGATCGCCGCGAGATTCCCCTTTGCGGAAATCTATGCCACGGCGGCGTGGTCCGGGCTGGAGCGCGGGCGACCTCACCCGCGGACTGCGGCGGGGTCGCCGCAGCTCCATGTTTTCGAGATCACCGTCGCGGACATGGAGAGGATCAGCCACTATCCGACCCCCTCCACCGTGCTCGCGGTGGGGAAAATCAACCGGGTCCCGCTGCCGGCCGGCGCGCTCGCCTGCGGCCTGACCCTCGCTCTCGACGGCATCCAGGATCCCGGCAACGTCGGCACGCTGCTGCGGCTCGCCGACTGGTTCGGGCTCGACCGCGTGCTGCTTTCGCCCGACAGCGCCGATCTGTTTTCCCAGAAAGTCATCAACGCCAGCATGGGCTCGTTCGCCCGCGTGACCGTCCACACCGTTCCGCTGGCCGAGGCGCTGGCCGGCGTAAAGGCCCCCGTGCTCGGCTGCGATTTGTCAGGCGATGACGTGCATAAGCTCAAGCCCACCCGCGATGCCGTGCTCGTCATCGGCAGCGAGGGCCGTGGGATCTCAGAAGCCGTCCGGCCCTTTGTAACGCATTGCGTTACAATCCCGAAATACGGCCACGCCGAGTCCCTCAACGCCGCCCTCGCCGCCGCCATCGTCTGCGACAACCTCCGGCGCGTCTCCCCCCGGTAAAACCCCGTGGCGGGCAGGTTGATGTCAACTATTGGTTGACATCAGCCGGAGCGCGGCCGTGAAGAAACCTCAGCCTTGTTTGCGGGCGATCCAGGCGCGGACATTTTCCTCCAGGATGTCCATTGGCACGGCGCCGTCCTTCAGCACGAGGTCGTGGTATTCGCGGAGATCGAACTTCGCGCCGAGCTCCTGCTTCGCCCGCTCGCGCAGCTCGAGGATCTTGAGCTGGCCGATCTTGTAGGCCGTCGCCTGGCCCGGCCACACGATGTAGCGGTTGGTCTCGGTGAAGATGTCGCGCTCGGGGTTCGGCGTGTTTTTGCGGAAATAATCCATGACCTGCGCCCGCGTCCATTTCTTCGCGTGCAACCCGGTGTCCACCACGAGGCGCACGGCGCGCAGCAGCTCGTCGTAGAGCCGGCCGAAATCCTGATAGGGGTCGGTATAAAAACCGAACTCCTTGGGAAAATATTCCGCGTAGAGGGCCCAGCCCTCGACGTAGGCGGTATTGCCGCCGAATTTCCGGAAGCGCGGGATGCCGGTCAGCTCCTGCGCGATGGCGATCTGCATGTGGTGGCCGGGAATGGCCTCGTGGTGCGCCAGCGTCTCCATCTCGAAGATCGGCAAGCCGCGCATGTCTATCGTGTTCACATAATACGCGCCGGGCCGCGATCCGTCGGGCGCCGGTTGCTCGTAAAACGCGCCCGCCGCCCCCTGCTCGCGGAACGGCTCGACCGGCTTCACGACCAGCGGGGCCTTGGGCTTGGTGATGAAGAACTCGTCGAGCCGCGCGCGCATCGTGTCGATGATTTCGTTGGCCCGCTTCAGGTAGGCGGCTTTGCCCTCGGGTGTCGTCGGGTAATAGAATTTGTCGTCCGTGCGGATGTGTTGGAAGAAGGCCTGGAGGTCACCCTGGAAGCCGACCGTCTTCATGATGCCCTCCATGCCGCTGTGGATGCGCGCCACCTCGCGCAAACCGAGCTGGTGGATTTCCTCGGGCGCAAGGCCGGTGGTGGTCGAGCCCCGCACGGCGTAGGCGTAAAACTCCAGCCCGTCGGGCAGTTTCCAAGCGCCGTCGTCGGTGGTCGTGCGCTGTTCATGCGCGTGCAGCAGGGCGAGAAGTTTCTCATAGGCCGGCTGGACCGTTCCCGTGAGCGCCGCGGTCGCGTCGGCGAGCAGCTGCGCCTTCGTGGCGGCGTCGGCGTCCGTCAGCGCGCCGACCTTGCCCTCGATGTCCTCCAGCAGCGCGCTTTTCTTGGCCGAGGTGTCGAACGGCGCGCCGGTGATCACCTCCCGGCAGGAATCGCTGACCAACGCGAAAACGAATTTCGGCGGCATGAGGCCCTTCGCCGCGCGGAGTTCCACGCCATCGGCCAGCTGGCCGAGCAACGGCCCGAGGCCGCGGAGGCGCGCGACATAGGCCCGGGCGTCAGCCACATTGTCCACGCGGTGGAAGTTGATGAGGAACGCCGGCGCCTCGGAGTGCAGGCCCGACATCTGGTTCAGCGGGTAATCGTGATGGCGCCACCGCCAGCCCTCGATCGCGCGCTCGGCGTCGCGCACAAACATCCGGTAGCTGACCTTGGCCTGGTCGTCGAGCCGGTCGTAGTCGATGGTGCGCTTGAGTTCCGCGAACTGCCGCACCCCGAGCTCGAAATTCTCCAGGGCGCGGGCCTCGGAAATATCGTCCCACTTGTCGTGGTCCGTCTTCATGCCCAGCTGGGTCATGAACATCGGGCTGCGGGCGACATTCTCGTCAAACACGCGCTCGAAAAACGCGTTGGCCTTGGTGGTCTCGGCGGCGATTTCAGCCGTGGTTGCGGCGCGGGCCGGCCACGCGGCAAGTGCGGCGGCCAAGCACGCCATCAGGATGCGGGGGTGTTTTTGCATGGGGGAAAGGTTATCTGTCGCGAACCCGGCCCCAGGGCAAGTCTGCGCAGTTAGCCGCGCTTCAGTGCGCCCACTCGTTGCGGGCGTCGTCCACCATCTGCTGCAACACGGGAAAGCGGATCTCGCCATAGTTGAACGCGACGCGCAGCTTGCCCTCGCGGTAAATCCAGGTCGTCGGCACCCAGGTGACGGGCAGGCCCAGGAAGGAATTCAGCCGGTCCGCCGCGAGCCGCGAGGGGTTGGGATGCGTGAGCAGCAGGAGGTTCGGCTGTTCCCCGAGCCCGGCGGCCGCGAGGCGCGGCGCGGGATCCTGGCCCTTGTGCCAGATGTTGAGGAAGACCACTTTCACGTCCGGGTTGGCCGCGAGGAATTTTTCCGCCCGGCAGTTGGGGCACCACGGCGCCCAGAAATGCACCACCGTCACCTGCGGTCCCGCGACGAGGTCGGCCACCTGCATTTCCAGCGGATCGGCGGCGGGGGTCGCCGCGCGGAGCAGAACGGCGGAGGCAAGGACGGGCAGGCTGGCGGAAAGTTTCATGCCGGGAAGATGCGCGGAAACCGGAAATATTCCAGTGCGGAAACCCGCAGCGTGTCCAACCACTTGAATCGGCCGCCGTGATTGTAAGCAACGCCGGGCGCACTGGTGCGTCTAACCCACACCATGTCAAAACACCCGACCCCGGACACCTCCTCCACCCCGATCATCGTGCGGGGCATCCACCTGGATCTGACCCCCGCCCTGCGCCAGGTCGCCGTCGACCGACCTCGAGCTGGATAAAACCCGCGGAGCCCGTGATATCTTCATCGCCAAGGGGCGTGTGGAGATAGGCGGTCCCGACTTGATGGCGAGCACCGCGAGTGAGGACGCTTACAAGTCGCTCGATCTGCTGGTGGACAAACTCGACGAACTCCTGCGCCGGCGCCACCAGAAGCGCGTCAACTCGCGCAACGACGAACGCCGCCAGGCGCCGAAGGAATTCACCGGCGAAGACTGAATCCGACGCCCAAACCGCCCGAGTTCCGCCCAACCCCATGATCCGCGCGTGGCGGCATGGCCGGCGGCTTTACGGAGCCAGTCCCACGAATGACAGCCCGAAGCGGATCCAAAAGGGAATGGTGAACAGCGCCAGCGCCGTTGTGCCGAGGATGATCTGCACCGCGACCAACGGCTGTCCGCCATAAACCCGGGCCACGATGATGGAGACCACGGCCGAGGGCATGGCCGCCTGCACCACCAGCACGCGTTTCAATTCCACCGGACACGGCAGGTATTTCGCCGCCAGCAGGAAAACCCACGGCAGCACGACCAGCCGCAGCAGCCAAGCCGTGAGGGTGACCCGCGGGTTCACCAGTTGCTTCGGGTCGTCAAGATGCGGCTGGATGCTCACCCCGGTCATAAGGAGCCCGAGGGGAATCGCGCAGACGGCGAGGGCATGCACGAAGTTCATCACCAGCGCCGGCACGTGGGCGGCCGCTCCCGTGAGGTTGGCCGCGACGGCCAGAAAAAGCGCCACCACCGGCGCATTGATCAGTTTGCGCCAGCCCGCCAGCGGCGAGAGGCCCGTCACCACCAGAACACCGCCGGTCCAGATGGCCGCCTCCAGGCCGACATTGTGCACCAGCAGCACCGCGCGGCTCTCCGGCCCGAACATCGCGTCCATGATCGGCAGCGGCAGGTAGCCATAGTTCGTCAGGCCCACCGCCAGCGCGAAGGTGCGCAACCCGTGGCCAATGGTCAGCCCGAGCGCCCGCGCCACATACCAACCCAGCGCCATCGACAGCAGCGTCAATCCGAAGCCCAGCAGCGGCGGCAGCAGCAGGTTGCCCGGGTCGCGCAGCGCCGGGTTGGTCGCCACCGACTCGAAAATGAGGCACGGCGTGGCGACCTTGATGACCAGGTTGAACAGGCTGTCCTCCGCCGCCTCGGTGAACAACTGCGTGCGCCGCAAAATGGCGCCGAGCGCAATCATCGCGAAGACCGGCAGGATGACCAAAAACAACTGGCCGTAGGACATCATGGCGCCGGCCTCCCCGCCATGGCCCGGCCCGCCAGCCAACCCCCGGTCCACGCCGCCTGGAAATTAAACCCGCCCGTGACGCCGTCCACGTCGAGCACCTCGCCGGCGAAATGCAACCCCGGCACGAGCCGGCTCTCCATCGTCTTGAAATCCACCTCGCCCAGCCGCACGCCGCCGCAGGTGACGAACTCCTCCTTGAACATGCTCTTGCCGTCGACCGCGAACTCCCCCTCGCCCACCTGCGCCGCCAGCGCGCGCAGCGCCGCGCCCGGCACGACCGCCCATTGCGTGACCGGCGCGATGCCCGCGGCAGCCAGCAGTCTTTCCCACAGTCGCAGCGGCAACCCGAGCGGGCACCACGTGCCGATTTGTTTTTTCGGATGGGCCGCGCGCGCGTTTTCCAGCGCGGCGCGCAACGCTGCCGCGTTGCCGCCCGGCGCCCAGTTGACCCGCAGCGTGAACTTGTAGCCGCAATCGTGCAGTTCGCGCGCCCCCCAGGCCGACAGCTTCAGCACGGCCGGACCGCTCAGCCCCCAGTGCGTGACCAGCAGCGGCCCGCGCTCCTTCAGCGCCGTGCCGCGCACCGCCGTGGTCGCGTCCCCGACCGACACGCCCGACAGGTCCGCCAGTCGCGGATCCTTGACGTGAAAAGTGAACAGCGACGGCACCGGCGGCTCGATCGCGTGCCCCAACTGCCGCGCAATCTCGAATCCCGCGTTTGATTTATTGCCGCCCGTCGCGAGCAACAACCGGTCACAGTGGACGACCTCGCCCGTGGTCAGCGTTATGCGGAAGGTGGAACGCGCTGACCCCAGCGCGTTGGGAGCAACGCGCTCCACCTTTTCGATGCCCGTCCGCAGCAGCACCCGCACGCCGGCCTTCTGGGCCGCGCTTTGCAGACAGTCCACGATGGTCTGCGAGTCGTCGGTGACGGGAAACATCCGCCCGTCGGCCTCGGTCTTCAACGCCACGCCTCGCTTTTCATACCACTCCACCGTGTCGCGTGGCTGCCAGCGGGAGAACGCCCCGAGCAGTTCCCGGCCGCCGCGCGGATAGTGCCGCACCAGCTCGCGCGGCTCAAAGCAGGCATGGGTGACATTGCAGCGGCCGCCACCCGAGACTTTCACCTTGGCCAGCGGATGCGCCGTGGCCTCGTAGAGTGTGACGGCACAGGCCGGATCGGCCTCGGCGCAGGCGATGGCCGCGAAGTATCCCGCCGCCCCACCCCCGGCTATGACAACGTGCCTTTGCCCCATGACCTGCGAGCGTGCGGCGGGTCCGGCGGCTTGTCCAAAAAGAAAAGCACCGTGACCCCACGTCCCGGCGCTTCTTTGCCCTCAGTGCCTCGCGGCCGTGAAGAGTCGTCAGTGGCCCGGCGGCGGGGCCTTCTTGTCATCGTCGTCGTCAGGCCGGGGGCCATGCGGCCCGTGGCGCATCTTACCGTGCCGCTCCTTCATTTCCTTGGCCTTGGCTTTCTGCTCGGGCGTCAGCACCGCCTCCATCTCGGCCCGCATTTCCTTCTGTAGCGCGATTCCCTTTTCGCGATGCTGGAAGGCGATCAGGCGCATCTTGGCGCGCTGGTCGTCGGTCAGGCCCAGTTCCTCGGCGCGACGTTCGCGCTGGTGCTCCATCATCTTGCGCGCCCGGTGGGCCATGAATCGCATCTGCTCCGGATCGGGCCGGTGCTGCATCCGGCCCGGGCCGCGATCACCCATGAATTGCTTCCTGGCCATGGCCGCTTTCTCCCGCTGCTCGGGTGTCAGCACGGCCTTCATCTGCTCCCGGTTGGATTCAAAAATACCACGCACCTTGGCGCGACGCTCATCGTCGGACAGGGATTTGTCCGCCGCCACCGCATCGAGGGCGGTGCGCTGGGCCTGGCGCAGGCCGTCGAGTTTGCTTTTTTGTTCGTCGGTCAGGCCGAGTTTTTCGGCGATCAGCGCGGCGAACTTGTCGCCGGGGTGCGGCGCGGTTTGCGGGGCCAGGGGCGGAGGGGTGGTCGGAGCTGGAGGTGTGGCGGCGTAAACCGCCACCGAGATCAGACCGGCAAAACTACCGAGGGTGAACGCAAGGGGCAGGATCTTTTTCATGGGAATGGATGTTACTGGTATGACGCTGAACCGGTCGCGGGGTTACTCTGACCCGCCCAAAGAAAAGCGCCGTGACCCCACGCCACGGCGCTCTCTTTGCACACACACTGCCTACTCCGGCAGTAAATTACTTCTCGTCCGACCCGTCCTTCGCGTGATCGCCACGCGGGCCTTGCTCGCGGCGTTCCCGCATCTTGGCGCGCAGCTCGTCGAATTTTTTGGCCTGGTCGGCGGTCAGGATGGCCCGGCGCTGCTCGGCAAAGCTCTTGTTGATTTCCCGAGCTTTGGCGCGCTTGTCCTCCTTGGCCACCGCGGGGTCTTCGCGCAAGGCTTTCAACGCGCTCTTCTCCTGCTGATTGATGGCCTTCCACTTGGCCTCCTGGTCGACCGTGAGGCCGAGTTCATTGGCGGTGTGCTCCATCATGGCGCCCGGACCGCGTTTGCCGCCGGGACCGCGCTCATGCTTGTATTCGGATTTGGCGGACGGAGTGTCTTCGGCGCGCAGGGCGGGCAGGACGGCAATCGCCAGCGTCAGGATGAGGGAGACTGATTTGAGTTGGTTTTTCATAAGGCAATGTTTTGGGTTCGTCGTGATAGACGCCGCGGCGCGGTGGACGTTGCATCAAGTTTGCGCAAAATTTTTCGCCGGCCGTGTAACCTCCCGCGTTTTGCCACGTCCCGGCACCGCTTTACTCCCGGACCGGCTTCCCTCAAGATGGCCGCCATCCGCCCATGAATTTTGCCCAACTCTCCGCCGTGGCCCATCAGGTGGTGGCCGCAGCCCGGCGCCGCCTCCCGGCCGCGGTGCGCGCGGTGGCGGAAAACGTCCCTGTCTGTTACGAGCCGCAGCCCAACGCCGCCCTCCAGGCCGAGGGCTGCGAGCCGGACATCCTTGGGTTGTTTGTCGGCCATGAGCACCGGGGCGAACTCGCCGGAGACTCGCCGTTGCCGCCTCAAATCCTGCTTTTTCTGGAAAATATTTGGGATTATGCCGAGGGCGACGAGGCCACCTATCGCGACGAGGTCCGCCTCACCTACCTCCATGAGCTCGGCCACTACCTCGGCTGGGATGAAGACGAGATCGCGCAACGCGGCCTCGATTGATTTGCCTGATTTTGGCCGCGGCATTGCCGGGCCAGAAATCAGGACAAACCCCGGGCGCGCAGCTCAGCCGCAGCGTGGGCTGCGCGACAGATCCCGGGCTGGCAGCAGCCGGCAACGGGAAGCGCGCAACGGGGCATGTTGCTCCCCAGGTGGAGCCCGGCCTCCGGACGGGCTGGCCGTTGCAATACCCGCCCGGAGGTCGGGTTCCACCACAAGGGTTCTCGCCCGCCGACGAACTAGGGCTTTCATTCCCCTCCTGAATCTGCATATACCCGTCTTGGAAAACAGCTTTGCGCTTCACCCGCGCAGCCCCATTCTCCGTCCCAACAAACCATGAAGAAGTTCCTCACCGCCCTTTTCTGCCTGTCCGCCCTCGCAGCCCTGCTGCCGGCCGCGACCGGCCTGACCCGCGAGACCGTCGTCGCCCATCTCGACACCTGCGAGGCCATCCTCCAGGAAATCCAGGGCAACGCCAAGACCGCCATCCCCGCCGATGTGCTCCGCCGCGCCAAGGGCCTCGTCATCGTCAACCAGTTCCAGGCCGGCTTCATCTTCGGCATCAAGGACGGTTACGCCGTCGCGCTCGTCCGCCGCCCCAACGGCAAGTGGTCGGTGCCCGCCTTCCTCAAGGCCGGCGAACTCAGCTTCGGCCTCCAGGCCGGCGGCAAATCCATCAACGCCGTCTACGTCCTCATGGACGACGACACCGCCCGCCTCCTCCTCAAGAACCGCATGAACCTCGGCGCCGAGGCCAAGGCCGTCGCCGGCATCCGCGCCGCCGAACGCGAGGCCGTCACCAAAGCCCTGCCCGGCGACGCCAACGTGCTCATCTATTCCACCACCGAAGGTTTCTACCTCGGTGCCGCCCTCAAGACCGGCTACATGTCCCCCAGCGAGGATGCGAACCGCGTGTTCTACAACACCAACCACCGCATGCCCGAACTGCTCTTCAGCGACTGGGTCACGCCGCCGCAGGAAGTCCGCTTTATCATGGACTACGTGACCCGCCTCACGCGCTAAAGCCGAGCCCTCGAGGTCGCACCGCCCCGACCTACACCTACGATGCCCGAAAGGTTAAAGGTAAAGCGTGACCCCTTTTTCTTCTCCTTTTTCTTCTCGTCATCTTTGTTGGGTGGGAGGCGGTATGGTCGGCCTGAACAGAAAAGCGGCAACCAATAGCGGAGAGCTGTGAACCCACGCGCCAACCATAGCGGGCGAAGTGCCATGTGCCAGCTTCGCGGCTATTCTGGAATAATCGTCACTGGGCACAATGCCCGTTCTTCCTCCGCGCCCTCTGTGCCCTCCGCGTTTAATGGTTTTAATTCCAGGGATCAGCTCACCAGCGACACCTACGACCCCAATGGCAACACCACGCTCTCCGTGGGCGTGACCATGCAGGACACGTATGACTTCGAGG
>LNEH01000192.1 GCA_001464505.1 Verrucomicrobia bacterium Ga0077533
GACCTGGAACACGGTTTCCCGGTTGGCCTGCGAGCCGGTGGCCGGGTCGAAGAGCAGCGCGGTGTCGATGTAGGTGATGGCTCCCCAGTTTTCCATCGCGCCGAAAGTGGCGAAGGCGTTGGGCACGGCGATCTGGTCGAGTTTGGGCAACGGGTAAGGCGTGCCGAAATACTCGTTGAAGTAGGCGAGAATGCGCTTGGTGGACTCGAGGGCGTAGGCGGCGCTGGCGCGCTTGCCCTCGGTCGTGATGATGCGGAGCTTCACGCCGTCCTGCTCGCCCTCGAGGGTTTCGAACTCGCCGGCGTAGAGCGCGACGAGGTAGCTGGCCATCGACGGCGTGCGGGCAAAAGTGACTTCCTTGAGACCGCCGCCGATCAAGGTCTCACGCACGACGGGAGTGTTGGCGACCGCCATGAGCTTCTCCGGCACAATCAGCGTGATGTCATAGGTGGCACGGTAAACGGGCTCGTCCCAGCAGGGGAAGACGCGGCGCGCGTCGGTGGGCTCCATTTGGGTGCCGAGCATGAGCTTGTCGCCGGAGGGCGTGGGATATTTGTCCACGAAGAAACCCTCGGCCTGGGTGCCGATTTTCCCGCGGTATGAAAAAGTGACGGTATGGCGTCCGGGGGCGAGCGCGACGGCCAGCGTGAGCGTTTGCTTGGCGGGGTTGATTTGTGCGACCAAGGCGCGAGGCATTGCCGGGTCATCGACCAGAACGGCGGAATCAATCGTGAGCTCGTTGGCATTGAGCACCAGCTCCGTCACGGGCGTTAGCACCTCAAGCGCTATGGTGGCGGTGCCGGCGGTGGTGCGGGCGGCGAGGTCGGGCTGGATGCGCAGGGTGTAGTGCCGCGGGACGACGGTTTTGGGCAGCTGGCCGGGCGTGTCGGCAAAGGCGAAGGGCTTTTCCGCGAATAACGCGACCGGCAGGCAACAGGTGATCAGCACCGCCCGGGCGGTGCGCAGGATGGTCAGCATAGGGTGGGGGACGGTTGCCGCTCCCCCGGGGGATTGTCAACGGCCGGTCGACGAAGCCCCACTATTTGTGGTCCCGCTTCTTCAGGAAGCGGGCGATCTCCCGCGCGATGGGCATGGAGGGCGCGGTGCCCGGCTGCATGACCGAGAGGGCGGCGACCGCGCTGGCGTAGTGGGCGGCCTCGAAAATGTTATGCTTTAACTTCACCAACCCCGCGGCGAAACCGCCGACGAAGGCATCCCCGGCGCCGGTCGTGTCCACCACCTCGACATCGTGCGCGTTGATGCGCAGGAAAACATCAGGCTGGGAGACGAAGCAGCCGCGCGCGCCGAGCGTGACGATGACCACCGGCACCTGCAGGCAGCGGCAGAGCCGGTGCAGGGCCTCGGCGGTGAGCGCGTGCAGGGTTTCCTCGGTGAATTCACCCCGGGTGTTATACGGCGCCGTGCGCAGCAGCGCGGCGCAGGAGGGACACTGCTGCACCAGGGCGGTGAACTCGCTCTCGTTGGGGATGAGCACCTCGGTGTGCCGGAGCACGGCGGGATCAAACTCCGGGCGCATCGGCGCGGGGTTGAGGACGGTGATGGCGCCGTTGCGACGGGCGGTGCGCAGCACGTAGCCGACGGTGGCGTAGTCGGATTCACCCTGACAGAGGACAACCTGGGCCGGCGCCAGCAGCGGGGCGGGGATGTCGCGCGGCTTCAGCCCGAGGTTGGCGCCGAGCGAGATGATGATCTGGTTCTGGCCGGCGCCATTGACGGTGATGACGGCGGCCCCGGTGGAGTGCTTGGGCTTCTCGACAAAATGCGTGTGCAGGCCGGCGTCGCGGGCGAACGGCCGGATGCGATGGGCGGAGCCGTCGGGCCCAACGGCTCCAATGAACAGGGTGGGGATGCCCGCGCGCGCCGCGGCAATGGCCTGGTTGAAACCCTTGCCCCCGGGCCCGGGCCGGAAGTCGCCGACGACAGTCTCGCCCGGGCGCGGGAAATCCTTGGTGTAGAAGGCCAGATCCTGGACAAAGCTGCCGACGACGACGACCGCGGATTTCATGGGTGCGGCTCAGCGCAGGGTTGAAATCGGATCGCCGTTCATCGCGGCCAAATTTAAGAACACTTCCGTGCCGCAATGCAACCCCGGCGACATCCGCTCATCCCGGCGGGGGGCCGCTCGTCCAGCTCGCAGCTGTGTCCGGGGTGCCGTTCCCGCAGTCTGCCCGCCATGTCAGCCGCCCAAACCGCCGCCAGTGCCTCGCCGGACGTTCTTGCCGTGACCCCGGCCGGCGTGGTTCGCTCCCGCGTGAAAATGGATGCCGCAGCGGAAACCCAGGCCCGGTTGCAGCGCGCGAAGGAGCGGCTGTATGTGCTCTGTCAGGCGGGCGGCTGGTCGTTTTTT
Organism: Verrucomicrobia bacterium Ga0077533; assembly: GCA_001464505.1. Lineage (GTDB taxonomy): Bacteria > Verrucomicrobiota > Verrucomicrobiia > Opitutales > Opitutaceae > Lacunisphaera. The sequence goes on from LNEH01000192.1 coordinate 2,369, forward strand.
CTCGTGCTGCAGCTGGTCTTCATCGCGCTATTCCGAACGAGCAGCCTGACGGGCCGGAGTGACCCGATTGAAATCTATCTGTCCATGATCCGTGTGGTGGCCGAGGGTTTGTTGATCACGCACTATGCCCGGGTTTACGTGACCCGCTGGGGCTGGAAGGAGCTGGGGTGGCGCCCGCTTATTCCGCGCATTCTGCTGATGGCACTGGCCATGTCGGTGGTGTGGACAACCGTCGGCTACACCATTGATTTCGGACTGCTCCAGTTGAAATACGGGGACAAATACCCGCTCTGGCTGCTGATGGGCACCAGTCTGGTGAACGGAACCATCATGATGGTGGGCTGGCTCTGCATTTATTTTTTCTACCACCTCTTTGAGCGGCTGAACCGCCTGCAGGTCGAGCAGCTCCGTCTCGCCGCCAACGTCAAGGAAGCCGAGCTCCGCGCCCTGAAATCGCAGGTCAATCCGCACTTCCTCTTCAATTCCCTCAACAGCCTGCGCGCCCTGATCGACGAGGATGCGCCGAAGGCCCGCGAGGCGGTGACGCGCCTCGCCAACATGCTGCGCTATTCGCTGCAATCCGGCCAGCAGGAGACCGTGCCGCTGGAGGAGGAGATCCGCATCGTCGAGGATTACCTGGCGCTTGAGCAGATCCGCCATGAAAGCCGGCTGCGCGTCCGCTGGGAAATAGCCGCCGAGGCCCGCGGACAGAACGTGCCGCCGATGCTGCTGCAAACCCTGGTGGAGAACGCGGTCAAATACGGCATCTCCACCCGGCGCGATGGCGGCGAACTCGTCATCGCGGCGCGGCTGACGGGCGATGCGCTCAACATCCGCGTGACCAACCCCGGTGATCTCGCGGCGCCCACCAGCGCCTCGGCCGCACTGGCGGGGTCCTCCACCGGGGTGGGACTGCGCAACGCCTCGGAGAGGCTCAATCTCCTGTTCGGCGAACGAGCCACCCTGACCGTGCTGGCCGAGCCGGCCGGCTGTGTCACCGCCGGCGTGCTCATCCCTCTCAACCAACCCGCCCGATGAAGGCCCTTCTGGTCGACGACGAGCGCCTCGCGCGCAATGAGCTCCGCCGCCTCTTGGCGGCGCACACCGATATCGAGATCGTCGGTGAAGCGATGCACGTGGAGGACGCGCTGGCCAAGGTCGCGGCGCTCAAGCCCGAGCTGCTGTTCCTTGATGTGCAGATGCCAGGCGCCGACGGCTTCAACCTGCTGGAGCAACTCGAACCGCCGTTGCCCAAGGTTATTTTCACCACGGCCTACGACGAGTTTGCCGTGAAAGCCTTCGAATTTAACGCGCTCGACTATCTGCTCAAGCCGATCGATCCCCACCGGCTTGACGCCGCGCTGGAGAAATTGCGCCTCCGGGGCGACCCTGCTCCGACGGAGTCCGGCCCGGCCAGCCACCGCCTGACGCTTGAGGACAAAGTTTTTGTCCGCGAAGGCGACCGCTGCTGGTTCGTGCCGGTGAAAAACATCCGGTTGCTCGAATCCGAGGGCAACTACACCCGGCTCCATTTCGACGACCAGAAACCGCAGCTCTTCCGCTCGCTCACCGCCATGGAGGAGCGGCTCGACACCAAGGCCTTCTTCCGCGCCAACCGCAAGCAGGTCATCAACCTCGCCTGGGTCGAGGGCATCGAGCCGTGGTTCAGCGGCGGCCTGCTCGTGAAGCTCAAGGGCGGGATGAAGGTCGAGCTCTCCCGCCGCCAGGCGCAGGATTTCCGCGACCGCCTGAGCCTGTGAGATGAAACCACGAAAAACACGAAACACACCAAAACCAAACCACGGAGAGTTTTCGTGTATTTGGTGTATTTCGTGGTGACCCCCAATCCCATGATCGAAGCCCATAACCTGACCAAGACCTTCAAGGACAAGAAGCGCGGCGTCATCACCGCCGTGGACAATGTGTCTTTTACCTGCCGCCCCGGGCAGATCTACGGCCTGCTCGGCGCCAACGGCGCAGGCAAGACCACCACGCTCCGCCTGCTCGCGACACTGCTGCAGCCCACCACGGGCACCTGCGTGATCGCCGGCCACGACACGGTGCGGGCTTCCGAGCAGGTCCGCGCGCAGGTCGGCTTCCTCGCCGCGAGCACCGCGCTTTACGGCCGGCTCACCGCCCGCGAGATGATCACCTATTTTGGCGAGCTCAACGGCATGGGTGACGACGCCATCCACGCCCGGATCAAGCAGCTGGCCGGCGAGCTCGACATGCACGAGTTCCTCGACCGCCGTTGCGACAAGTTCTCCACCGGCATGAAACAGAAAACCTCCATCGCGCGCACCCTGGTGCATGACCCGGCGGTGATGATCTTTGACGAGCCGACCCTCGGCCTTGATGTCATGACGGCGCGGGCCATCGTGAAATTTGTCCGCCGCTGCCGCGAGCGCGGCAAGACCGTCATCTACTCCACCCATGTCATGAGCGAGGTGGAGAAGCTGTGCGACATCATCGGCATCATCCACGACGGCCGCCTCGTCACCGAGGGCACGCTGCCGCAATTGCGCGAGCGCTACGCCGAGCCGGACATGGAGGAAATCTTCGTCAAGGCCGTGGGCGGCGAGGCCGCCATCGCCGCCGCCCTCAACCGCTGAACCCAACTTTCCCATGAACTGGCAGGCCATTCTCATCGTTTACCTCAAGGAACTGAAGGACCAGTTGCGCGACCGGCGCACCATCATTTCCACCATCGTCTTGCCGACCGTCATCATGCCGGTGATGATGTTCGGATTCGGCGTCGTGATGACGAAGATCATCAAAAAAGCCCAGGACGAGGGCACCAACGTGATGATTGTCGGCTCCGCCGGCGCCCCCGAGCTCATCAAGGCCCTCAAGGCGGACCCGAAATTCCGCGTCGTGGCCGAGACCGGCGACTACCAGCAGCGCATCGCCGACAAGAAGCTGCGCGTGGCGCTGGAGCTGCCCGCGGATTTCGAGGCACAGGTCCGCGTGGGGCAACCCGCCACCGCCGCCGTCCTTTATTATGAGGGCGAGATCAAGTCCGGCATCGGCGCCCGCGAGCTGGAAGGGTTCATGCAAAAATACCGCACCGCCCTCGTGGAAGGCCGGCTCAAGGAGCGCGGTCTGCCGCTGGAACTGACGAAGCCGTTTGAACTCAAGCGCCGGAACGTGGCCCCGCCCGAGAAGGTCGGTGGCGCCACCATCGGCGGTTTCATACCGTATATCATCATCATTCTGTGTTTCTCCGGGGCCATGTATCCGGCCATGGATCTGACGGCCGGCGAAAAGGAGCGCGGCACCATGGAGACGCTGATGTGCAGCCCCACCAGCCGGATCAACATTGTGTTCGGAAAGTTCCTCACGGTGTTGACCGCTTCCGTGGCCACGATGGTCTTTGCCATGATCTCGATGGCGGGCACCGCCCTGATCGGCGGTTCCCTGTTTGCCGGCAAAGCCGCCGCGATGCAGTCCGCCGCCGCCAAGTCCGCCAGTGCCGGGTTCATGCCGACCATCGATCCGGCCGGCATGCTCGGGGTGTTCGCCCTGGTGGCGCCCGTGGCGGTTTTTTTCGCCGCACTGCTGCTGACGGTTTCGCTTTTTGCCAAAAGCTACAAGGAGGCGCAGAGCTACGCCGGCCCGCTGATCATCGTTGTCATCATTCCGGCGGTGTTCGGCCTGCTGCCCGGCATCGAGCTGAGCGCCAAGACCGCGCTGATCCCCATCCTCAACCTTTCCCTCGTGTGCAAGGAGATGCTCTCGGGCACTTGGAACTGGCCGTTCATCGGCCTCATCTTCGGCTCCTCGTGCCTGTATGCGGCCATCGGCCTCGCCGTCTGCGTGAAGATGTTCAACCGCGAGGATGTGATGTTCCGGGCGTAGCGGACTGGAACCGGCCCGCGTTAATAATTTGTCAAGGAGTGTGCCAAAGCCGTCGCGCGCGCGGCGGCTTTCATAATTGGGTAAAAGCCGGACTGGCAGGGGTAAACCCCGGGTAAATACCCCCCACGCCCCTAGGCGAGCGGGCACCTTGCTGGTATGGTGCGGTCGAAACTTTTCCACTACCATGAACTCACCCCTCACATCCGACCCCGCCCGGGAAACCGCCCACCTCGAAAAACTGCGCGCGCAGCTTTCCACCGACATCGAGGTCATGCAGCAGAAGGAGGCCAGTCTGAAGGAATACGAGCAGCGTCTGCGCCTGCTGGTCGAGCACGCCCACCACAGCCCGCCGGTCGAGCCGGCCAGCCGGTTCAATGTCGCCCACGGACCCGACAGCCAGGCGGCCCTCGATGCGGAGTGGGACAAATACAACCGGGCCCACGCCCTGCTCGAGGCCGCGCGCCGCGGCCTGACCGACGACCGGCTGGCCCTCAAGGAACGGATGGATCTATTGGTCCTGCGCGAGGAACAGGTCGCCCGGCGCGAAGCCTGGGTGAAGGCCCGGGAACCGGAAATTGCCGCGTTTGACGCCGCCAAGGCCGCTCGGTCCGTGGTGAAGCCAACCTTCGCCTCGGCGCCGTTCCTCGCCGCGCGCAACCTGTTCCGGGGACACAGCTGAGGTGGGCTATAACTCAATCCCCACGGCCTGTCATTCTGAGCGCAGTGAATCCATGATTCGGTCGCCGCCCACTTGGTATTATTTTACAGGCATTTGACACGACGCTAAAGGCTTTGTGTTTGCCGACATCTGCCGCCCCGGTAGTCGTTCCTTCCAGTTGTCGCGGTGGGAGCACCCTATCGTGACGGGGTTTCCATCGCGTGAAAAAATTGCTCGTCCGCTGGAGTCTATTTCTGAGCGTGGTCTGTTCGGCCTACGCCCAAGTGGCACAGGTGCGGCACGCGCCCGCGCTCAACGGCACAGTCGAGGGGTCGGTTCAGGTGATGACGGCGGAGAGCGTGACGCTCAACGGTGGCGCCGTGGTGACGGGTGATCTGCTCGTGCCAGGCACGCCGACGGTGCGGCTGAACGGCAACCCCGTCTACGGCGGCACGCTCGATGGCACAGGTGCCACGACGCCGACCAGCCACAAGGTCACGCTCAACGGCAATGCCTCGCTGCGAAACGTCGTCCGCCGCACCGACGCCGTCACTTTGCCCGTGGTGGCCGCGCCGCCACCGCCCGCCGGCACGCGCACTGTCACGCTCAACAGTTCCTCCGATTCGCCTGGTGATTTCGCGACGCTGAAAAACCTCACGCTCAACGGCAATGTCGGCCCGATCACCGTGCCGCCGGGCACCTACGGCGAGTTCACGGCCAACGGCAGCAGCCGCTTCACCCTCGGCGTGGCGGGTGCCACGACGCCCGTTGTCTATAACTTCCAGCGCCTCACCCTCAGCGGCAACAGCCGTCTCGAGGTGGTCGGCCCGGTGGTGGTCACGGTGCTGGAGGATGTCACTCCCGGTGGCGGACTCGGCTCCTCCGCGCATCCCGCCTGGCTGACCCTCAAACTCGCCGCCGGCAGCCTCACGCTCAACGGCAACGCTTCCTGCTACGGCTATGTGATTGTCCCGACCCAGACGGTCACGCTCAACGGGAGGGGCAAACGGGGTCAGGCCGCTAGATGCTACAATTGAATTGCCTCGTGCGTGTAAGGCCGCAGGCTGCCCCGCATGGCGCGCAAGCTGCGGATCCAAT
>LNEH01000193.1 GCA_001464505.1 Verrucomicrobia bacterium Ga0077533
AGGAAATATCCACCCATGAAAAAACTATACGTCAAAGAGGACAATGACCACCGCCCGCTCGACTGGAGCAAGGCCCGCCGCGCCGTGTTTCCCAACCTGAAGCCAAGCAGCAGCTCCATCTCCCTGCGGATGCCCAACATGGTGCTGGCCCGCCTGAAGATGAAGGCGCACAAGCAGGGCGTGCCATACCAGTCCTACATCAAGACCGTCCTGGCCAAGGAAGTGGCCCGCTAATCCTCGGTCGGTCGCAGCACCAACCGGTAACCCATCGCGTCGGTCGGCCTGGTCTCCGGGGTCAGCTCGATCCGGGAAGCAGAACGGCAGTGGACGGGGCCGACTTTCCAACTGCCTCCGCGCAGGACGGGTTCGCGGGCGCTCCGCACGCCGTGGGCCCACTCGCCCACGTTGCCCAGCATGTCGTAGAGTCCCCAGCCGTTCGGCTTGAATCTGGCGACGGGCGAAGGCGCATCCTGCGCGCCGCCGCGCAGGTAGAAAGCCAGCGCGTTCAATGCCGGGTCGTCCCGTTCACTGGTCAGCTGGCTGCCATCGTTGAATCCTGTTTCGGTGCCGGCGCGGCAGGCATATTCCCACTCCACTTCCGTGGGCAGGTCGGCCTTGTAGGGCAGCCCGAGCTTCCGCAGCACCTCATTGGCTTTGTCCAGCACGCCGCCGGTCCCGACCAGATCGCGCCACGCCACTTGCTCCACCGGCCGCGTCTCGTCGCCCAGCGCGCGGCTGGTGCTGGGGTTCTTGCCGGTGAGCGTCCGGTGCTGCCGCTGTGTCATCTCCGTCTCCGCGACATAAAACCCCTTGGGGATGTCCCTTTTCGCCTGGGTGAGATCGGTGCGCTGGCGGCCGCGCTCATCCGGCGGGGAGCCGAGGAAGAATTCACCCGGCGGCACCCATTTGAATTTCAGCTCGCCGCCGTCCGGCAGTTTCACGAGCACCGAGGCGGGCGGGGGCAGACGAATCATTTCCAGGGGAATGCTTTCCGTGGTCGCCAAGACATCCACTCCCAGTTCGAGTGTCTGATACTTCGGCGCACTGGCCGTCAGCGTGACCCGGCCGGGTCGCAGCTCAATCACCGCGGCCCCGCTGCCGTCGGCGGTAGCCGTTCTCTCCCCAATCTTGAGCCGGGCCATCGCGGGCAAGCCGGTGAACCGCACCGGGTGCGGCGGCAACAGCACCAGCGGCACCGTGGCCTCGGTTTCGTTTTCGCTCCCGCCGACCTCCCCTGCCCAATCCACATGCCCCGGCGCCGTGACACGCACCAACTGCGGGCCCGGGGGCAGATCCAACGGCATCCGGCCGGTTGTGCCCACGGAAAGATTGCGTTCGCGGTAGGTCACTACCGCGCCCGGAGGCAGCCCGGTGAGCACGAACCGGCGATTGGCGGGACCCGTCGTCTTCGCGGCAAGCGGTTCCGGCAGTAGCTTTTCAACCGCGGGCAACTGGAGCGCGGGAGCTTCGACGGCGGGTTGGCTCTCCGGTGCCACCACGATCGGTGGCGCCGGCCGCGGCCACTGCCAGACCGCCACCCCGATGGCTGCCAGGGCCGCCAGTCCAACCGGCAGGAGCCAGCGCCTGCCGCCGCTCTTCTGCTGGATTTGGCGCAGGGCCGTCAGGGCCGCCGCCGCGGTCTGGTAACGTTGCGCCGGATCTTCCGCCAGGCAGGTGCCGATGAATTTATCCCAACGCTGGTCGAGCCCGGGCACGAGGCGGCTGGCAAGTTGGGCCATCCCATGCGGCTTCCGGCCGGTCAGCACATAATAAGTGATCACGCCCAGCGCATAAATGTCGGAGCGCAGATCGGACGGGCGCATGTTGCGCGCCTCGGGCGACATGAAATCGATGGTGCCGACCATCATCCCGGTCGTGGTGACGCTGTCGCCGGTGAACGGCGACGCGGTGCCGCCGGTGCGGCGGTATTCCTCGTCGGCCACCGCCCGGGCCAGGCCGAAGTCCGAGATTTTGGCCTCGCCCGATTTTTCCAGCAGCACATTGGCCGGCTTCAAGTCACGGTGGATGACCCCGGCCTCATGGGCATGCTGCAGCCCCTGCAAAATCTGGTCCATCAGGCGCTGCACCTCGGCGGGAGGGGCGCCGCCGCCGGGTTGGCGGTTCTTCTCGAACCATTCCTCAAACGAGCCCCCGTCGATATATTCCAGCACCAGGTAGAGCTTGCCCTGGCTCTCGCCAAAATCGGTCACGTTGACGATATGGGCGTGCTTGAGCTTGGCAATTGTCGTGGCCTCGCGCTTGAACCGCTCCACGAAGGATTTCTCCTGCGCCAGCACCGCCGGCAGGGCCTTCAGGGCGAACTGCTTCTTCAACGCCGTGTGTTCCACGAGGTAAACCACGCCCATCCCGCCCTGCCCCAGCACCTTTTTCACGGAGTATTGCCCGACCACATCCCCGGCCTGGAACAGGTCGCTTTTAATCCCGGCGCGCGGCGCGAAAACAGTTTTATCCGATGCGGGATCCATGGTGGGACAGCGCAGAATGAACCAGCCCCCCCGCCCAGTGGCCAGTCAGAAACTGAAATGCCGGGTTGACCGGCCTTCCCCTGCGGGGCTTAGCTAGCGGCATCATGCTGCGCAAGCTTTGCCGCTCCACCGCGATCCTCACGCTGGCTCTAGCCGCCGCCGCCCCGGGCTGGGGTGTCCCGCTCAAGGTCAATGTCTCCCCGGCCGGAGCCACCATTGTCACCGAAACCGGTCAGCGTCTCCCCGCCCCTGCCACCATTGACCTCAAGCGGCGGGACGCCCCGTATCACTTCACCATCGAGAAATCCGGCTACCAGACCGAGACCGCCTCCTGGCACACCAAGGAAAAGGTGCGCGAAATCTCCGTCACGCTCCACCCCCTCTTCACCGAGAGGGAAGTGACCATCCGCTCGAATCCCGACGGTGCCGCCGTCACTATCAACGGCCAGCCGGCCGGCGTCACGCCGCTCACCAAGGCGGCCACGTTCTCCCGCGACGACAAGAACTCACCCTGGAAGCCGCTCAGCGTCACCATCACCAAACCCGACTACCAGAGCGAGTCGCTCGCCCTCCCTTACGACAATCCCACCGCTTCGCTGCTCCTCGGCCAGCTGCGCAAGGAACGCGTCTTCAGCGTCGATGCCAAAGCCACCGACGGCTCGCCCATCCAGGCCAGCCTCACGCTGGATGGCCGCGAACTCGGCGCCGCCCCGCAGAAGGTTCCCGTTGTCTTCACTCGCGCCGACAAATCGAAGCCCTGGCCGGCCTTTGTGCTCCGCGCTGAAATCCCCACCATCTATCAGCCGGCGCAGGTCACGCTCACGCACGATTACAACGACATCTTCTCCTTCACCCTCAAGGCCGTCACCGAGCTTCCCGTCGGACTCTACACCCCCACCGTCGATCTGACCGCCACCGGGGCGCGCCTGGCGGTCAACCAGACCACCCGGCTTGGCACCCTCGACACCGGCGAGCGCGTCGCTGATATCGCCGGGCTCGCCCGCCTCACCCGCTTTCTCCGCCGCGACCAGAACCTCAAGGCCCCGCTGTCGGCGCTCAACTCCTACGCCATCACCCCCGACGGCGAGTCCGCCATCCTCTCCGTCACCTCGCAGGATGACACCGGCAGGTTCTACTCCGCCCTGTTCCTCAAGCGCATCGAGGACGATGGTGGCGGCACCGCGCGGCTGATCGACAACAACAAGCGCTACTTCGACAGCTTCCCGATCATCGCGCCCGACGGCAGCGGCATCCTCGTGTTCCAGTCCAACCGGGGCGATCTCAACAAGTTCGACGTCTTCCGCATCAACTTCGCCGACAACCGCACCGCCGGCGGCGTCTCCCGCATCACCAACGACCAGCGCTTCAACTACGGGCCCAGTTATACCGACAGCAACCGCGAGGTCGTCTATCTCTCCATCGAGCCCAACTACCCGCCCGCCCGCCCCCAGCTCAGCACGGTCAAGCTCGACGGCGCGTTGCCCACCCAGTTCCAGATCAACGCCGAGGAGGTCAGCCACCGCGAGCATTCCAAGATCCTCTTCACCCGCATGGACGAGTCCACCGGCAAGCGCCAGATCATCTCCGTCGAACCCGACGGCCGGCTCGAGACCAACCTGGTCTCCGATGATTCCTTCCTCGCCGCCAACTGTTTCAATCCCGTCGCCAGTTTCGCCAGCCCCGTCCGCATCCTCTTTGTCTCCGACCGCGGCAAGGACGACCAGGGCCGCGCCAACAACAACATCTACGTGATGAACGCGGACGGCTCGCAAATCCAGCAGCTCACGTCGAACGGTTCCGACGACATCCTCCCCGCCTGGTCGCCCACCGACCCCGGCGTGGTTTACTTCCTTTCCAACCGCGGCGGAGCCTACAATCTCTGGCGCCTCCGCTTGAAGTAAGCCGCGCTTGTAGCCATCTTGTCCAACCAGACCGGTGCCTTGCGCGATTCATCCTCCCTGCCTGTCGCGAAGGTGGCTGTGAACCGGGCCCCGACAAATTTCTCTCCTCATGGCTGACGCTCCTCCCTCCCAAGCCTGGCTGGAACTTGCCGATGGCCGCATGCATTGGCTGGACCAGAACAACTGCACCATCGGCCGGGGCGCCACCAGCACCCTGGTCCTCGATCTGCCCGGCATTTCCCGCAGTCATGTGATGCTGCAGCCCGGCCCCGGCGGCGGTCATCTCGTCGCTGATCTTCGCAGCACCAACGGCACCTACGTCAACGGCCTGCGCCTCGAGCAGGTCGTGCCCCTGCGCGATGGCGACAAGATTGAGCTCGGCGATGTCACCCTCACTTATCGCTGCCAGCAGGCCACCGAGACCGGCGCCCCCGCTGCCGCCGCCCCTGGCGCGACCTCCGTGCAGATTCACTCCGGCGCCTCCTGGCTCCTGCTCCTCGACCTCATCGGCCACACCACGCATACCCACCAGGTCGGCGCCGAGGCCGCCACCGCCGATTTCAAGCGCTGGCTCGAGCTCGTCCGCCCTGTCCTCCTCCGCTCCGGCGGCACCATCAACGCCTACCTCGGCGACGCCGTGTTTGCCTATTGGCGGGAGGACCGCCACCCTGCGGACAAGGTCGGCGCCGCCATCGCCGAACTCGTGCGGCTCCAGACCGTGAGTCCCCGCCCCTTCCGGCTCATTCTGCATCACGCCTCCATCCGCATCAGCGGCGGCCTGCAGGGCGAATCACTCACCGGCTCGGATGTCATCTTCCTCTTCCGCATCGAAAAATCCACCAAGAACCTCGGCTCCACCTGCATTCTCAGCGAGGCCGCCGTCCATTCGCTGAAACTCCAGTCAGCCGCCCGCCCGCTGGGCCGCCACCCGGTGCGCGACTACCCGGGCGACCACGCCTTCTTCAGCCTGTCGGCCGGCTAACCCGGCAGCCGCGCCTGGTATTTCCGGGCCAGCTCGAGCGCCATGTCGGCATCGCGGGCCGTCACGGTAAAGTGGCCCATTTTTCGCCCGGGGCGGGCCTCGGCCTTGCCGTAGAGGTGCAGCCGCACGTTCGGCTGCGCCAGCAGCGTGTCCCACCTGGGTTCACCGTTCGCCCACGCGTCGCCCAGGATGTTCACCATCACCACGGGCGACAGCAGCGTCACCGCGCCGAGCGGCAACCCGCAGATGGCGCGCACCTGCTGCTCGAACTGGGAAGTCATGCAGGCATCGAGCGTCCAGTGCCCGCTGTTGTGGGTGCGTGGGGCGAGCTCGTTGACCAGCACCGCGCCCGTTTTAGTGACAAAATATTCCACGCCCATCACGCCGACCAGATCGATCTTCTCCGCGATGAGCCGCGCCAGTTTTTCGGCGGCCGCCGCGACCGCCGGGGCCACCCGCGCGGGCACGATGGAGAAATCCAGAATGTGATTGGCATGAATGTTCTCCGCGACCGGAAACACCCGCACCGCCGCGTTCGGCGAGCGCGCGACGATCGCCGACACCTCGCAGGCAAAATCGATGAACTGCTCGATCACGACGGGCTGGCCGGCGAATTTCTGCGCCGCGGCCGGAATTTCCGCCTCGCTCATCACCTTGAGCTGGCCCTTGCCATCGTAGCCGAAGTCCGCCGTTTTCACCACGCAGGGCAGGCCCACCTCGCGCAGGCCGGCCGCCAGGTCGCCGCCCGCCGCCACCTCGGCAAACTTCGCCTGCGGGAATTTGTTGTCGCGCAGCCAGCGTTTTTCGCGCGCGCGGTTCTGCGTGGTCGCCAGCACGCTCCAGTGCGGCCGCAACCGTGTGATCGTCTCGATCGCCTGCAACGGCGCCGCCGGCACGTTCTCGAATTCATACGTGACGACATCGCACTCTTTCGCGAAGGCCGTCAGCGCCGCCGTGTCCTCGTAGGGGGCGTTGATCTCCTTGTGCGCCACGGCGCCGGCGGGACAATGCGCCGCCGGTTCGTAGATATGGACCCGGTAACCGAGGCGTGCCGCCGCCTGCGCGAGCATCCGTCCGAGCTGACCGCCGCCGAGCACGCCGATGGTTTTTCCCGGAAGAATCATGCGCATTCGTATGCCGCCAGAAAATCCTCCCGCGAGATTTGCGATTGACGCAGGATGAGGCGCAACGTGGAACCCTTGATCACGGGATGATTGGGCAAGGTCAGCGGCGTGCGGGTTCCGTCGCGATTTTGCCGCAGCATGGCAATATGCTCGCGTTCGCGCACCACCTGAAACCCCAGGCCCTTGAGCGCCCGCATAACGCGCACCCGAGGGGCATCAGCGGGAAATTTTGGCATGACTTGCTCAAACCGTCGCTTCGGCCACGAACGCATCGATCGTCGGGGTCTCGGGCGAAACCACTTCCGGGCCGAAAGTCTCGATATGGAACTTGAGCGCCGATTTCACGTCTTGCAGCGCTGCTTCGAAGGTATCGCCCTGGCCGACGACCACTCCCTCCACGCCCACCGGATAAGCCACGTAGCCATCCGCATGCTTTTCGACAATGATCTTGACGGTTTTCATGGGTGGTAGTTTTGCCGGCGACCGTGAAAACGCAAGGCGGGCTTCAGGGCAGCCGTGCTTTCAGGATCTTTTTCGTCTGCTTCGCGCGGAAACTTTGCCACGCCCGTCTGGTCTTCGCGTCGCTTTGCGCGAGCAGCGAGGCCGCAAAAAGCGCGGCGTTGACCGCCCCGGGCCGGCCGATGGCGAACGTCGCCACCGGCACGCCGCCGGGCATCTGGACGATGGAGAGCAGCGCATCGAGTCCATGGAGCGATGGGGTTTCGACGGGCACCCCGAGGACGGGCAGCGGGGTGAGCGAGGCCGTCATGCCCGGCAGGTGGGCGGCCCCGCCGGCCCCGGCGATGATGAGTTTCAGGCCGCGCTTCTCGGCGGATTCGGCATAGCTGACCATGAGCTTCGGCGTGCGGTGGGCGCTGATGACGCGCTTCTCAAACGGCACCCCCAACGCCGCGAGGGTCGCGGCGGCGTGTGACATCGTCGCCCAGTCCGAGGCGCTGCCCATAATGATTCCGACGAGTGGCTTCGCCATTGGCCACAGCGAAAGCCTTTAAAGAAAAGGCGCAAGACTGTAGCGGCGGTCTATGACCGCCGTCGAAAACCTGCGGGCACTCGTCCGGCGGTCATAGACCGCCGCTACAGGGCAGGCACATATTCGATTTGCTCAAAGCAGCGCCGTGCCCTTCGGCACTTTGACAATGGTCGTGCCGGCAATCTTGTCGTGCCAGCTTTGCTTCTCGTCGTCGAAGGCGACCCAGATGAAGCCGATGCCCGCCACCGCCAGCGAGAGGAATGCGCTCAGACCACGCACGACGGCCACGCCCCAGTCGAGCGGGCGGTCGTCGAGCCGCACGACCTTCAGGCCGCAGATGATGCCGCCAATGGTCGTGCCTTTGGTGGCCCACATGATGACGCAATAGACCGCGATCCAGAACGGAAACGCCCCGCCCGGGTGAAAATTGAATACCCGGAACAGGCCCTCGGTCATCCCCGTGACGATACCGATCAGGATCAAATCCAGCAACGACGCCGCCAGCCGGAGCCAGAAGCCCACCCGCGGCAGCGTGGCGGCTGAGATCACGGGCGGAGCCACCGCGACCAGCGGGCTCACCATGGGGGGAGCCTCGCCTTGAATACCGGAAACGGGGGCCACCGCTCCGGACAGGGCGGGTGCCGCCGCCACGACCACCGGTTTGGCCGGACGGCTGGCCTTGAACTGCAGGATCAAGGTATAGACCACCACGCCCAGCCCGAGAATGCCGAGCAGCTTGTAGGTGACGAAGCCGACGATCGGAATAGTATAAAGTCCGAGCACAATCACCCCGCCGATCAGCACGCCGAACACCGGGTGCGCCAGCGGACCGTCCCCCAGCAGTCTGGTGAAACGCCGGCCCAGCCAGGCCAGCATCACGATTTTGCCGAAGAGCGAGGCAAAAAACAACCCGAGCGAAAAGAGCGGGATCAGCACAAAGCCGATCGCGATGGCCAGGGTGATCGCCAGGAGAATGTAGGCCACCGGCGTGAGCAGCATGGTGAGCAAGGCCGCCAGCAACGAGTAGCCGGGACGCTGTTCCAGCGTTTCCACGCACTTGTTCACCCCGCTGGGCGTGATCAGCGCGATCAGCGCGTAGAAGGCCAGGAAAGCCAGCGCGATGCACCACGCCCACAGCAAGTTGCCATCAAACGCGAGGGGCCGGGCATACATCAGGCACTGGGTGAACCAGGTGGTCAGTCCGGTGAAATCGAAGTGCTTGCCCGCGATGGCGATGTTTTGCACATTGCCCCGGACCACGGCCTTGGCGTCGCGCTTGACCTGTCCGCCAATGCAGACCACCTCGCGTTCCACCACGGCCTCGGGCCCGAGCTCAACATCGCCCATCACGGCCACGACCTCGCCTTTCACGTGGCCGTTGACGTAGACGTTGCCGAGCACGGCAACGACCGCGTCACCCACCGTGCCGCCCGTCACCCGGCTGTTGCCCATAATGGAGACCACGGCGTCATTCACCTCGCCCGCCGAGGTGGAGGAACCGAAGATTGAAACCACGGCCTCGGCCTGCTCCCCGGCCACCAGTGTGCTGTCGCTGCCAAAACTGATCCGCTCGTTGCTGGAATGCTTCTTACTGTCATAGCCGACCGTCCAATGAGGTTTACCGCGTTTTTTGCGCGGAGCCGGGGCTTCCGCCTTCTGGTCGTCGGCACCGAGTTCGCGCAACTGCCCGTCGGTCTTCCCCGCTTCGGACACCGCAGTCTTTTCTTCAGCCGGGGCGGCAGGAGGTTCGGCCGCAGGGGGCGGGGCGACCTTTTCATCGGTTACCACCGGAGCCGGGGGTGAGGGCTGATTTCCCTGCGCCCGAAGCACCGGCACCAGGGCGAGGGTGAGCGCCAGCCACGGGGCAAAAAGGAGGGAGTTCAACTTGTTCTTCATGGGGAAAGCGGTTTAGCTGTTGCGATAAAGATAGCGGTAGGCCGCGCTGCCGAGCCCGACAAAGGTGGCATACATGGCCGCGATGAAGGCCAGGCCGCCATAGAGCCAGAGCGGCGGGATGCCGGCCGCCAGATGCTGGGCGAAGTTCACGGTCCAGGCGCCTGCGCCCACGAGGCGGGTGACCCAGCCAAAACCGACGCCGATTTCCTGGGCCACCGCCCCGGCGGCGGCTCCCTGACTCAGCAGGTAGAAACCCATGACCGCCGCTCCGGCCACGGCGGTGCCGATGGCCAGAAACGCGGCGCGAACCCCTGCGGGCCAGTAGGCCCATGATTTGTGATACCACGCGACGGCCGCTTGGTGCTCGATCGCGGCGAGGACGCGCGATTCCAGCGTGCGGGGTGCCCGGCGGGGCGGGAGGGCGCGCAATTCGCGGTGGATGAGTTGCTCAAGTTGTTCGGCACTCAGGGCGTGGACGGCGAGGCGCGCCTCCACCGCGGCCTGCAAGCGCGTCGCGAAACCCGCGGGTGCCTGGCGGGGCGGGAGGGCGCGCAATTCGCGGTGGATGAATTTCTCGAGGTCTTCTGGAGTCGTCTTTTTCATGGCTGCTCCTCGCGGCGTGTCATGCTGAACGAAAGTGAAGCATCCACGGCAACAAACGTTGCTGGATTCTTCGCTGCGCTCAGAATGACCGGTTTTGAAAATGGGTTCATTGTTCGTGAGTGGTTGCGGCAATTATTGCTGGAAGCTCTCATGGGTGCTGCCGCTGCGCACCAGGATCTTCGCGAGGGCCTCGCGGCCGCGGAGGATGTCGGTTTTCACTTTGCTGAGGGATACGCGGGTCTTTTTCGCGATGTCCTCGTAGGGCATGTCCTCGAAATGGTAAAGCACCAGCGGCACGCGCTGATGCTCGGGCAGTCTTTCCAGGGCCCGCTCGACCCACTCCCGGCGCTCCGAGGAATCCACGCCGGAGAAAAATGTGTCGGGCGCGGCAAATTCGACTTCCTTTTCGCCGCCTTCGTCATCCCGGTGGATGAGATCGGAGAAAAAGCTCCAGCGTTTCTTGTAGCGCTGGATGTGGTTGATGGAAAGGTTGGTCGCCACCGTTTTCAGCCAGCCGCCGGCCGAAGGACTGGTGCGAAGATTGTCAAAATGCTCGTGCGCCTTGATAAAGACTTCCTGGGCAATATCCTCCGCCTGCGTCTCGTTGCCGATGAGCCGCACTGCGGTGGAATAGACCATGTCTTGGTAGTTGCGCATGAACGTGGTGAAGTCAGCAGGCGGTGCCGTCACGCCCCGGGTTGGAGTTTGCACTGTGGGATCTTCATTCACGCTAAGAACACGGCGCCCGACGGCTTGGTTGCAGAAACCTCCTGCCACGCAAACCGCGCAAGGCCAAGTCCATAAGCTGCCATAACCCCTTGGCCGCCGCAAAGTCGCACGCCAGATGAGTTTCCCGCCTAATACCCCTGATACGCAGTTGTTTTGCTCCTTTTGGCCGACCGGGCCGACCTTGCCTATTTATGCTCCCGGCCGAAACTCCGCCGTTAAACATTCCCATGGCCACTTTCCTGACTCCTGACCCGAAAATCGAGACCGCCGTCCGCGCCAAGGGCGAACAGCTCTTCGCCCTCATGGACCAGCAGCCGCCCCCGGCGCTGTTCTCCAAGAAAGGCGCCTATGCCCGCCTGATGGACTGGTCGATGAAGGATCCCGTCTTCAAGACCCAGCTCTTCCGCTTCGTCGACGTCCTCCCTTCCCTCAACTCTTCCGCCGAGATCGTCCGCCACCTGCAGGAATACCTCGGCGACAAGGCGGTCGAACTCAACCCCGCTCTCAAGGCCGGCCTCGCCGCGTCGTCGTTCGCTCCCGCACTTGTCGCCACGCCCGTCAAGGCCCAGATCGTCGACATGGCCGGGCAGTTCGTCGCCGGCGAGACGGGCGAGGATTTGCTCAAGCAGATCAAAAAGAACCTCAAGCTCGGCATTGCCACCACGATCGACCTCCTCGGCGAAACCGTCGTCAGCGACGCGGAGGCCGACGTGTTTCTCCAGCGCAACCTCGAGATCCTCGACTCGGTCTCGAAGTTCTACGCGAAGGAGCCCGCGCCCTGCTTCAGCGACCTCGGGCCGGACGGCCCGCTGCCGCGTCTCAATCTCTCCGTCAAGATCTCCGCCCTCACGCCCGACGTCCACCCGGCCGATCCGGAAAACTCCATCGCGGCCCTCAAGCACCGGCTGCGCCCGATTCTCCGCCGCGCCGCCGAGGTCGGCGCGCTGATCAACTTCGACATGGAGAGCTACAAGCTGAAGGACCTCACCCTCGCGCTCTTCAAATCCATCTTCGAGGAACCCGAGTTCGCCCAAAAACCCGCCATCGGCATCGCCGTGCAAGCCTACTTGCGCGACTGCGAGGCCGACCTCCGCGACCTCGTCGCCTGGGCGCGGAAAAACAACCGCCCGCTCAGCGTCCGCCTCGTCAAGGGCGCGTATTGGGACTACGAGACCGTCATCGCCCAGCAGCGCGAGTGGCCCATCCCCGTCTGGCAAAAGAAACCCGAGTCCGACGCCAACTACGAGAAACTCACCGTATTCCTCCTCGAGAACGCCGACCTCATCACCGCCAACTTCGCCTCGCACAACGTCCGCTCCTGCGCCCACGCCATCGTGCAGGCCGAGCGGCTCGGCGTCCACCCGAAGCATTACGAGTTTCAGGCGCTCTACGGCATGGCCGACGAGCTGAAGGCCGCGTTGCTGCAAATGGGCCACCGCGTCCGCGAATACAGCGCCATCGGCGAACTCCTCCCCGGCATGGCCTACCTCGTGCGCCGCCTCCTCGAAAACACCTCCAACGAGGGCTTCCTCCGCATCAAGAACATGGGCGAAGCCAGCAAGGAGCAGCTCCTCGGCAATCCCGCCGACGCCATCGCCGCCGCGCCCGAGCCGCTCGCCCGCCCGCCGCGCCCCGCCGGTGGATTCGTCAACGCCGCCAACACCGATTACACCGTTGCCGCCAACCGCGAGCGGCAGCGCGCCGCGCTCCAGGACTTTGCCGCCACCAAACTCGGCCGGAAATGGCCGTGCATCATCAACGGCAAAAAGATCACCGACCGGCCGTTCCTGCCCTCCGTCAATCCCGCGCGCCCCGCGCAGATCGTCGGCTACTGGGCCAAGGGCAACGTGCAGGACGCCGAGGACGCGGTCGCCGCCTCCGTCGCCTTCTTCCCGCAGTGGCGCGCCACGCCCGTTGACGAACGGGCCAGGATGCTCGAGCGCGCCGCCGACCTCATGGAGTCGCGCCGGATGGAGATCAATTCGCTGCTCATCCTCGAGGGCGCGAAACCCTGGGTCGAGGCCGACGGCGACACCTCCGAGGCGATCGACTTCCTGCGCTTCTACGCGGTGGAGATGCGCCGCATGGCCAGGCCGGTGGTCACGCAACCCGTCCCCGGCGAGCGCTGCGTGCAGACGTGGACGCCCCGCGGGGTCGGCGTCGCCGTGGCGCCGTGGAATTTCCCCCTCGCCATCCTCACCGGCCTCACGGTCGCGCCGCTCGTCGCCGGCAACTGCGTCATCATCAAACCCGCGCGCCAGACCTCGATCATCGGCGCCTACCTGATGGAGATCATGATGGCGGCCGGCGTGCCCGCGGGTGCGTTGCACTACCTCCCCTGCTCCGGCGCCGATGCCGGCGCGCACCTCGTGGCGCACCCCCGGGTCGACTTCATCGCCTTCACCGGCTCGCGCGAAGTGGGCCTCGGCATCTGGGAGGAGGCGGGCAAGACCCGGCCCGGCCAGCTGAATCTCAAGAAGGTCGTCTGCGAGATGGGGGGCAAAAACGCCATGATCATCGACAACGATGCCGACCTCGACGAGGCGATCCCCGCCGCGCTTTACAGCGCGTTCGGCTTCGCCGGCCAGAAGTGCTCCGCGCTCTCGCGGCTCATCGTGCTCGCGGACGTCCACGACCACTTCGTCGAGCGTTTCCTCTCCGCCTGCCCCACCCTGCCCGTCGGTGATCCGTCGCTGCCCGGCACGATCGTCAATCCTGTCATCGACGACGCGGCGCAGAAATCCATCCTCGGCTACATCGAGGCCGGCAAGAAGGAGTCGAAGCTCGCCTGGCAGGCGACGCTCACCCCCGAACAGATCGCCAGCGGCGGCTACTATGTGCCGCCGACGGTGTTCACCGGCTGCAAGCCCGACCACCAGATCGTCCGCGAGGAAATCTTCGGGCCCGTGCTCGCCATCCTCAAGGCCAAGGACCTCGACGAGGCATTCGCGATGGCGAACGACAACGACTATGCGCTCACGGGCGGCTTCTTCTCGCGCAGCCCCAAGGCGCTCGAACGCGCGCAGCAGGAATTCCTCGTCGGCAACCTCTACCTCAACCGCGGCTGCACCGGTGCCATCGTGCAACGGCATCCCTTCGGCGGCTTCAAGATGTCCGGCGGCGGCACCAAGGCCGGCGGCCGCGAATACCTGGAGAACTTCCTCTTCCCGCGCTTGATCGCGGAAAACACCCTCCGCCGCGGTTTCATCCCGCCAGACGAAAACGAGTAGACCCCCGGCCCGCTCCGTTGAATATCCCGGCACGCCGCAGGCCGCTTCACATGAAACGCTACCTTCTCCTCTGCACTGCGGTCTTTTTGACCGGCAGCCCGGCCATCGCGCAAAAGAGCCTCGTCGTCGAACCCGCCCCGCTCGGTTCGCCCAAGCCGGACAAGGTCATCTCGAAAAGCGCGGTGGCTTACGCGAACCTCCAGACGCTGTCCGCCGATTTTGAATACATCGTCCGCTCGAAAACCCGGGCGCAGGTGGTGCGCGGTCACGCGAGGCTGATGAAACCGAATTTCGCCCGCCTGACCTTCGAGCGCATCACCGAGCCTTCCTATCCGAACCTCATCGGCTCCGACGGCAAGCTGGCCTACACTTTTGTGCCACCGGGATACAACAAGGACGTGAAACCGGTTCCGTTTCCGGGCTACGACCCACTGCTGACGGCGCGGCAAGCCTCGGGACTCGCAGCCGGCGGGACCATCCGCACCGCCAAGGTCTCGCGCGACGGCCGCGAGTTGCGGCTCTGGGATAGCATCGCGCTCCAGGCGTTTTTCAGCCTCAACGACGCGCTCGAGTATTTCTATTCGGGGCGGAAGAGCTTCATCGTCGTCGAGGGCGCCCGCGTCGTCGAAGGCACGCGCTACACGGTGCTCTACAACCATCTGTCGGGCGGCAGCGTCGCCGGCGGCGCGATGTCGGACTTCGAACAGCGCCTTTTCATCGACGCGGACGGGCTCATCAAGCTCTACACGATCCAATTTCAGGAAGCGGGCGAAACCGGTCTCCAGATGATGCGCCTGAGCAATATCAAGGTGAACGAGCCGATGACGCCGGAGGATTTTGCTTTCACCCCGCCGGAGGAATAACCCGCTTGCCAGTCTGGCCAGACTGGCCAGATTGGCGGCGTGGCGAAAAACTGGCAGCTGCAGGAAGCGAAAAACCAATTCAGCACCGTCGTGGAGAAGGCGCTGACCGACGGCTATCAGGTGGTCACCCGCCACGGACAGCCGGCGGTGGTGGTCATGTCGGTGGAGGATTTCCGCAAGCTGAAGCCCCGCGCCCAATCACTGAGCCGCTTTCTGGCTGACTCGCCGTTGCGCGACTTGGGCAATCTGCCGAGGCGCCAGCGCGACCTGCCCCGCCAGGTGTTGCTATGAGCTGGCTCCTCGACACCTGCGTCATCTGCGAGCCGGTCAGCAAGCGGCCGGCCGCCCGGGTGCTGCGCTGGATGGACGAACAGCCTGAAGAATCGCTTTACCTGAGTGTGCTTACACTGGGTGAAATCCGCCGGGGTGCGGCCCGCCTTCCCGTCGGAGCCAAACGGCGGAATCTTGAGCGCTGGCTCGAGCAGGATCTCGTCGAGCGCTTTGCCGGTCGGATTCTGCCGGTTGATGCGGAGACCGCCGATCTGTGGGGCCGCCTGCAAGCCCAGGCCGAGATGAAGGGCCTCTCCCTGCCGACCTTGGATTCCCTGCTGGTCGCCACCGCGCTGGCGCAGGGGCTGACGGTGGTGACCCGCAACGCCGATGACTTTGCGGGCACCGGGGCAGAACTGGTCAATCCGTGGGAGTAATACCATTTACTCATTGGATTCGGATCATAGCGAAAGTGCCTTGGGGTAGGGCGGAGCGGCCCGCTCCGCCGTGGGCGGCGCACCGGGCCGGTGCGCATCCCGTAATTGGTATAAACTCGCTCAATGCCCGGCGTCGGCCGAGTGTTCCTGGATGTATTCCTGCTTGAGCCCGAGTCGCTCGGACGCGTGCAGCACAAGCATTTTCATCCAGATGTCGCCGGGCGCGGATGGACGACTGCGGCATTGCCACACCGCGCGTGACCGCCCACGCTGCGTGCGCATTCTATGAGCCACCCGCGCGCGCCCAAGGGCATCTGGACCGTCATTGGCGCTTCCTCGGCCGGCACCCTCATCGAGTGGTATGATTTTTATCTCTTCGGCAGCCTGGCGACGATTCTCTCGGCGCATTTCTTCCCGGGCGACGATCCCACCGCCGGATTCCTGAAAACCCTCGCCATCTTTGCCTCCGGCTTTGTCGTGCGGCCCTTCGGGGCGCTCGTCTTCGGCCGGCTGGGCGATCTGGTCGGACGCAAACACACCTTTCTTATCACCCTCGTGCTGATGGGTGGCGCGACTTTTCTCATCGGACTCTTGCCGGGCTACGCGGAGATCGGTGTCCTCGCGCCGGTTGCGCTCACGCTGCTGCGACTCTTGCAGGGCCTCGCTTTGGGCGGGGAATACGGCGGCGCCGCCACCTACGTCGCCGAGCACTCGCCCGACAGCCGCCGCGGTTTCTACACCAGCTTCATCCAGACGACCGCCACCCTCGGGCTGTTCGCCTCGCTCGGTGTCATCCTCCTCTGCCGCCAGCAACTCGGCAAGGAGACCTTCGAGGCCTGGGGTTGGCGCATCCCCTTCCTGCTCTCGATTTTCCTCGTGCTGATCTCCTATTACATCCGGGTGCGCATGGAGGAGTCGCCGCTCTTCACCCAGGCCAAGTCGGCCGGCAAACTCTCGAAGAATCCGCTGACCGAGAGCTTTGTTCAGCCCGAAAACCGCCGTCTCGTCCTCATCGCCTTGTTCGGCGCCGTGGCCGGGCAGGGCGTCGTGTGGTATACGGGCCAGTTCTATGCGCTGTTTTTTCTCCAACGCGTCGCCCAGGTCGAGTTTGTCACCGCCAATCTCACCATTGTCTACGCCCTGTTGCTGGCCACGCCCTTCTTCGTGCTATTCGGCAGCCTGTCCGACCGCATCGGTCGCAAGCCCATCATCCTGACGGGTTGCCTGCTCGCCGCGGTTTTCTACGTCCCCATCTACCACGGGATGATGCATTTTGCCGCGCCCCTGAACCAGCCGATGCTCGTCGCGCTGGTGTTCCTGCAGGTGCTGTTTGTCACCATGGTTTACGGGCCGATCGCGGCGTTTCTGGTGGAGCTGTTTCCCACCCGCATCCGCTACACCTCGATGTCGCTGCCCTATCACATCGGCAACGGCATCTTCGGCGGCCTGACGCCCTACATCGCCTCCTCGCTCGTTGAGCGAACCGGCAACATCTACGCCGGCCTCGCCTACCCGATTGCCATCGCCGTGATGACCGTCGTCGTCGGATTTTTCCTCATCAAGGAGCGCCGGCACACCAGCCTGGCTGACGGTTAGAAATCCAGCAGTTGCAACGGGCCGAGTTTTACCTTGAGCCGCTCGTTGTAGGGCGTCACCCGCTTGAAATCCGTGCGCGTGGCCTCCGCCCGGCGGGCCAGCGGCACCAGCAGCACCGAGGCGTTGCCCTCGGCGGCGATACGCGCGAGGGGTGGGGTGAATTCCGGCAGCACCGAGGCAAACTCAAGCCGCACATCGCCCGCTTTCACCTTGACGACGCCCGCCACCCGCCAGGAACTGCGCAGCTTCACCTCGATGAGCGCGAGGGCCGGTTTCGCCCGGACCACATGCACGAAGACCTGAAATTTCTCCGGCGGCAGCCGCTGGTTGTCCCCCTTGCGCAAGGGCACTTCGTAGATTATATCGGTGGCGGTCTCGCTGGTGACCGTGGCGCGGGACAGCTCCAGCAACTGCCCGAGGGTCATGCGGTCCTTGACGCGCTTGGCCATGTCCTTCCGGTGTTTCTTCACCTGTGCCTCGGTCGCCGGCTGGCCGTCGCGCTGGAGCAGGGTCCATTGCACATCGTCGGGTTGCGAGGGATCATAACGCACCAGGGTCTCGTCCTGGACGCGCCCCTTGCCGTTATACACGATTCTCCGCTGCGTGTAGGCCCAGCGGTTGGCGTCACGGCCGTATTGCCGGATGGCTTCCGCCAACGGCTCCGGCGCTCCGGCCAGCGGATCGGTTGCGGGGGGCGGTTCGTCCGCCGCGCGGGCGGCCGTTCCGAGAGTTAGGAGCAGGGTGAGAAACAAAAGGCGCATGGCTCTGGGAACCATGCGCCGGGGATTTGTTTCGGCAAGAATTTGCCAACCACGTTTTGGCGGACAGACCGCATGATAACGCCGTGATTGCGTCCATTCCCTGTCCTGTTTGGCTCCCTTTTGGGGCACCAACCTTCCTCTCCCCCAATCCAATCGCCATGGAAACCCGCATCGCCCTTTTTCAGAAAAAGGAAATCCGCAAGACACTCCACGCCGGCGAGTGGTGGTTTGTCATCACCGATGTCGTCGCCGCGCTGACCGACTCCGCCAACGCAACGGGCTATTTCAAGGACATGCGCCGCCGCGACCCGGCTCTCGCCGACGCCCTCAAAGGGGGGGGGCAAATTGCCACCCCCCTTGCTCTGGAGTTCCCTACCGCCGGCGGGCGGCAAAAGCTCACGTGCTGGCACACCGAGGGCATCTTCCGCCTGATCCAGTCCATCCCCAGCCCCAAGGCAGAGCCGTTCAAACGCTGGCTCGCCAAGGTGGGCTATGAACGTGTGCAGGAAATCGAGGACCCGGAGCTGGCCACCAAGCGCACCCGCGCGCTCTACCGGGCCAAGGGCTATTCCGAGGCGTGGATCGAGCGGCGTATGCGCAGCATCGCCATCCGCGACGAGCTGACCGACGAGAGGAAAAAGCGCGGGGTGAAGGAGCAGCGCGAATACTCGATCCTCACCGCCGAGATTTCGAAGGCCGCCTTCGGCCTCACCCCGTCGGAATACGCCGCGCACAAGGGTTTGAAACGCCAGAACCTGCGCGATCACATGACCGATCTGGAGCTGATCTTCTCCATGCTCGGCGAGGCGGCCACCACCGAGATTGCCCGCACTACCGACACGCAGGGTTTCGCTCCGAACCAAGCGGCCGCGAAGCAAGGTGGCACCGTGGCCGGCAACGCCCGTCGCGAGCTGGAAAGGAAATCGGGACGCAAAGTCGTCAGCCGCGAAAACTACCTCGACGCCCCCGAGTCAGCCAAACGCCTGCGTGGTTCCCGCCCGGATTAGGAACCTATCCGAGCAATGGCCTGCCCTGTAGCGGCGGTCTATGACCGACGACGAAAATCCGATGACGTGCCTTCGGCGGTCATAGACCGCCGCTACAGCACGGCATTTTCCGATTCGATATTCGGATAGGTTCTATTGAGGCTCGCGCAATGCACTGACACGCGCGAAGCCAATGGCAGGGCGGAGCGACGAAGCAATCCAGCCGTTTCGACAAGCTCAAGGCCCCGAGCCGGTCGAGGGGCTGGATCGCCATCATCCTTCGCCAAGGCTACGGACGACAGGCGGCGCGCTTCAGGTTACGGCGATTGGTATAAGGCCCCAGCCCACCGGGAGATGATCCCTCGGGGCCTACATGCGGCAGATGAGGAGTTCGCGCTCGAACATCAGCTCCTTGGGCAGCGAGGCGTGCAGGTCGAGGAACAACTCCTCGTGGCCGAGCACCTCGGCGCGCCACGCGGCGCGGTCGAAGGCCTGCAGTTCCTCGAACTTCGCCTCGGGGAAATCCATGCCGGTCCAGTCGATGTCCTTGTAACGCGGCACCCAGCCGATGGGCGTCTCCTTGGCGCGGCCGCCGGCGCGCACGCGGTCGACCACCCATTTCAGCACGCGCATGTTCTCGGAGAAACCGGGCCACATGAACTTGCCGTCCTTGTCCTTCCGGAACCAGTTCACGTGAAAGATGCGCGGCGTCTCGGTGAGCTTGCGCTGCATGTTGATCCAGTGGCGGAAATAGTCGCCCATGTTGTAGCCGCAGAACGGCAGCATGGCCATCGGGTCGCGGCGCACCTTGCCGATCGTGCCGGCGGCGGCGGCGGTCATCTCGGAACCCATCGTGGCGCCGACATAGACGCCGCTGCTCCAGTTGAACGCCTGGTAAACCAGCGGCATGGTGGTGGCGCGGCGGCCGCCGAAGATGATGGCGCTGATCGGCACGCCGTCCGGCTTCTCCCAGTCGGGATCGATCGTGGGGCATTGCGAGGCCGGCGCGGTGAAGCGGGCGTTCGGGTGCGCCGCCTTGGCGCCGCTCTTCCTGGCGATGTCGGGGGTCCACCGGTTGCCCTGCCAGTCGATGGCTTCGGCGGGCGGCGTCTCCGTCATGCCCTCCCACCAGACGCCGCCGTCGGGGGTCAGCGCGACGTTGGGGAAGATGGTGTTTTTCGCGAGCGCCTTCATGGCGTTGGGGTTCGTGCTGTTGCCGGTGCCGGGGGCGACGCCAAAGAAGCCGGCCTCCGGGTTGATCGCGCGGAGGCGGCCGTTGGCGTCGGGCTTGATCCACGCGATATCGTCGGGCGGGACGAGCATGGCGAAGTTGGTCTTGCCGCAGGCACTCGGGAACGCGGCCGCGACATAGGTCTTCTTCCCCTGCGGGTTCTCGACGCCGAGGATGAGCATGTGCTCGGCCATCCAGCCCTCGTCGCGCGCCATGGCCGAGGCGATGCGGAGCGCGAAGCACTTCTTGCCGAGCAGCGCGTTGCCGCCGTAGCCCGAACCGTAGGACCAGATCTCGCGGGTTTCCGGGAAATGGACGATGTATTTCTCCTTGTTGCACGGCCACGCGGCATCCTTCTGGCCCCTGGCCAGCGGGGCGCCGACGGAGTGGACGCAGGGGACGACGCGCTTGAAATCCTTGTCGATCAGGTCGAACACCTTCTGGCCGATGCGGGCCATGATGCGCATGTTGGCGACCGCATAGGCCGAGTCGGTGAGTTGCACGCCGATCTGCGACATGGGCGAGCCGAGCGGGCCCATGCTGTAGGGCAGCACATACATCGTGCGGCCCTTCATGCAGCCGGCGAAGAGTCCGCGCAGGGTCTTGCGCATCTCGTAGGGGTTGACCCAGTTGTTCGTCGGGCCGGCCGCCTCCTGGGAGAGCGAGCAGATAAACGTGCGGTCCTCGACGCGCGCCACATCACTGGCGTCGGAGCGCGCGTAATGGCAGCCGGGCCACTTTTTCTGGTTCAGCTTGATGAAGGTGCCGCCCTTGACCATCAGCGCACACAACGCGTTGTATTCCCTCTGCGAGCCGTCGACCCAGTGGATCGCATTCGGCTGGCACAGCTCGGCCATCTTCTTCACCCAGCGCAGCAGGTGGACGTTCTTGCTCAGGGGCTTGGAGGTAGACTTCATCCCCCAAGCCTACGCGGGATCCGGCGGGTGAGTAAACCGGAAAGACCAGCCGGACCGGGTGGTAACAGTTAATTTCAGTTCAGGATAAGGCGCGGCGTTTCCCCTCTCGCGTGTAAAAACCGTCGACCCTCGCAGGATCAATGTGGGTAAAATAGCGGAGCTCCGGGACCGACCGGCCAGCCGAGGAGCAACCACCCAACCAACATCGCGGTCCAGCCTACCAGGTTGACCGCGGAATACGGCAGCATCGCGGCGATGATGGTGCCGATGCCGGCTTTCGGCAGGTAGCGCTGCACAAACATCAGCACGAGCGGAAAGTTTGAGGAGAGCGGCGTGACGATGTTCGTGATGCTGTCACCCACGCGGTAGGTGGCCTGCGTCAGCTCGGGCGAATAACCAAGCAACATGAACATCGGCACGAAAACGGGCGCAAGGATGGCCCACTTTGCCGCCGCCGAACCGAGGAAGAGGTCCACGGTCGCGGTGAGCAGGATGAGCCCGACCAGCAGCGGCACCGGACCGAGCGAGAGCGTCTTGAGCACGGCCGCACCCTCGATCGCAAACAACACACCCAGGTTGGACCAGTTGAAGAGGTTCACGAACTGCGCGATGAAGAACACCATCACCAGGTAGCCGGCGACGAGTTCCATGTTCTTCTGCATGCCGCGGTAGACCTCCGCATCGGAACGGATCGACCCCGCCGCGAAGCCGTAGGCGAGCCCGGGCGCGAGTCCGAAGAGAAAGATGAAAAAGGTCAGACCGCGCACAAAATACGATCCGATGAACCCTGGCTTCGCCGGGTCCTGCAGAAAGCCGCCCGCCGGCAGCAAACCGGCCAGCACGACCGCCGCCATCAACAGGACCGCCGTGCCCGCCCAGACCAGGCCCCGGCGCTCGGCGCTCGTGAGCGGCGCCAGCTGCTCGGCCGGCACGTCGCCGCGATACGCGCCCAGCCGCGGCTCGACCACCCGGTCGGTAAGAAAGGTGCCCACGGCCGTGATGAGGATCACCGAGGCGGCCAGAAAAAAATAATTGGCCATGGGTGACACCGCGTAAGCCGGGGCCAGCGCTCGTGCCGCCTCCTGCGTGAGCCCGGCGAGCACGACATCGGTCGGCGACAGCAGCAGGTTGGCGGCGAACCCGCCCGACACGCCGGCGAACGCCGCGGCGATGCCCGCCAGCGGGTGCCGCCCCACCGCATGAAACAGCGTGGCGCTCAGCGGGATCAACAGCACGTAGCCCACATCGCCCGCCGAGTGCGACATCGCGCCGCAAAACACCACCATGAAGGTCAGCAGCCGGCGCGGGGTCAAACCGACCACCAGCCGCACGCAGGCCCCCAGCAGGCCACTGTGCTCCGCGACCGAAAGCCCGAGCAGGCAGACCAGCACCGGGCCGAGCGGGGCGAAATTCATGAAGTTCGGCACGATGCCGAGGACCAGACGCCGCAGGCCGTCGGCCGAGACAAGGTTCAGCGCCCGCACCGGTTCGCCGCTGACCGGGTTCACCGCGTGCAGCTGACAGACATCCGCCAACCAAGACAGGCCCACGACCCCCGCGCTGAGCAGCAGGAACAGCGTGGCCGGATGTGGCAGCGCGTTGCCGACACGCTCGATCCAGTCGAGGGCGCGTTGGAAGGTCGTGCCGGACGCGGACTTCATGTCACGACCCTGTGGGCCGTCCGCTCCCGCGCCAATTCGCAAACAGCCCGGGCAAAACTTTCGAGGTGTCCGCGCATTTCGGCAAAACGGGGGCCGCGCTCGCAGGCGGCTTCGTCGAGATACAAGGCGCGATTGATCTCGATCTGGATGCTGTGGCGGGAGGCCGCCGGGTCGCCGTGGGTCACCACCAGATCTCCGCCCCGGTAGGGCTCATTGATCTTTACGCTGAAACCGCAGCCGGCAAACCAGTCGGCCGTCCAACGGGTAAAGTCGGGATGGGCCGTGCGTCCGTTCCGATCGCTCACCACGATGTCGGGCCGGGGCGCGCCGTCATCCACGTTCATGCCGTTGCCGCGCGACTTCATCGAGTGGCAGTTGATGTGCCAGACGGCGCCGTGGGCGGCGTGAAGCGCGTCGAGCCGGCTCTTGAGGGCGACGCGGTAAGGGTGGTAGCAGGTCGCGAGGCGATGCTGGACCTCGGCCACGGAGAGAGGCCGGTCATACATCGGCACGCCCGGTAGCGCCAGGTGCCGGATGAGCCCCATGCCCCGCCGGCTGTAATCGGTGGGGGCCAGGCGCCCGGGCCACGGAGCAGCGAGCAGCGCGGGGTCGAGATCGTCCGCCGCGCGGTTGGCATCGATGTAGGCCCGCGGGAAACAGGCGGCCAGGAGCGTGGCGCCGTGTGAAGGCGCGCCGGCCCAAAGTTCGTCGACGTAGGCGTCCCACGTGGTGAGGATGGCCGCGCGCGGGGCGGCAGGCCGGAAGTCGGGCGGCCACTCCATGCCGCTGTGCGGCGAATCAAAGATCACCGGCAGGGACTGACCAGGGCCGGGAATCCGGATGGTCAGCGGTGACGGGGAAGTGGTGGACATGTCAGAACCCGACCGTGGAAAACTGCCCCACGTGCCGGCAGAATCAACCCGATAGGACGGGTCAGAGACGCTTGGAGAACTCGACGTAGAAACTCCGGCCGCGCGGATCGCCGATGCCGCGGAAGAAACCGTCGGTTTCGCCACTCAGGGCGAAAGGCGGCTCGGCATCGAAGAGGTTGTTCACGCCGAGGCGGATCGCGGCACCCTTGAGCCAGCCGTCGTCAAACTTCCGGCCGAGGCTGATCCGGGACAACCAGCTTTCCTCGACGATGTAGAAGCCCTCGCTGGAGATGTGGGCCC
Organism: Verrucomicrobia bacterium Ga0077533; assembly: GCA_001464505.1. Taxonomy (GTDB): domain Bacteria; phylum Verrucomicrobiota; class Verrucomicrobiia; order Opitutales; family Opitutaceae; genus Lacunisphaera. Next base: position 23,837 of record LNEH01000193.1, read on the forward strand.
CGGTGGCGGTGGTGCGCAGGGATGGATCCTTGGTGCGTCCCGTGTATTCGGTGACCCAGCCCGCCTGCCAGGGGCCGCGGCTCCATTGCAGGGTGAACGAACCCTTCCATCGGGTGTTGCCGTCGGTCCAGCTCAGATCGCTGGCCGGGCCGCCGGCCACGAGCGTCTCGTCGAATTTCCGCAGGTGCGAAGCCTCGAGCGTGCCGCGAAAAACACCCCAGGCGGTTTTCGGACTGCGGTAGGAAGCGAGGAAATCGAGGCCGGAGAGCTTGCGCCCGGCGGCGTTGAGGTAGGACTCGCCGACGAAGCGGAGGGTGCCGACGGCGGCGCGCTGCTGGTCGCGGGGGCGGGAGGCGTTGTAGGCGGCGAAGGTGGCGAGGTCGGCCGCGGTCACGGCGTTGCGGATGATGTTCGCGCTGCCTGCGGCGCTGAGATCCACCTGGTCGACCGGGCGGGCAATGGCCGCCGTGTTGGCGGCGAGGAGCAGGGCCGTGTCCTCGGCGATGATGTTGCCCGCATCCAGGCGGGTGATGGCGTCGGTCTGCTCCATTTGCCACCAATCGATCCCGAAGGCGAAGCCCTTGAGCGCGGGCGGCTCGAAAACCACCCCAAAGGTGAGGGTGTCGGACTCCTCCGGCCGGAGGGCGCGGTTGCCGGTGCGCAGGGAGACGCGCCGGGCGGTGGTGCCGTCGTCGGACGAGCCGGTGACCGTGGCGCGGTAGGCGTCGTTTACGCCGGTAATGCTGCGCTGGACGGCGCCGGAGAAGAGCGAGGCGAGATTGGGCGCGCGAAAGGCCTGGTTGTAGGAGCCGCGGACCATGACCCAATCGAAGAGACGGGCGGAGAGACCGAGTTTCGGCTTGGTGGTGTCGCCGAAATCCGAGTATTTCTCGAAACGGACGGCGCCCGACAGTTCGACCGATTGCAAACCCGCGCCCTCGCGCCGGCCGACCAGCGGCACGGCCACCTCGGCAAAGGCGGCGGTGACGTTGCGGGAGGAGTCCGTGTTGTCAGAGGGACTGACCTGGATGTAGTTGTTGTCGCCGATAAGCCGGCTCTGCAGGCCGAGGGCGGCGACGTCGGCAGCACTGAGCCGGCCAGACTCGGCGTCGCGGAAATCGATGTAGGTTTCGCGCCGGTATTCGCCGCCGGCCGCCATGGAAAGGGGCCCGGCGGGCATCTCCCAGAGCGGGCCGTTGACGCGAAAATCCCAACTGGCGAGGGAGGTCTCGCCGCGGCGGTAGAAGGTGCCGCGCAACGGCGCAATGACGGACTCGGGGTTCACGAACGGCGTGCCGCTCGCCACCAGTGCTCCGCTGACGACGGAGAAGGTCGTCATGAACGGGTTCAGGGCGGCGCTGGTGGTGCGCTCGGCGGCGGCGCGGAGCTGGCTTTCCTTGATGGCGTTGGACTCGAGGTCGACGGTCTGCGCGCGGGAATAAAGCGCGGCGGTTTCCCAATTCCATTTTTCGAGGGCGACGCCGCGCAGGCCGGCCACGGCGCGCCAGGTTTCGGAGCGCACGTCGATGAGCCGCGGACCGAACTCGGGCAGGGTGACACGGGTGAGCACCACCGTCGAAGGCGTGCCGGTGAGCCGAGGCGTGCCGTCAGCATTGGGCGCACCGGCAGAGTCGTAGAAACGCGAGCCGAAGGGGTTGAAGGGGTTGTCCGCGGAGACGAAGATGTTGTTGTCGGCCGTGGAATCGACGCGCGAGGGTTCGCGTTCGTTGTGCGAATCCGAGCGGTAGAGGTTGAGATCGGAGAAAAAGGTCAGATTGGGGGAGAACCGGTGGTCGAGGGAGGCGTAGAGGTTGTGCCGGCGGGTCTCGGGAACAAGAAACCGGAAGGCGTTCACGTTCATGTAATAGTCGCCGACCGGCGAGCCCACGGCCCGGTTTGGCTCCGTCGCCTGAAGCACACGGGTGCTGGCGCCGGGAGCCGAAGGCACGAAGTAGAAAGTGCCGTTGGTGGCCAACTGGGCGGAGGTGACGCCCGCCGGACGGGATCCGGTGACCGTGTTGTTGGCGTTGACGGTGCCACGCTGGAATCGGCCGAAGAAACCGCGATCGGAGCGCACATCGGCGGAGTTGTCGGCCGTCGAGCCGTCCCAGGGCGCCGGGGCGCGCAGGCGAAGGTCGGCATTGCGGGAGAAGTCGCGGTCGGCGTTGCGGATCTCCTCGCGATTGAGGAAATCGTAATTGAAGACGAGGCTGGTGCGGTTGTCGTTGAAGCGGAGTCCGCCGGAGAGGGTCGCCCGCCACTCGGTGCCGCCGCCATGCTCGGTGGTGGCGTAGCGCGTCGAAAGTTCAAAGCCGTCGTAACCGCGGTGCAGGATGGTGTTGATCACCCCGGCGGTTGCGTCCGTGCCGTAGATGGCGGAGGCGCCGTCGCGCAGCACTTCGATGCGGGCGATGGCGGCGGCGGGCAGGACGTTGATGTTGGTCGCCATGCTGGGCACGCCGATGTTGCCCTCGGGCATGGAAATGGGATGGGGTGCCAGACGGCGGCCGTTGAGGAGGACCAGCGTGTTGCCGGATCCCAACCCGCGGAGGCTGACGGTGGCGATATCGCCGCGGGCATCGGCGCCGGAAGCCTGGCTTTCGGTGATGGGCACCCGGCCGGCCTGCGGCAGGCTGGCAAACAGCTCCGCCGGGGTCGCGACGCCGCGGGCACGCAGATCCTCGTCGAGGATCACGGTGACCGGCAGGGCCTTCTCCTGATCGAGCCGCTTCAGGTAGGTGCCCGTGACAGTGAAAGCTTCGAGTTGCAAGGTCTCGGGCGCCTTGGGCGCGGTCTGGGCGGGGAGCAAAGCGGCGGCGGACAGCAAGGCCGCGGCAGCGGACAGTCGTGGGTGGTTTTTCATCGGGGTTGGTTGGTGGAAAGAGTGGCCGGCGGCAGCGCGACCCGGGCCGCATCGCCGTCGTAGAGGAGAACCGTGCCGAACTCGGCGGATTGCGCCGCGAAATGCTCGAGCACGCGCCGAGCGTCGGCGCCGCGGGCCGGACGCGGAGCGCCGCGCGTCTCGTTGAAACGCGCCGGGTCAGCGCCATGCTCGTTCAGCAACACGGGGCGCAGGCGGATTTCCGCGACCCGGCCGTCCCGCAGCTCAAGATCCGCCACCACCGATTGCCACACCTCGGGCGCGTAATGCCCGGGCTTGGTGATGGTGTGGAAGATCAGGCTGCCCAATCCGTAGAAGATCGGCCGGTTGCGGTAGATCTCAAGGCCGTGCAATTGCGGCACGCCGTGGGACACGAAGACAGCGGCCCCGGCGTCGATGCAGGCCCGGGCAAAATTCTTCTTCCAATCCGGCGTGAGCAGCCGGTTCTCCTCCCAGTAGTGGTCGTGCTGGTAGACAATCACCGTCCGGGCCTGGGTGGCGGCGAATCGGATGGCGGCGAAGACCCGCTCGGCATCCTCGACGATCAGGCGGCGCTCGGCGTCGAGCCGCACTTCGTTGACCCCCGGCCGTTCCGCGGTGGCCGCGGCCCCGGGGCGGAGGCGGCCCGAGGCCAGGGCCACCAGCGCCACGCGGCCCGCGGGGGTCTCCAGGAATGCGGGTGCGGACGCCTCGCCCAGATTTCGCCCGGTGCCGGCACGGATGAAACCGCGCCGGTCCACTTCGAGCAGGGTGGAGAGAATGCCGGGCGTGCCGAGGTCCCACGAGTGGTTGTTGCCCGTGGAGAGAAGATTGAATCCGAGCTCCTTCAAGCAATCGAGCACCACGGGGTCGGCCGCGTGCTGGTATTCGTTCTGCCGCGTGGGCGTGCCGCCGAACGGTCCCTCGATGGCCGTCTCCAGATTAGTGAAACTCACGTGCGGAGCGCCGGCGCGGAGGAAGCCGGTGAGCGCCGGAAACTCCCCGGCGTGGACCGCACGCAGGTCATGCTTGATCAGGGACTGGCCGGTCAGTTGCACCCGCAAGGGGGTAGCGTCGGCGTGCATCGGCCCGGCCAGCCAAGACAGCATCGGAGCCAGCGCGGTGCGCAGACACCCGCGAGACAGGGCGCGCGGCAACCAGGCGACTAATCGGACGGGAAATCGGGGCATTGGGGTGAACCGCACAAGAGCAGATCCGGCCCAAGCGGCAAAAAGAATGATTTCAATGCCCGTTTAAGTCTGCAACATGCGTTGCAAAGCCATCGCCCCATGTCCCGCCCCATCCTCGTCACTTTTGTCGGCTCCAACGACCCGTATTACACCGAGGGACACGAGGATGGACGGCTCAAGGGACCCGTGCTCTCCGTCCTCGACGCGCGCGTTTTCGCCCGGGTGGTCCTGCTCAGCCGGTCGCACCGCCACGAAGAGGCCGAGCGCACCCGGTCGGCCATCGCCCGCCTGCATCCCAAGTTGCCGGTCGCGGCGCGGGCGATCGAACTGGCCGACAGCACGCAGCACGCCGAAATCCTCGGCCAGTTGCGCCCGCTGTTCTCGGACTTGGTGCGAGAGGCGGACGGCCAGACCCTGCACATATCGCTGCTTTCCTGTCCGCCCGAAGTGCATGCGTGCCTCGTGCTGATCGTCACCGCCGGCGAGGTGCCGGCGCGCCTGCTCAATTTCCGGCGCACCGTGCATGACGGCCTCGCCGGGGCCCGCCAGCTGCGCGAACTCGACTGGAGCAAACCTCTCGCGCGCCTGACCCCCGAAACCCTCGCCCTGCTCGGCACCAAACGCGACCGTTGGGACGACGCCGAATTGCAGGCCCCGGACCACGCCGCGCCCCGCCATTATTTCACGCCCCGCACGATGGAGCAGGCCGTTCATCTCAGCCGACACGGCGCCCCGCTGCTCGTGCAAGGGGAGCCGGGCACGCAAAAGCAGATCTTCGCCGCCCTCCTGCACCAGTTGGGGCCGCGGCACGACCGCCCGCTCATCATCTTCAACTGCGCGGCCGTCGCGGGCGCCATCTTCGAGGCCGTGCTCTTCGGCGAAGAATCCCGCGAAGCCGAGGGCAAACTGCGGCAGGCGGACGGCGGCACCCTCGTGCTCATCAAGTGCCAGCACCTGCCCGCCGAGGTCATGCTCGCCCTGTTGAAAGCGGCGGATGCCGGACATTACTACGTCGGACGCAGCCGCTCACCCGTGCGGATGAGTTGCCGCCTGATCTTCACGTCCGACCGCGACCTGGAGGCCGAGGTCCGCCTCGCCCGCTTCCCCGCCGAGGCCTGGGAGCGGCTCAAGCTCAATGCCGTCACCCTGCCGCCCCTGCGGGAACATGCCGCCGACATCGCCCTGCTAGCTCACGACGAACTGGATCGCCTCAACCGCACCCTCCCGCGCCCCCGTCGCTTCTCCTCCGGCGCCCTGGCCAAGCTCGAAAGCCATTCCTGGCCGAGCAACATCAGCGAGCTTCGCCGCGTCGTCGAACACGCCGTCGTTCAGGCCGAGGGGAGCACCATCCAGGAGACTGACATCGCCCTCGATCTCGGTCTCAACATGGCCAACGTCATCACGGTCTCCCCGCCACGGATCCGCCAGGGGTTCTCGCTCGAGGATTATCTCCGGGCAGTCAAATTCGATCTCGTCCGCGCCGTGTTGCGAAAAACCGGCGGCAACCAGAGCGAGGCCGCCCGCCTGCTCGGGGTCACACCCCAAGCCGTGAGCAAATACGTGACATCTCTCTCGACTCGTCGGCCTTGAACCGCACTCGGAGAGCTGACGGGCCCCTCCGGCTCCGCATCCTTCGGTTTCAGTCAAACCAGGCTCGCCGGGGCGCCGGGGGTGCGGCACACTGGCGGCATGGTCACCCGCATCCTCTTCCTGTTCCTCGTCTGCTGCCTTCTGCTGGGCGCACAAAGCGACCCTGCGCCCGCCAAGCCGCCCACCCCGCAACTGCCGCCCGACATGACGATCTATTACTTTTGCCTGCTCACCCGCGGACCCAAGGCGGGCACCGGCACCAAGGAGGAACTTGCCGCCGGCCAGGCCGCGCACATGGCGAATATCAACCGCCTCGCCAACGCGGGGAAATTGCTCGTCGCCGGGCCGTTCATGGATCGCGGCGACTGGCGCGGCATCTTCATCTTCAAGTGCGCCTCGCTCGAGGAAGCCAAGGAGCTGGTCGCGTCCGACCCGCTCGTCAATGACCAGCGCCTCATCGCCGATGTCCGCCCCTGGCTGACCATGAAAGGCAACATCCGCGACCCGGAATTCCCCACCCCGTTGTTCAAACCCAACCCATGAACAAGCTCTGCATCTTTGTCGGCACCACGGTGGTCGGCTATGCGGGCTGGTTTCTGGGCGGGGCCGTCGGCCTGGAATTTCTCGGCTGCTTCCTGTTGAGCGGTGTCGGCAGCGTGGCCGGAGTCTGGCTCGGCTGGAAGGTTGCGCAGCAGTTCAAGTAATGCCGCCGGGCCGCGTTCGGTCGCCGGCGTAAGTGAACCCCTTGGGCAGGCCGGCGTCGGCGAAGTGCCCGTAAAGCGGCTCGCCCGGGAGGGCCTCCGCGACGAGCGCGCGGGCGGCGACGAGTTTTCCCAGGTCGATTCCCGTGCGCAGGCCCATCGATTCGAGCAGAAACACCAGATCCTCCGTCACGATGTTGCCGGTGGCGCCCGGCGCATACGGACAGCCTCCCAGGCCGCCGAGCGATGAATCCAGCGTGGTGACCCCGGCTTCCAGGGCGGCGACGGCGTTGGCCAGCCCCTGCCCGCGGGTGTTGTGGAAATGCCCGGCCCCCAGCTTGTCGCCCAGCTCGCGTTTTACCCGCGCGGTGAGCCGCTTCACCTGCACCGGGTTGGCGTAACCGACGGTGTCGGCGAGATGCACGGTGTCGGCGCCGCCAGCGGCCAGTTGCACCGCCAGCGCAACCACCCGGTCCTCGCTGACCGGCCCGGACAATGAGCAGCCGAAGGAGGTCGAGATCGCAATGCCCACGACGGGACGGCTGCCGGCCGGCAGGGTGTCGCGCCAGGCGCAGATTTTTTTCACCTCAGCCACGGCCTGCTCGGTCGTCATGCGCACATTGGCGAGGCTGTGCTCATTCGAGGCCGAAACCGGGATGACGAGCTCGTGCGCCCCGGCCGCGGCGGCATCCTGCGCACCCCGCAGGTTCGGGGCCAGGGCGGCCACCGTAAGACCCGGAATCGTCCGCGCCTGCTTCACGGTATCGGCCGCGTCGGCCATCTGCGGCAAAAGTTTGGGCGAAACGAACGAGCCGGCCTCGATAGTGCGAAGCCCGCTGGCCGCCAGCGCCGCAATCCAGCGATTTTTCGCCCCGGTGGGCATCGTCGGCTTGATCGACTGCAGTCCGTCGCGCGGGCCGACTTCGCGCACCAGCACGTCCACTCTCGAGGCAGCTGGGGTGGCGGTTGCGGAGTTCATGCCGGTCTTACCGGTTCCTTATGCCGCCAACCGGTCTTGAGCCAAGATACTTTTCCGTCCGCCCCGGCAATTTCCGGTGGCGGTGGGCCTTCAATACCCGACGGCCGCGTTGGTGCGGCGGGGATCAGCATAACCGGTGTAGCCGCCCCCGGGCACCAATTCGATGGCGTTGATGCCGCCAAAATTCCGCCCGGTGCCGGCAGCCTCGACCAATTCCACTTTCCAACCGAGCTGGCGCAAGGCCTCAGCGTCGGTAGCCGGCAACGAACTTTCCGCCTCGAAGGTTTCCTCGTTGTCCTTCCTCCAATTGCGGTCGAAATGCACGCGCGTGTCGCCGATGGCCTCGGCGAGCGGCCGGCCGAGGGCCAGGCGATCGAGCAGCGCCTGCAGCAGCGCGGTCGGGATCCTCGACGCCCCGGGGATGCCGATGGCCAGGACCGGTTTGCCGCCGCGGAAGACCAGCGTCGGGGCAATGGTGCTGCGCGACCGCTTGCCCGATGCCACATAGTTGATGCTGACGGGATCGCTGAACGCAAAATTGCTCATCGAGTCGTTGAGCACGACGCCGGTGCCGGGAGGCACGACACCCGCACCGAAATGAAGGCTTAGGGATTGCGTGGCGCAGACGATGTTGCCCGCCGCATCCGCGACGACGAAATGCGTTGTGGCGGCCATCGCGCTGGCGGAAAAGCCGCTGTCATCCCATCCCGCCACCTTGAGGCCGGGTTCGGCCGGTGCGCGGATTTTCGCCCGGATGGCCTGAATGGAGTCGGGGGCAACGAGTTTCTCGAAGTTGAACCACGCCTCGGGCGCATCCCCGATGCTGCGCTGCACCAGCGGCTGCACCTCGCGCCAAGCGCGGCCGATCTGGTCGAGGTTGGCCGCGGACCGGAGCGGACCGCCGGCGAACGACTCATCCTCCAGCACCTTCATGATGGCGAGGAAGAGCGGCGCGCCGTTGGTCGGCGGCGGGCCCGCCAGCAGGCGATATCCGCGAAAATCGATGCCGATGGGCTCGACAAAACGCGCTTCGTAGCTGGCAAGATCAGCGAGCGTCAGCGCTCCCCCGCCCTTTTGCGCCGCCGCCACGATCGCCTCGGCCACCGGACCGCGATAGAAACCGTCGCGCCCGTGCTGCGCGATCAGCCCGAGGGTGTGCGCGAGATCCGCGTTGGCCAGGTGCGAGCCGACGGCGGGCAACTGCCCGTCCGGCAGGTAAAGCCGGGCGATCTCGGTGTCGCCGCGCCGGAGTTTCTTTTCCTGGTCGGCGAAAAACTCGCGGGTCTTCGGCAAAATCTCAAAGCCCTCGCGGGCCAGGTTGATCGCCGGCGCAACAGCGTCGGCCCATTTCAGCCGGCCCCATTTCTGATGCGCCGCCCACAGGCCCGCCGCCAGTCCCGGCACGCAGACCGAGCCATAGCCATAACTGCGATCCTCTTCCGGTCGCTTCAGGTAGGCCGCCACATCGAGCGAGCCGGCCGCATCCATCGCGTCCACGGCGTAGGTCTTCCCCGTGGCCGCCTCGTAATGGAGGAGCATGAGCTTGCCGCCGAGCCCGGAGCCGTAGGGCTCCGCCACGCCGAGCGCGAGCGAGACGGCGACGGCGGCATCGATGGCGTTGCCCCCGGCTTGAAGCGTCTCCAGCCCGGCCTGCGCCGCCTGCGGATGACCGGCCACCACCATCCCGCGCGCGCCGAAGACCGGCTCGACCCGCACCGGCAGCGCGGCGGCGGCCGTCAGCCAGAGAACGGCGGACAGCAGACCGAGGGCCATGTGACGCGGAACTGCCATCCCAGGGAATCAGCTCCGCAGGCCTTTCTGCGCCCCGGGCGTCGTGACGATTTCAAAGCAGACGAGCGCCTTCACCCCCACCCGGCCGGCCCTCTTCATGTCCCCCAGGCCCGCGATCCCCGCCACCACGGTGGTGAAGCTGATCGGCGCGATCAGCATCTTGATGAAGCCGTCCCCCAGCGGCTTGAGCGGCACGGCCCAGTCCGGCGCCATGACACCCAGCAGCACGCCCAGCGCGATGGCCGCGAGCACCTGGACATGGAGGGAGCGGAGATATTCCATGGGGGATGATCAGAGGGTGGCACCCGGCATGAGGCCACCCTCGGCTGAATTGAGGCTGAAACGAATCAGAAATTACGCCAGGGCGAGTTACGAAAAGAAATTACTCCTCCCGGTCATTGCGAGGAGTGAAACGACGAAGCAATCCAGCCGTTTCGACAGGCTCAAGGCCCCGAGCCAGTCGAGGGGGTGGATCGCCACGGCGCGCTTCGCGCACCTCGCGATGACATGAGCAGTCATGTTTTTGGGGGCCACTCCGGCCTGATCTCAGAGTTTCTTGGTCATCTGCACGGACCAAGACTGGCCGCGCGCCATCAGGTTGTAGACCGACGGATCGTAACCGCGCGAGTCGCTGGAGAGCGGCGGCGTGGCGTTGAGGAGGTTCACCACGCCCACGCGGACGGTCGTGTCGTTAAGCCACTTGCGGTCGTGGCGGATCCGGTAGGAGACGCTGGCGTTGTAGCTGATCGAGTCATTCACGCGGTAGCGGTAGACGGTGCTGCCGTTGGTGAAGACCGGCACGATGTATTTCGGATTGCCGAGCGACTCGGCGATGGACTGGGTCGTGGTGGCCCCGGCATCGCTGTAGTCGCCGGTGTAGAACGCCGAGAGGCTGGCGTTCCACTGTTGGCGGCGCCAGTTGAGCGTGGCGCTGCCGCGCCACTTGGGGGTCGCGCCGCCGACGGCGGCGGAGTTGCCCCAGAGCAGCTCGGTGCGCGAGGCCCCGGCGGAGTTGTAGGCATGGAAATCGATGAGCTTGGTCCACGATGTGTTGAAGGTGAAGTTGCCAATCGCCATCGCGGGGAAGCGGTAGGTCAGGTCGAAGTCCAGGCCGTTCACGAACTGGGAGGAGCGGTTGAAGTAGGTCACGCGCAGGATGTCGATCGCGCCGACCACGGCCCTCTGGTTGGCCGGGGTGCGCGTGGAGTTGTAGAGCGCGAAGGCGTCGCGGTCGGCCTGCGTCACCGCGAGGCGGACGACCGAGCCGTCGCCCCGGTAGTTCGCCGTGCCCGAACCGAGGTCAATGGCCCCGATGGTCTGGCCGGCGGCGAGCGCGGCCTGCGTGGCGGCGTTGAGCGCCTGATTGTCGTCGGCGATCGAGCCGGAGGAGGCGATCACGCTGGTCTGCGCGACTTCCCAGTAATCCACGCCGAGGGAGAGGCCCTTGATCATCGGGACATCAATCACCACGCCGGCGGACTTGCCCTTGGACTCCTCGGGCTGGAGGTCGGGGTTGCCGGAGGCCACGCTGCGGCGGTTCGACGGGCCGTCGGTCGGCAGGCCGGTGACGGGACTGCGATAGGTGTCGGTGCTGCCGGTCACGGTGCGGATGAGCGTGCCGGTGAACAACTGCGCGAGATTGGGCGCGCGGAAGCCCTCGTTGTAGGAGCTGCGCACCATCATCCAGGAATACGGCCGCCAGTTCAGCCCCAGCTTGGGCTTGGTGGTGTCGCCGAAGTCGGAATAACTCTCGAAGCGCGCGGAGGCGGAGAGCTCGAGCGAGCGGACGAGCGGGAGTTTGAAGTTGTTACCGACGAGTGGCACGATGGTCTCGGCATAGGCGGCGAACACCCGGCGGGTGCCGTGGGTGTCGGAATTCGGCGAGAAGCCGAGGAAGTCGTTCGAGGTCGGGTCCAGACCGGAACCGGCGGGATTCAACCCGGCGAAGGGCGGACGGCTGTCGTCGTAGCCTTCGTAACGGTATTCACCACCGAAGGCCGCGCCGATGGTGTTGCCGCCCCAGATCGGCCAGAGATCACCGCTGGCGCGGAAATCGCCGCTGCCGAGCGTGGTCACGCCGGTGCGGACAAACGAGGAGCGGAAGGCCTGCTGCACGAACTCCGGATTCTTGTAGTCGCCGGTGACGACCAGCGTGCCGCCCTGCACCGCGAAGGTGCGGGTGAAGGGGTTGAAGGTCAGCAACGGGTCGGTCTGGTTGATGGCGGTCCTCAGCAGACTCTTCCGGCTGGGGCCTTCCTCGTCATCATCCGTCGTGGCTTCGGCAAAGAGCAGCGCGCCTTCCCAGGACCAGGTGTCGAAGAGTTTGCCGCGCAGGCCGGCGACGCCGCGATAGACCGTGCTGGTGACGGTGGAGGTGCGGGACATCAGGTCGGTGAGGCGCTTGTTGGTGATGGAGACGGCGGAGGGCGTGCCGGTGAGCCGCGGGGTGCCGTCGGTGTTGGCCGCGCCGGTGGTGGACCAGAAGCGGGTGCCGAAGGGATTGAAGGGGTTCGTGGCGGGCACGATGATGAAACCGTCTGTGCTCTGGGTGATGCCGTCGGGTTCGCGAACCGTCAGCGAGTCGGCGCGATACAGGCCCAGGTCGGCGAAGGCCGAGAGGCGCGGGTTCAGCTCGTAGTCACCGCTGGCAAAGATCGTGGTGCGCTGCGTCTCGGGCTGGATGACGCGGTAGGCGTTGTTGTTCCAATAGTAGGTGCTGGTGACGCCGGCGCGGCTGGGCGTGGCGGTCAGGAACTGCACGCCGCCGGTGCCGTTGGGGGCGAGGAAGAACACGCCGGCGGCGGAGGCCAGGGTGGCGGGCACGCCGGCCGGGCGCGCGCCGGCGAAGCCGGTGACACTGCCGAAGGCGTCCGTGGCCGTGATGGTGCCGAGCAGGTAGTTGCCATATTCCGTCGTGGCGGAGCGCAGATTGAAGGTGGTGTTGGTCGAGACATTCCACGGCGCCGGGGCGCGGTAGCTGTTGTCGGCCTCGGCGGAGAAATCACGGTCGCGGGCGAACATCGCGGCCCGGTCGTAATAGTCGACGGTGACCATGCCGTGGCCCTTGCCGCCGCCGAACTCAAAGCCGTGCGTGAGGGTGGCCCGGTATTCCTCGCCGTCACCAAGCTTGGTCTGGCCATAGCGCAGTTGCAGCTCGGTCCCGACGAAGCTCCGGCGGGTGAGGTAGTTAATCACGCCCGCCACGGCATCGGTGCCGTAGATGGAGGAGGCGCCGTCGCGCAGCACATCGATGCGGTCGAGGCCGCGGTTGGGCAGCTGGTTGACGTTGGTCGAGAGGGTCGGCACGCCGGCCTCGCCTTGGCTGATGGGATGCGGGGGCAGCCGGCGGCCGTTCAACAGCACAAGCGTGTTGCTGGAGGGAATGCCGCGGAGCGAGACGGTGGCGTTGTCGCCGCGCGCGGTGGCGCCAAGGGTGGCGGTCTCGTTGCCGGGCAGGCCGGTGACCTGCGAAAGGGAGGTGAGCAGATCGGAAGCCTGCGACGCGTCGCGGGCCTCCATCGCCTGCTGGTCGAGCACGGTGACGGGCAGGGTCTTTTCCTGGTCGAGCCGGCGGATGTTCGTGCCGGTGACGGTGAAGCGGTCGAGTTGGACGACTTGCTCATCGGGGGCCGCCGGAGCGACGGCCGGCGGAGTGACCTGCTGGGCAGAAAGCGTCACGGCGATAACCGAGCTCGCCAGCCAGGCGGCGGCGAAGTTTCGGCGAGTGGGGCTGTTGGTTGGGCTCATGGTGCTGGGGGTGGGTGGGGAAATTATTCGGGAAACAACTGGCGGACGGCAAAGGGTGCCATGCCCTTGTTAGAATGGGCGATGCCGGGGGCTGTGGCCAGTTTCCAATTGAAGGGTGTTTCCATGGCATCAGCCGCCGCCATGGCCCGCGCAAAGAAATATCGGCCACGGGCAAAGCGGTGGAGTCCCTGCGCGTCGGTTTCGGGGGTATGCCGCAGGCTCTGGTGCCCGGGATCCGTGTCGGCCTCGCCGAGCAGCACCACCACCGGCCGGGCGAAGGCCGTGCGCAGCGCCGCCGCGTCCGCCGGAGTGCCCTTGAGGCCGTAGGGAAACTCGGTCGCCAGCTCCGGCAGCATATACCAGCCCGCATTGGCGGCGATGGCCCGGGTGATCCGCGCCTCCGGCACGAAATACAGGAAACGCTGCACAAACTGCGACCCGGCCGAGTGGCCGTAGATCATGTAGTCGTTCCGGCCGCTGCCCAGCCGCTCCCGGACGGCATCGAATATCGGCTCGATCATGCTGTAAGACCACTGCTCGCGGGGCCGGGGCTGGCCAGCCGCATCGAAGAGGTTGCCCGAGTTGAAGGCTTCCTCGCCGGGAAACTCCGTCTTGGAAAATTCCGGCACCACCAGCAGGAAGTTTTTTTGGTCCGCATACTCGATCCAGTCGCTCAGGTATTCCTCGGCGTTCCGCCCCACCCCGTGGATGACAAAAAGCACGGGGGCGTCCGCCGTGAGCCCGGCCGGCCGGTGATACCACACCGTCAGCTGGTGGCCGCCGCTCTCAAAGGCGAAGTTGTTGCGAGTGGACGCCTCGGCCGCCGGGGCCACCCCGCCCATCAGGCCTGCAATAACATAGAGGACAGAGCGCAAAGATATCATAACGGGACAGAAGAGGGGATTGGGGTGTGGCGTGGCACCTCCCGTCCGGAAAGTCCGCCGGGCTGGGTGCAGAGTGGGCTGACTCTAGTCCGTCTCGCCGCCGCCGCCTAGAGGGACGCCTCCCCCGTTGGATGGCGTAGAACTACGCAATCCACCCCGGTCTTGCAGTGGGCCGGGACATGCGTGTGCTCAAGCTGGCCATGCCCGGCCCCGCCACCCCCAGCCCGCTGAAATTCGCGACACGGCAACGTTCCGCGGCCTGCTGAAGAACGCACGGCAAAGTCTACCGAACCCACGCCGGCAGCACCCCCAGTTCGATGCCGAAGACGAAACGTCCCAACAGCAGCACGAGGCCGATGATGATGGGCACGAGCAGGACGTTGAGCCACATGCCGGCCTTGGCCATCTGCGGGAGGGTGATGTGGCCGCTGCCGAAGACGATGGCGTTGGGCGGCGTCCCCACCGGCAGCATGTAGGAGCAGTTGGCCGCGAGCGCAGTGGGGATGAGAAAGAGCAGAGGATTCTCGCCGAGGCTCGTCCCGAGTGCCGCCGCGATGGGCAGGAAGGTCGCGGCGGTCGCGGTGTTGCTCGTCAGCTCGGTGAGCATCAAAATGCCGAAGCACACGACGCAGAGAATGGCCATCATCGGGATGCCTTCCAACCCCGCGCACAGGGTTCCGAAGTAGCGCGAGAGGCCGTGTTTCTCGATGTTGCCTGCGAGGCTCAGGCCGCCGCCGAACAGGAGGAGGACATCCCAGGGCAGTCCCTTGGTCGCCTCCCAGTTCATCAAAAATTCCCCGCGCTTCAGGCTGATCGGAATGAAGAACAGCAGCAGTCCCCCCATGATCGCGATCGTGGTGTCGGTCAGCAACGGCAGGCTCCTGGCCAGCAGCGGTTGAAAGATCCAGCCAAGGGCCGTGAGCCCAAACACCACGAGCACGCCGACCTCGCCCCGCGACCAGGGCCCGAGGCCGGCGCGCTCGGACTTGATGCGCTCCGCCATGCCGGGGATTTCGCCCTGGTCGAGTTTGAAGCTGACGCGCGTCAGCACGAGATAGACGATGGGCAACGTGACGAGCATCACGGGCACACCGAGGAGCATCCATTGGCCGAAGCCGATCGTTAAGCCGTAGACTTTGCCCACATAGGCCGCGAGCAGGGCGTTGGGTGGAGTGCCGATCAGCGTGGCCATGCCGCCGGTCGTAGCCCCATAGGCCACCGCCAGCATCAGCGCGGCGGCGAACGTTTGCCGAGCCCGGGTATTGCTGCCGGTCGCCGGCATCATTTGGACAATAGACAGGGCGATGGGCAGCATCATCAGCGCGGTGGCGGTGTTGCTGACCCACATGCTGACGGCGGCCGAGGCGAGGAGAAAGCCGCCCACGAGGCGGGCGGGTCGCGTGCCCATCGCGCCGATCAGATTGATGGCGACGCGCCGATGAAGGCCCCAGCGCTGCATCGCCAGGGCGATCAGGAAGCCGCCGAGGAAAAGATAGATCACCGGATTCGCAAACGGCGCGGCCGTCTCGCGGATATCGCCGAGGTGCAGGGCGGGAAACAAGACCAGCGGCAGCAGCGCGGTCACCGGGATCGGCACGGACTCGCAGATCCAAAACGCCGCCATCAACATCGCCGCACCGGCCGTGCGCCAGCCTTCGACGCTCAGGCCGTCGGGGGGCGGGACCAGCAGGGTCATCAGCAACGCACCGGGTCCGAGAATCCAGCCGGACCATTGGCGCAGGCCGAAGTTGGCGGGATGTTCGATCGCTTCAGTGGCAGCGGCTTTGGCGTCCGCGACGAGATGAGGGTGGGGCGACACGTTTTTTTGGGGGGATTGATCCGGGTGAACTTTTCCAATATTCGCTTCGGTTGCTGGGCCGTCAATTCATCGAATGCCATTTGTTGCAACGCAGCAGGGCGCCTCCCGACAGGAAAGTCCGGCGGGGGTATGCGGGGTGCGCCAACTCTAGTCCGAATCACCGTGGCCGCCTAGAGGGACGCCTCTACCGGCTTGATGGCGTATAACTACGTAATTCAGCCCGGTCTTGCAGTGGGCCGGGACATGCGTGTGCTCAACTTGGCCATGCCCACCCCGCCTCCCCCCCCGCTGCGCTTTGTCCTGGTAGATGATACCGCCACTTTCCGCGGCCTGCTGAAGGACGCGCTGCAACGGCGATTCCAGCCGCAGTCGCTGCTCGACTTTGGCGACGGTCGCGAAGCGCTCGCCTCCTGTCTGGCCGCCCCGCCCGATCTCCTGATCGCCGATCTTTATCTGCGCGACATGGACGGCCGCGATCTTGTGCGCACCCTGCGGCAGCGCGGCATCGGCACCCGGGTCGTGATGCTGACTGCTCACCCGGAAGCCCAATTGCCGGCCGAACTGCTGTCACTCGGGGTGGCGGGTTTTGTGGACAAAAATTCCCCCCTCGAGCAAATCGACCGCGCCGTGCAGTGCGTGCTCGATGGCGGCATGTTTTTTTCCGCCACCGTCCCGCCGCCGGTGCCCTCGTCGATGGCCAGCGAACCGCCCTTGCCCCGCCTCGGTGCCGAGGTGCTCTCGGGGCGCGAGCAGGAGATCGTCCGGCTCGTCGCCCGCGGCCTGGTGTCGAAGGAGGTTGCCGGCCAACTCGGTCTGAGCCCGCGCACCGTCGAAAAACACCGGGCGCGCATCCTCGCCAAGCTCGACCTGCATGATGTGCCGACGCTGGTGCGCTGGTGCCTGCGCAACGGGCTGGGCTGATCAGGCCGGGTCCGATCTGGCCGCGACGGGCAGGAGCACGCGGAAAACCGCGCCGCTGCCCGGCTGGGACTGCACCTCGAGCCGCCCGCCCTGCAAGGTGAGCAGTTCCCGCGCGATGAACAGGCCGAGGCCGGTCGAGTCCTCGCCCGCGCCCGTCGGCTTCGCCGACAAAGGCTGATGGGGTGAAAAGATTTTCGCGAAATCCGCCGGCCCGAGCCCGGGGCCGTTGTCGCGCACCTCCGCATGCACCCAGCCCGCGGCCTCGCCGGTGGCGACGGTGATCACCCCGCCCGGCGGGGTGAACTTGAGCGCGTTGCCGATCAGATTGTCGAACACCTGGCGCAGCCGTTCCGCGTCGGCGTTGACCGCGGGCAAGGGGCCGGCTGCGGGCACGAAGGTGAGCCGCTGGTTCTTCGCGCCGGCCGCCGCCGCGAGGCTTTCGGTCGCGCTGCGCGCGATCTCCGCGAGATCGTGCTCCGCCGAGTGCAGCTGGAGGTTGCCCTCCTCCATCGCGGCCGCCTCGAGGAAATCCCGCACCAGGCTGCGCATGCGCGCGGTGTCCGCCTGGATGCTGCCCGCCAACCGGCGCACGGTCGCGGCGTCCCCGGGCTCGCGCCCGATCAGGCCGGCGGTGGCGTTGAGCGCGGTCAGGGGGACTTTCAGATCGTGCGAGGCGATCTGCAGCAACCGCGACTTCAGGCGGTCGGCCACCTCCGCCCGTTCCCGGGCGTGCTCGGTCATGGCGTGCAGCCGGCGTTCGGTCCGCAGGCGGAAGCGTTGTAACATGATGACGGCGCCGAACAGCACCACGCCGCCGACCAGGCCCGCCGCCAGCGTCAGATTCTGGGCCCGGCGGCGTTGGAGCTCCGCCTGCTGCAGCTCCTGGTCGCGCTTGAGCAGCGCGATCTCCAGCTCGCGTTGCTCGGCGCCGTAATGGGCGCGCAGCTCCTCCATGCGCTGCCGGTCACGCTCGTTGCGCATCTGCTCGGTCGCGGCGGCGGCTTTCCGCTGGTAGTCGAGCGCCGCCGCCAGGTCGCCCCGGGCCTCGCTGGTCAGGGCGAACTCCTGATAAACCTCGGCCAGCACCTCGGCGCTTTCCAAGGTGCCGGCGATCGCCAGGGCCGTGTTCAGATGCGCCAAGGCCTCGTCGGGGCGGCCGGCTTTGCGCAGCACGAGGGCGAGCCGGCGGTGCGTGTTGGTGATATAGCGCCGGTATTTCAGCGCCTCGAACGTGGTGAGCGCGCGCTGGAGGTAGTCGATCGCCTTGGCGGATTCGCCGCGGGCCTCCGCGATGAGTCCCAGGTTCGTGAGCGACTCGGCGATGGCCCGGCGGTTGCCGTAGCCTTCGCGGATTTTCAACGCCTCCCTGTGGATGACGGCGGCCTGGTCGTGGTTGCCAATGCCGAGGTAGTAGTTCCCCAGGCTGTTCATCAGACTGGAACGGATCCGCCCATCACCCGCCTTGGCCGCGAAATCCAGTCCGAGCTTGAAATGCTGCAACGCGTCGTCGTTGCGTCCGTAGCGCTGGCAGGTCAGGCCGAGGCCGCCGTGGGTGCGGGCCAGCACGGAGTCGTCCGCCAGTTGCGTGGCGAGCTTGAGTTCCTCGAGGTGGCTTTCGAGCGAGTGCGGGTAGTCGGTGAGGTTCCAGTAAAGCCGGCCCAGCAGGTAGAGGAAATCCACCTGCAGGCGCACGTCGCCCAGCCCGCGCGCCCGCGCGAGACCGTCCCGCGCGCCGGTCAGTCCCGCCGTGTAGTCGCCGCGGCGCCGCTGTAAATTCACCACGGTCACCAAGGCGCGCAGGGCCTCCAGTTCGGAGCCGGCCTTCGCCAGGGTTTCCTGCGCCGCCGCCCAGACATCGTCGCCATCGGGCAGTTCGGAATCGATCGCCGTGGAAAACGGCGGACCGGGGTCACGCGCCGCCTGGGGGGTGACGGGCTGGGCCCGGCCGTAGGCGCAAAAGGCCACCAGCACAAGCGCGGGCAGAAACAGGCGTGGCATCCGGGGCACGGCGGCAATCGGCCACAACACCCGCGTGTTTTCAACCCAATTGCCCCGGGCTGGTATTGCTTTGGGACGTTCCTCTGCAAAGAACGCCCCATCTCAATGTCACCTATTGTTGAGGTTCGCGAAATACAGTGGCGCGGGCCGACGCTCTTGTAGGTCGGGCTTTACGCCCGACGCGCTGGGGAAAACAGTCGGGGATAAACCCCGACCTACAGCCGAAACGTGTCACCCAATTATACGAGACTCAGTAAGTGACATTCCCTCTGGCAATCGGCGAATTCACGGCGGGGAACTTAACAAAGTAATCCTAGGTCCGCGCCGGCTCGATGTGCACCGCGACATCGCTGATGGCGAGCGGGGCCGCCCCGAGCGTGTCCTTCACGGCGTGGGCGATCGCATGGCCTTCGCGCACACTGAGCGACCCGTCCACATGCACATGGATGTCCACCAGCAGGCTCAAGCCGCTCCGCAGCACGCGGCATTTTTCCACATAGCGCACGCCGGGCACGGTGCCGGCCAGCCGCCGGATTTCCGCCTCCGTTTCCACCGGCACCACCGTGTCCATGATCTCGCCGAGCGCGGAACGGGCGATGCCGACGCCGTTGTAGGCGATGAACGCGCACGCCAGCAAGGCCGCCCAATCGTCCGCCGCCTCGTAGCCCTGGCCGCCGATGACCCCGATCGAAATGCCGATGAATGCCGCCGCCGAGGTGAGCGCGTCGCTGCGGTGGTGCCAGGCCTCGGCCTTGAGCGCGGTGGCGCCGTATTGCGCGTCAAGCCTCTGGACCCGGCGGGCGAAAAGTTCCTTCACCGCCACGACCACGGCGAGCAACGGCAGCGTCAGCCAGTGCGGGCCCCGGTGCGGCGTGATGATCTCCAGCACGCTCTCCCACCCGATGCCCAGCGCCGCGAGGAACACGACGCCCGCCACGAACAGCCCGGCCAGCGCCGAAGCCTTGCCGTGGCCGTAGGGATGGTCCGCGTCGGGCGGCTTGGCGGCGACCCGGAAGCCTGCCCACACCAGCAGCGACGACAGCGTGTCCAGCAGCGATTCGGCGGCATCGGCCACGAGCGCGTAGGAGTGACCCCAGATGCCGCCGGCCAGCTTGGCCGCGCCGAGCACCAGGTTGAGCAAAATGCCCGACGCCACGAGCCGGGCGCTGGTTTCCGCGCGCTGCGTGACGGTCCGATGGTTGTCGTTCTGGGGGGGCACGAGCGCACCCTAGGTCGGGCGCGCGCCGGCCACAAGGCGGCATTGACCGCCCGCCCCCGCCGGCCTACGGTGCCGCTTGTCGCCCATGTCTGATACCGCCACCCCGGTCGCCGCCGACCCCGTCAAGCAGTTCTCCGTGTTCATCGAGAACCGCGTCGGCCGCCTGCACGACCTCGTCGGGCTGCTCGCCAAACACAATGTCCACATCATGGCGATGACCACCATCGACCAGACCGACACCGCCCTCGACCGCATGATCGTGGATGACCCCGACCGCGCCCGCGAGCTGATGGCCGCGAACAATTTTTTCTTCACCGAATGCGAGGTGGTCGCGGTCGAGTTCAGCGACGAGTCCCAGCTCAGCGCGGTGCTGAGCGCCCTGCTCACCGTGGAGGTGAACATCCATTACGCCTACTCCTTCCTGATGCGTCCGCGCGGCAAGTCGGCCCTCGCGCTCAGCGTGGAGGACAACGACCTCGCCGCCAGCGCGCTCAACACTCGCGGCTTCAAGGTGCTCACGCAGCGGGATATCTCGCGGTAAATCCGCCTTCACCCCAACCCACCATGCCCAAATACGTCATCGAACGCGAAATCCCCGGAGCCGGCAAACTCACCGCACAGCAGTTGAACGCCATCTCGCAAAAATCCTGCAGTGTCCTGAAAAATCTCGGGCCCCAGATCCAATGGATCGAAAGCTATGTTACCGATGACAAGGTGTATTGCGTCTACATCGCTCCGAACGAGGCGATGGTGCGCGAGCACGCCAAACAGGGCGGCTTCCCGGCCAACCGGGTCTCCGAGATCCGGCGCATGATCGACCCAACCACTGCCGAAGCCTGAGGGCCGGCGGTCAGCCCTTCACTCCGGTCATCCGCTCGCCCTCGAGCAGGTAAACGCCGGTCAGGTAGCCGTTCTCGAACATCTCCCCGACTGTCAGTTTGCCCTCAAAAGTGATGGGAATGTCCATCAGCGGCTTCACGCCGCCGCCGGCCATCTTCACGACGATCCACTCGTTGATCCTCGGCATGGCGCCGTAGCAGCACATCATCGCGTCCTTCACCAGCAGGAATTCCGTCACCAGCCCCTTGTCCATTTTGGTCGGCAGCATGAAGCCCGTGACCGCGACTTTCTTTTGGTCGAGCGCCTTGATTCTTTCTGGAATCTGGTCCGTCGGGCCGGCGGTCTCGGTCTCGGGCGGCGTGTAATTGAACGACGCCAGCCGGTCGAAGCCGACGTTCTCGTAACCGTCCGCCTTCGCCGGCTCGGCCGCGCGCAACACCGCCACAGCGGCAACCAGCAACAGGAGATGACGGAGGAGGTTCTTCATGGCGCGGAACCTAGCCACGCCCGGGCGCGCGTCAAAGAATTATGGAACCCCCGAAGAATTGGAGCTTCGGGCCCCGTTCAACGGCGGAACTCGGGGAGTATCGTCCTGCTCGCGGGGTCTGGTTCCTGCTTT
Organism: Verrucomicrobia bacterium Ga0077533; assembly: GCA_001464505.1. Classification (GTDB taxonomy): domain Bacteria; phylum Verrucomicrobiota; class Verrucomicrobiia; order Opitutales; family Opitutaceae; genus Lacunisphaera. Next base: position 44,995 of record LNEH01000193.1, read on the forward strand.
CCTGGGTTCCCCACCGGCCTGGAGGAGTTTTCAGAGGACCCTTGCCCCGGAACGGCCGTCACTTGCGGGCAACACCCGTCTTGAACTTGAAGACGGTGTCCTTGAACACCGTGCCGCGAACCTCGATCGTCGCGATGACGCCCTTGAACGCGGCCACGTCCTTCAGCCAGCCGGCCCGGGCCGTGAATTGCGCCGTGTCGCCCACGGTCTCGCCGGAAAGTTCGTTCGGCGTCGCGGCCAGGACCAGTTTGGCCTGCTGGCCGTCAAACTCCACGGCGAGGTCGAAGGACTTGAGCGGCAGGCGCACGAAATTCTCCGCATGCGCGTCAAGCACGTAGGCGGTGAGCGTGCCGGCGGCGGCATCCCGCACGAACTCGAGGTTGAACTGGTGGTCGCCCAGCTCGACCAGCGTGCCACCGTGCGGAGCGGCATGGTGGTGCCCCCCCTCCTGGGCCGGGGCCATTGGGCCGAGGACCAGCGCCAGCCACCACATGGAAAAAGTTTTCATGGACAATAAGAGCGGTTTGAAGGTTTTGCGGGGAAGCAGTCAGCATCCGGCCCGGTGCAAGCTCACGACACCGGGGCGATGGTCTCGGCCACGGGCACGCGGTAGGCCTTCCACGCCGGCACGAGGCCGCCGAGCACGGCCAGGCCGGTGAACACCACCGGGCCCCACCAGAACACCGGGTTCCATTGCAGGGGCTCGAGCACGACGCCCGTCTGCGCCCGGATGAGCGACGCCACGAAACCGGCCAGGCCCGCAAACACCGCGAAGCCCGCCGCCGACCCGAGCAGCCCGATCGCCGCCGCCTCGCCGACCACGGCGCCAAACACCGTGCGCCGCCGCGCCCCGAGCGCCCGCAGGATGGCGATGTCGCGCGCCCGCGCGCTCATCGAATTGTAGATGCTCACGAGCACCGAGCCGGCCGCGACCGCCGCCACCAGCCACGCGATCAGCGTGAGCACCCGGTCCGCCCAACTGATCTTGTTGAAGAGGTCCGCCACGATCGCGCCGATGGGATAGGCGAAAGTCAGCTTGTTACCCTGCTTGTTGATCATCATGTCGAGCATCAAACCGGCGGCCGGCGCGCGGAGCTGGATGAGCACCGCGCTGACATCGCTCGCGGTGCGCGGGTCATGCCCGCCCATCGTCTGCACGCCTTCGAGCGGGATCCAGACGACGCGATCGACCGGCGTGCCCGTCGGCTCCAGCAAACCGACGACGGTGTAAACCTCCTCGTGCTTCGCCCGCGGGTCGTAGGCGAGGCCATGATAGGGCTGAAAGGTGTCGCCCACTTTCCAACCGAGTCGCCGGGCCGCAAAGGCGCCGACGACCGCCTCGCGCGTGCCGGCGGTGAACAGTTTTCCACTGGCGGCGACCGCATATTTCTTGCCCGGCAAATACTCGACGGCAAAGAACGACGGCGGCGTGCCGACGATCCGCCAGCCCTGGTGGTTGTCGCCGACAGCGATCGGGATGGCGGTCCTGACGGCCGGGTGGCGGCGGATGGCCTCGACCTCGGCGGCCGCCAGATTGCCGGGCGAGGCCTCGAGGTGGAAGATGGCGTTGAGCACGAGCTGCAGCTTCGAGCCGCGCGCGCCGAGCACGGCGTCGAACCCGGAATTGGTGGCGGCGAACACCGCCTGCGACTGCGTCTTCACCACCCACACGGTCAGCAGCAGGCCGGCGGCGAGCGCGATGCTGGCGGCCGTCACCACGGTCGAGAGCGCGTGCTGCCGGAGCGAGCGGTAGATGAGGTTGAAGAGCATCATGACGGGAGGCGAAGCTCCAAGCTCCAACATCCAAACTCCACTGAAACACCAAACGGCAAAGCGCCAAAGATCAGGCAAGCATGCTGGGTTTCCTTGTTTGGAGCCTGGTGATTCTCTGGAGCTTGGATGTTGGAGTTTGAAGTTTTCATTGCGTAGCAATGGCGCGGTTCATCGCCGAGAAATCCTGCATGTGCTCGAAGGCCGCCAGCACCCGCTCGTCGTGGCTCACGAGCAATAGCGCGGCGCCGGACTCGCGGCACACCTCGCGAATGAGCTCAAGCGACTCGCGGCCGTGGCGGCGGTCGAGGTTGCCCGTCGGCTCGTCGGCGAGGACGAGCTGGGGGCGGTTGGCCAGCGCGCGGGCCACGGCCACGCGCTGCTGCTGGCCGGTCGAGAGCTGGCGGGGGAAATGCCCGAGCTTGTCGCCCAGCCCGACGCGCTGGAGCAGCGACTCCGCGTGCGCCCGGTCCACCCCGCGCCCGAACGCCATGCCGAACTCCACGTTTTCGAGGGCGTTGTGGCCCTGCAGCAGGTTGAAGGTCTGGAAAATGTAGCCGATGGTCTCCGCGCGCAGCCGGTCGCGCCCGGCCTCGCCGAGTCTGGCCAGGTCTTGGCCGTCGAGCACGATGCCCCCCGAGTCCGGCGCCAGGATGCCCGCGATGAGGTTGAGGAAGGTCGTCTTGCCGGTGCCGCTCTCGCCCCGGAGCGCCAGTTGGGCGCCGGCCTCCAGCGTGAATGCCTTCACCTCCAACACCCGGTGCATCCCGCCCCCGGGCCGGGCGTAGGTCTTGGTCAGGTTGGTGATTTCCAGCAGCGGCATGGGCGGGTCCGATAAGGCGGAACGGCAAGGAAGATTAAACCTTCTGCCACGTCAACGGTTCCGGTCCGTTTGGGTGGATTTTACTGGCCTCGCCCCGGGGCGTTTGCCAAGTTCCGCGCCCAACACACTCCCACCACCCGTATGCTTAAAACCATCCCTTGGAAACAACTCGGCGCGCTGGTCCTGATCCTGGCCGCCGCCACGCCCGCCTTCGCCAGCGAAGCCAACATCAAGATCCCCGACCTCACCCAGGTGCGTTTTGACGGCCTCGGCGGCATCAGCGGCGTCACCCTGATGTATCTGGGCCTCGTGATCTGTGCGATTGGCGCGGCTTTCGGCCTCGTCCAATACACGCAGACCAAGGCCCTCCAGGTGCACTCGTCCATGTCCTCCGTTTCCCACATGATTTGGGAAACCTGCAAGACCTACCTCTTCACGCAGGGCAAGTTCCTCGCCATCCTCTGGCTGCTCATCGGCGCCTGCATGATCTACTACTTCGGCTTCCTCTCGCACATGGGCGCCGGGCAGGTGATCGTCATTTTGCTCTCCTCCATCCTCGGCATCCTCGGCTCCTACGGCGTCGCGTGGTTCGGCATCCGCATCAACACCGTCGCCAACTCCCGCACGGCCTTCTCCGCCCTCAAGGGCAACCCGCTCAACACGCTCTTCATCCCGCTCCGCTCCGGCATGAGCGTCGGCCTGCTCCTGGTCTGCGTCGAGCTGTTCTTCATGATCTGCATCCTCGTGTTCCTCCCGCGGGAACTCGTCGGCCCCTGCTTCATCGGCTTCGCCATCGGCGAGTCCCTCGGCGCCGCCGTCCTCCGCATCTGCGGCGGCATCTTCACCAAGATCGCCGACATCGGCTCCGACCTCATGAAGATCGTCTTCAAGCTGCCCGAGGACGACCCCAAGAACCCCGGCGTCATCGCCGATTGCACCGGTGACAACGCCGGCGACTCCGTCGGGCCGACCGCCGACGGCTTCGAGACCTACGGCGTCACCGGTGTCGCGCTGATCGCGTTTCTCGCCCTCGCCCTCGTCGAGAGCCCCGCCCTCTGCGCCATCCTCATCATCTGGCTCTTTGTGATGCGCGCGCTGATGATCGTCACCTCGCTCGCCTCCTACTTGATCAACCAGGGCATCTCCCGGGCCAAATATGGCAGCCTGAAGGATTTTGATTTCGAGGCCCCGCTCACCCACCTCGTCTGGATCACCTCCGCCGTGTCCATCGGCATCACGTTCGTCGCCTCCTGGTTCCTGCTCGCCCACCAGACCGGCATCCACCCCGCCCTCTGGTGGGTGCTCTCCGTCATCATCAGTTGCGGCACCGTCGCCGGCGCGTTGATCCCGGAATTCACCAAGATTTTCGTCAGCACCAACTCCCGCCACGTCAAGGAGGTCACCAACTGCTCCCGGCACGGCGGCGCCTCGCTCAACATCCTGTCGGGCCTCGTCGCCGGCAATTTCTCCGCCTTCTGGATGGGCCTCGTCATCATGCTGCTCATGGCCGTGTCCTATTACTTCTCGCAGAACGCGGCGCTGCTCGCCGTCATGCCCGAGAAGTTCGTGTTCGCCGCGCCCATCTTCGCCTTCGGCCTCGTGGCCTTCGGCTTCCTCGGCATGGGCCCGGTCACCATCGCGGTCGACTCGTTCGGCCCCGTCACCGACAACGCCCAGTCCGTTTACGAGCTCTCCCAGATCGAGCGCCAGCCCGGCATCGCCGCCGAGATCGAGAAGGACTTCGGTTTCAAGCCCGACTTCGAGAACGCCAAATACCAGCTCGAGAAGGGCGACGGCGCCGGCAACACCTTCAAGGCCACCGCCAAGCCCGTGCTCATCGGCACCGCCGTCGTCGGCGCCACCACGATGGTGTTCGGCATCATCATCCTCCTGGAAAATCTCTTCGGCGGCGTCGTGGCCAAGCTCTCCATCGTGCAGCCCGAGGTCATCCTCGGCCTCGTCATGGGCGGCTCCGTCATCTACTGGTTCACCGGCGCCTCGATGCAGGCCGTCGTCACCGGCGCCTACAGCGCCGTCGTCTACATCAAGAAGCACATGAAGCTCGACGCCACCACCGCCTCCGAGAAGGACTCGAAGGAAGTCGTCCGCATCTGCACGGTCTACGCGCAGAAGGGCATGTGGAACATCTTCATCGTCGTGTTCTGCTTCGCCCTGGCCCTGCCGTTCTTCAACGCCTACTTCTTCATCGGCTACCTGATCGGCATCGCCTTCTTCGGCCTCTTCCAGGCCATCTTCATGGCCAACGCCGGCGGCGCCTGGGACAACGCCAAGAAGATCGTCGAGGTCGAGCTCCGCCAGAAGGGCACCGACCTGCATGCCGCCACCGTCGTGGGCGACACCGTGGGCGATCCGTTCAAGGACACCTCCTCCGTCGCGATGAACCCCGTCATCAAGTTCACCACCCTCTTCGGCCTCCTCGCCGTCGAGATCGCGGTGACGATGACCAACCAGAACCTAAAAACCGGCATCGGCGTGTTCTTCTTCGCCGTGGCGCTGGTGTTCGTGTATCGCAGCTTCTACAGCATGCGCATCCCGGAGGACGCCGCAGCCAAGGCGTAACAGGTGGAGCGCGTTGCCCCCAACGCGCTTTACCACCCTCGACCAGGCCGCGGCACGAGTCGCGGCCTTTTTGTTGCTTGCTTCCGTGCGCCAATGGCGTAGCCTGCCTCGATGGAGTTCATTGAAACCTCCGTGTTCAGCAAAAGCGCGCACGGCCTGCTGGAGGAAGACGATCTGACCGATCTCCAGTCGGTGCTTATGCTCCGGCCCGAAGCGGGGACGATCATCCCCGGCCCTGCCGGCTGCCGCAAACTGCGCTGGGCCCTGCCCGGTCGCGGCAAGAGCGGTGGCGCACGTGTCATCTACTACTGGCTGCGCTCCGACCACCAGATTTACCTTCTTCTGGCCTACGCCAAAAACCGCCAGGAGAATCTCACCCCGGAACAGGCGCGCCTCCTGCGCCACATCGTCGAAGACCTATGAAAGCCGAAAACTTCACCCTCCTCCTCCAAAGCGCCGCCGAGATGCGCGCCATCCGCCGCGGCGGGCGCAAGCCGGCCCGCGTCCGGCGGGTCACAGCCGAATCCGCGCAGGTCGTGCGCATGCGCCTCGGGCTCAGCCAGCCGATGTTCGCCGATCTGCTGGGCATCAGCGTGGCCACGCTGCGCAACTGGGAACAAGGCCGCCGTCAGCCCACGGGGGCCGCCGAAATCCTGCTCCGCATTGCCGCCAAGCATCCCACCATCGTCCAGGACGCCGTCTCCGCCTGATTCCCCGCCAGCCCTCGTATTCGTGTATCGCAGCTTCTACGCGATGCGCATCCCCGACGAGAACACCGCCGGCATCTGAAGCACTATTTATCGCCCCTTCCCATATCTGGTTCCTCGCTGTTTCCAGTGGGTAAAAGGCCTGCACCAGCGCCCGGCCCCGGAAGGGTTGGACCACTAATGGATTCAGCAAGAGATGAATCCTTGAA
>LNEH01000194.1 GCA_001464505.1 Verrucomicrobia bacterium Ga0077533
AGGCTACGGCCAGACAAGTGAGGCGGAAGGCTCATCGATAGTTTCGCCCATTGGCGAAACTGATTAGTGGTTCCAAAATATCCGGAGGTTGGGTTTCAGGGCAACCCACCGAAAGTAGCGAGGAACCCCATATCTTAACTTAATTTACCCGATCCGCTGTCCAACGGACGGGGTCCACCTCAGCCCCGTTGCGCTGGCGGCTGACGGTCCTCGCTCACCTCGATGCCGTCGAAGATGGTCAGCACATCGTGCCGGTCGGCGTAGCCGCCTTCCGCCTTGGCCTTGATGAGGATGGCGGTGCCGCGGTCGTTCCAGCCCAGCTTGCGGATGTATTCGTTCCACACCGCCGTCTGCGTCCGGTTGGGTCGCAGCCCGCGGGCGAAAATCCATTCGGCAATTTCCCCGTCCGTGCCGCCCTGCGCCACGCGGGCCTCGATGTCCTCGAACTTCACGCCGAGAAAACCGCAGAGGATTCCGTCGAGGCCGAAGGTCAGCCCGTAGTTGCGCTCGAAATCCGCCGGCAGCCGGCCGGCCGGCTTCAGGCGCATCTTGTCGAGCATGCGGCCGAGATGGTGCAGGCCACCGGCACTTTTATCGTAGGGGGAACGCAAACCTTCCACAGCGGACATGGGGGGAGATTTGCACAACCGGAACCCGAGGCAAGACCGGAGGGCGCGTCGAAGGATGATGGCGCGGTGATAAAGAATCTGCCATCGTTGCGACCATGACCGCTTTGTTCACCCCCGACCTCGACGCCTACTTCGCGCGCATCGGTTATGCTGGCCCGCGCGAAGCGACCCTGGCCGTGCTGCACGCGATCACGCTCCACCACACGACCTCGATCCCATTCGAGAACCTCGACGTGCTGCTGGGTCGCGGCATCAGTCTCGCGCCGGAAGCCATCTTCCAGAAACTGGTCAGCGACCGGCGCGGTGGCTACTGCTTCGAGCAAAACAATCTTCTTCTCCTGGTCCTGCGGGCGCTCGGTTATCGCGTCACGCCCATCGGAGCCCGGGTGCGCTGGCAGCTCGCACGGGATGTGACGCCGGCACGCACCCACCTGTTCCTGCGCGTGCATCTGGCGGAAGGTGACTGGCTGACGGATGTCGGCATGGGCGGGGCCTCGCTCACCGGCGCCATCCCGCTGGAATTCGACCGCGGGCTGCCCACGCCACACGAGACCCGCCGTTTGGTGCGCGAGCACGGCCGGCTGTTCCATCAGCTCTGGACCGGCTCTGAATGGATCGACTGCTGCGAGTTCACGCTCGACGAGGTGTTCCCCATCGACTGCGAAGTGGCCAACTGGTGGACGAGCGCCAGTCCCGCTTCGCACTTCAAGTCCAACGTCACGGTCGCCCGCGCCGGACGCGACGGCACGCGCAAAGGGATCCGTCTGGGCGAATTGAACGCCCCCCGCGCACCAGAGTCACGGGTGGCGTCCGAATCAGCGAAAAAGATTCCGCAGCAAGCTGCGGGAACGGGTTTAGAATTCACCCACCGGCGCGGCGCGGATATCCTGCACCGCGAACCGATCACCTCCGCGCCCCGGTTGCTGGAGCTGCTGGTGGAGCATTTCGATCTGCCTTTTCCCGCCGGCACACGTTTCGGCCCGGCCGGCCCGGACTGACTCCCGCGCGGCGGCCGCCCTGCAGCAGAAAAACGATTCCCCCTCAGCGCGACACCTCGTGCCCTTCATCCGCCACGATGGCGTCGAGGGAAGTAAGGATGTCGGTGCGGTGTGCGTGGCCGGCCTGCGCCTTGTAGAGCTCGAGGTATTTGGTGACGAAATCGTTCCAGCCGAGTTTGCGCGAATGCTCGTTCCAGACGCGCGTCTGCATTTTGTTCGGCCGGAGCCCGCGGGCGAAAATCCACTCGGCGACCTCATCGTCGGTGCCGCCCTGCGCGACGCGCGCCTCGACGTCCTTGAACTCCACGCCGAGAAAACCGCAGAGCTGGCCGTCGAGCCCCATCGTGAGCCCGTAGTTGGCGCGCAGGTCCTCCGGCAAACGCCCGTTCTGGTGCAGGCGGATCTTGTCGAACATGCGACCGAGGTGATGGAGGCCACCGGCTTTCTTGTCGTAGGGACTGCGTAGGCCGTCGGGTTTGGGCATGGCGCGAATAATACCAATTACCCATTGCTTCTGGACTGTAGGGACGGCGCTTGCGCGCACCTTTTCCCTGCGAGGGGTAGTGTCCGTCAAGTTTCGCACATTTGATTTGGGCTGGCGGGGGCGGAGGAAGGTTTGGGCAGGAAAGAGA
>LNEH01000195.1 GCA_001464505.1 Verrucomicrobia bacterium Ga0077533
GCGGCGCGCGCGTGGCCCAGCTCATCGGCGAAGGCTGGCTGCTGCATCAAACAAACTCTGGCGCGCCAACCTAAAGTCTAATTGTTCAACGTAAATGGTGTTACTCTCACGGCGGAGCGGGCCGCTCCACCCTGCCGAAGACAAGGTCAGCGTCAGTCTGATACGCGAATCTCAATAGTAACCACCCTGCTCGATCCGGCCTTCGCTTGTATGCCGTAGCCTTGGCGAAGGCTGGTCGCCGCTCACTCAATGCGACCTTCATCAAATTCGATCAAATCCACGACGCTGACGATCTGGTCCGCGCGGTCCGCGCAGCCCATGTTGGTCAGCGCCTCCTTCAAAAACTCGCGGCCGCTGGGGGTCATGCCCTTTTGCACGTAGTCGCGGTTCCACTTGGCCGCGCGCACCTCGGCGGGGAACAGCGCCAGCAGTTTGGCGTCGATCTCGGCGTCGGTGGCGGACTCGAACACGATTTTCTCCACGGCGGCGGGGTCGATGCCGAGGTGCAGGCAAAGGAAGCGGTCCATGCCACGCTTGTAGTTCTTCGCGTAGCTGGCCGGCAGCGCGCCGTGAGCCTTCACATATTTGGCCTTGGCGAGGAACCGCGGGAGGTGCAGCAGGCCGGTCGCCGCGTGCGGCTGGTAGGCCGGAGGCAGCGTGGTCAGCACTTCACCGGACGACCCGGGGATCGGTTTCGAGGCCATTGCGCTTCGAGGCGAACGAATGTTTGGTTATGTGGCAAGCATACGCACGTCTTCGCAAAGCACGAAAGACCCGTCGGTAAAGGAGCCCGGGCCTGCCCGCCGAAGCGCCTTGGCGAAGGCGGGTGACACACACGGGCCTTGCCGGGAACGGGATTTTTCGATGAAGCTCCGCCCTCGCCCGATGCAAAAACTCTCCTTCGACAAACGCCGCATCAAGTTCCTCTTCCTCGAGGGCATCCACGCCAACGCCACCAGCGCGCTGACGCACGACGGTTACACCACCGTCCGCAGCCTGCCCAAGTCGCTCACCGGCGACGCCCTCAAGGCTGCGCTGAAGGACGTGCATTTCCTCGGCATCCGCTCACGCTCCGAGATCACAGCGGAGATGCTGGCCGCCGCGCCGAAGCTCGCCGCCATCGGCTGCTTCTGCATCGGCACCAACCAGGTGGACCTCGCCGCCGCCGCCAAGCGCGGCATCCCGGTCTTCAACGCCCCCTACTCCAACACCCGCAGCGTCGCCGAGCTGGTGCTCGGCGAGGCCATCATGCTGTTGCGCGGCATTCCCGGCAAAAGCGCGCTCGTGCACCGCGGCGGCTGGACGAAAAACGCCGAGGGCAGCGTCGAGGTGCGCGGCAAGACGCTCGGCATCGTCGGTTACGGCCACATCGGCACGCAGCTCGGCACCCTCGCCGAACACCTCGGCATGCGCGTCCTGTTTTTCGACCTCGCCGGCAAGCTCCCGCTCGGCAACGCCCGCCCCGTCGCCAAGCTGGCCACGCTGCTCGGCGAGAGCGACGTCGTCACCCTGCACGTGCCCGAGACGGCGCAGACGAAAAACCTGATCGGGCGGGCGCAGCTCGCCGCGATGAAAAAGGGCGCCCACCTGATCAACGCCGCGCGCGGCACGGTGGTGGACATCGACGCCCTCGCCGACGCGCTCGAACGCGGCCACCTCGGCGGCGCGGCCATCGACGTGTTTCCCGAGGAGCCCAAGGGCAACGACGAGGAATTCCGGTCGCCGCTGCGGAAGTTTGACAACGTCATCCTCACGCCGCACATCGGCGGCTCCACGATCGAGGCGCAGGCCAACATCGGCACCGAGGTCGCCGACAAGCTGGTCCGCTATTCGAACAACGGCACGACCGTCACGGCGGTCAATTTCCCCGAGGTCACGCTCCCCGAGCATGCCGGCACCGGCAAGAGCCGGCTGCTGCACATCCACCAAAACATCCCCGGCGTGCTGGCGCACATCAACGAGCGTTTCAGCGAGCACAAGGTGAACATCTCGGCCCAATACCTGCAGACCAACGAGCATATCGGCTACTGCGTGATGGACGTGGACGCCGCGGCGAGCGAAATCGCGATCGACGAGCTGCAAAGCGTGCCCGGCACCATCCGGGCGCGGCTGCTGCATTGAGCGTCCGCCAGCGCGTTAGAGACAACGCGCTCCGCTTTTTGGAGGCTAGTGAAACCGGGGTTCGTGGCGTAGAGTCGTAGCCCTCTTGTCCTGTCATTCTGAACGCCGTGAAGAATCCACGTATTCGGTCGTGGCGTCACGTTCGTCGCCGTGGATCCTTCGTTTCACTCAGGATGACAAACGATTTTGAGGACCCACCCCGACGCGGGGGAATTCTCCTCGCCAAGGCGGCGAAGCTGGCGCTCCATGGCGGCGTTGCATGAACGGCCATTTCAGTCCCGGCGACTGGATCGTCATCGTCGCCTACCTCGGCGGCATCGTGGCGCTCGGCCTGTGGTTCGGCCGGGACCAGCGCACCACGCGGGATTACTTCCTTGGCAACCGCAACGTCCCGTGGTGGGGCATCGGCTTCTCCATCGTCGCGGCCGAGACGAGCGCGCTGACCGTCATCGGCGTGCCGGCCATCGCCTACGGCGGCAACCTGATGTTCATCCAGATGATCATCGGCTACGTGATTGCGCGGGTGATCCTCGCCGTCGTGATGGTGCCGCACTACCTGCGGGGCGAGATCTACTCGCCCTACCAGTTGCTCGAAACCCACCTTGGGCGCGGGCCCCGGCGGCTGGCGGCCGGTTTGTTTCTTTTTTTGGAAACGCTGGCGGCCGGCGTGCGCGTATTCGTGGCGTGCATCCCCATCCGGCTGCTGCTCGGCGAACAGGTGTGCAGCCTCGGCGGGCTCGTCGACCCGATCCTCGGCGCCATTCTGCTATTCGTGGGCTTTTCCCTGGTCTACACGTGTCTCGGCGGCGTGAAGGCTGTCATCTGGACCGACGCGGTGCAGTTCGGCCTATTTCTGGGCGGAGGGTTGTTCGCGCTCTGCTATATTCCGACCTTGGTGGACGGCGGCTGGAGCGCGGCCTTCACGCAGGCCGCGGCGGCGGGCAAGCTGGCGTGGCTCAACCTGGATTTCACGCTCGGTGCGCCGATCAACCTGTGGATGGGCCTCTTTGGCGGCACGGTGCTGGTGCTTTCAACGCATGGCGCCGAGCAGCTCATTGTCCAGCGCGTGCTGGCCTGCGGCACGGTGAGCGACGGGCGAAAGGCGCTCGGGTTGAGCGCGGTGCTGATCTTCCCGCTGTTTCTCGTCTTTTTGCTCGTGGGTGCGCTGCTGTGGGTGTTCTACCAGGCGCACCCGTTCCAGATTCCGCTGCCGGAGGGCCGGCCGGGCATCAAGTCGGTGGATTTCATCTTCCCGATCTTCATGCTGACGGAGGTGCCGCACGTTCTGCGCGGCGGACTGATTGTGGCGATCCTCGCGGCGGCAATGTCGTCGATCAGTTCGGCGCTGACGTCGCTCGCGTCGGTCTCGACGATGGACCTGGTGCGGCCGCTGCAACCGGGTTGGAGCGAGGAACGGCTCCTGCGTTTCAGCCAGTGGTCGACCGTGGGCTGGGCGGCGGCGCTCGTGGGCACGGCGTGGCTGACCCGCGAGGTGCGCTTCGTGCTCGACGCGGCGTTTTCGCTGCGCGGCCTGACCAGCGGCGCGCTGCTCGGCGGGCTGATCCTCGCGCTGTTCGCCCGCGGGGTCGGGGCGCGCGCGGCGATGACCGGGATGATCGCATCGTTCGCCATGATGAATTTCATCTACTGGCCGGCCAACCTGCCCGCGACGCGCGAGTGGTGGCTGCACACCTTCGGCGGGGAGCTTTTCTGGCCATGGTTCACGCTGCTCGGCACGCTGCTGACGCTCGGCGTGGCGGCGATCACGCGGTCGCGGACCCCGGAAAACAAAAACGCCGGACTCGGGTGAGTCCGGCGCGCAATGTTCGTATTACGAACATGGTGGATTGGGCGGGCGCTTAGAAGAAGCGCACGGGCTTGGCGGCCATCTTCTCGTGCTCCTCGGCGGAGCAACCGGCATTGGTGGCGGCGTTCACCGGCGCGGCGTTGGCCTGCACCAGGTTGTTCGCGAGCAGGTAATTCTCGACCTCCTCACCGGAGATGTCGGCGAGCATCACACCGTCGATCTCGACGCACGGCGAGAGGGGCTGGCCGGACTTGCGCACCATTTCCTCATAGTGGGCACGGTGGTTGATGATGTCGATGTCCTCAAACTCGAGCCCGTGCTTGCGCATGATGGCGCGGACGCCGTTGGACCAGCCGCAGCTGGGTTTGAGATAGGCTTTGATTTTCATAGTGTGGTGCAGGAAAGATGAGGACGGGACAACTTACCCGCCGCGCTTTCTTCTTCAACTTAAACTTTCGCCCCGCATAGTCAGCTCCGATCGTGTCCGCCTCCTTCCCCATCCTTACCTTAGAGCAGGCTTCGGATTACGCCCGGCTGGGCCTCGCCAACATCCGCCGCGAGTATCCGCATTATCTGCAGCACATGCTCAACGGCCCGACGGACGCCCGGACGCCGCGCGAACTGCACCCCGCCTTCTACGGCAGCTACGACTGGCATTCGTGCGTCCACCAGCACTGGATGCTGGTCCGGCTCGCGCTGATGTTCCCCCACCTGCCCGAGCGCGACGAGATCAGCCGCGTGCTGCACGCGCACCTGACGGAGGAGAACATGCGGGCCGAGGCCGCGTATTTCCGGGCGCCGGGCCGCGAATTTTTCGAGCGCCCCTACGGCTGGGCCTGGCTGCTGAAGCTCGCGCAGGAGGTCCGCGCCTACGACGCCAAGCTGGAGGTGAACATGGATCCGCTGGTGTCGTATATCCGCACGGGTTTCATGCGTTACCTGCGCGCCCTGACCACGCCGGTGCGCAACGGCATCCACGGCAACACCGCCGTGGCGGTGGGGCTCGCGCTCGGCCACGCGCGCGCCCACGACGACCAGGAGCTGAAGCTTTTCTGCACCTCGCGCGCCGCCTACTGGTTTGGCCACGACACCGACTACCCCGGGCACTACGAGCCGTCGGGGGAGGATTTTTATTCGCCGTGCCTGGTGGAAGCCGGGCTCATGGCGCGCATCCTGCCGCGAGAACAATTCCTGCGGTGGTTCGACCAGTTTCTGCCCCGGCTCGCACAGGGCGAGCCGGCCAATCTGCTCAAGCCGGCGCACATCAGCGACCCGACCGACCCGAAGATCGCCCATCTGATCGGCCTCAACCTCAACAAGGGCTGGGTCTGGCGGCGACTCGCGGGTCTGCTCGACGCCGGCGACCCGCGGCGCGCGCTCGCGATTGAGGCCGGCGCGGCGCACTACGCCGCCGCCCTGCCCCTGCTCGACGCCCAGGACTTCAACCGCTCGCACTGGCTGCCGTCTTTCGCGGTTTATACCATGTCCGAGTGAGAGCTGGCGGCCTCGCTATATCGACGCCTTATTTCAGACCATTATTCCCACTCCGCGCTTGCCGGGTGCAGGCCCCGAAGGGGACTCGAACAGGGTCAGGCCTTGGGGTTTGGGGTTCCTTGGAGCCTTTTCAGAAGCGCGGGGTCGGGCTGGCGGTTCCAGGCGCTGACCTTGCGGCTGGTTTCATGCAGATTGCCCAGGTGCAGCGCCGTGGCGAGCCAGCGGTTGGTGACGGTCGTGCGGGCCTTGAGCGCGGCGGCGAGCGCGAGCTTCCAGCCGGCGGATTTGCCCGCCGGGGCGAGGTCGGCTCGCGGCCGCCGGAGCTTGCGCAGCAGGCGGTCCAGCTCGTCCTGCCAGAGAGCCTCGCGGGCTGCTCGCAGTTCGGCGGCCAGACGGGGCCCCTGTCCGATTTTTTCGCGGTGTTCGCGAACGAGCGCCTTGGCAAACTGGCCGGTGCCGATGATCCAGCCTTTGGACATTTCCGCGAAGCGCTGCTCCTTGCGGGCGGGCTCATCCTCGGTGAGCCAGGCCAGGTAGTCGAGGTAGTGCTTCCGGCCGGCGGGGATGTCGGCGAGGTCCCCGGCGTGGGCCAGCGGGGGTTGAGGATCATACCAAGAAGGCCGGAGTTTGGGTTGCATGAGCCAGCCGAGGCTGGTCCAGCGATAGGCGGGCAGTCCGGTCACGGCACAGAGCCGGGCGCGGACGGGATTGAGATGGATGTAATGGCACAGCGGTCCCAGGCCGGCGTCGGGATCGACGATCAGACTCTTGTAGCGACCTTGAAAGAGGTGGCCCCGCTCGTTTCGCAGGCGGTTGAACCGGGTGGCGAAGGTGCCCTGCAACCAGCGCATGCCCTCCACGAGATTCGCGCCGGGGGTGGTGACGGCCAGGTGGTAGTGGTTCGACATCAGGCACCACGCCTGCACCCGCCAGCCGGTCTTCCGGCAGGTCTCGTCGAGGCACTAGATGTCCGCCCGGTAATTGCCCCGGTTCAGGACGTGATATACCCCGTCCTCGGATTCCAAGCGCAGGGGGCGGGCCATGCGCGGAGCCAGTCAGCAGATCCCCGACCCGTCAACCCCAAACCCCAAGGCCTGACCCCATTTCCCCCATTTCTGCCCCCGGCGTAACGTTGGCAAGCTTCAAAATTAACAACTATCAGGATGACCCCGTTGGATTGGCACCAAACGTGAGAACTACTAGCAAAACACGTCCAGACCCCATCGGATTGGCCTTTGTCTTGTGTCCAGACAACCGGCGCCTATACACCAATGACAACATAACAATTAAATGGAGACAAATCATGGAATTTGAACGATTGAATCCCCTGACCGGCGAAGTGGCATCCCGTGCCCGCGCAATGACGGCATCCGACATACCAGCAGTTGCCGCCCGCGCAGCAGCGGCTTTTCCGGCCTGGGCGGCGATGGGGCCCAATCAATGCGCGGCGCGCTGTCCTCATGAAGGCGGCACTCGCGCTTGAAGCGCGCGCAGATGCATTCGTTGCGGCGATGATAGCCGAAATCGGAGCAACCAGAGGTTGGGCGCTGTTCAATCTGGAGCTTGCCGCCTCGGTGGTGCGTGAAGCAGCGGCGCTCACCACGCAGATTTCAGGCGAGGTCATTCCATCCGACAAGCCGGGCTGCCTTGCCATGGCCCTGCGGGAACCGGTCGGCGTGATCGTGGGCATTGCGCCATGGAATGGGCCGATCGTTCTGGGAGTGCGAGCGATTGCCGTGCCGCTTGCCTGCGGCAACAGCGTGATCCTCAAGGCATCGGAAACCTGCCCGCGCACCCATGAACTGATTATCGAAGCCTTTGCCGAAGCCGGCTTTCCAGACGGGGTTGTCAACATCGTCACCAACGCCCCGGAGGATGCCGGTGAAGTAGTCGGTGCGTTGATTGACGCACCCGAAGTAAAGCGCATCAGCTTCACCGGATCGACCGCCGTGGGACGGATCATTGCCAGGCGGGCGGCGGAGCATCTCAAACCCTGCCTGCTTGAGCTGGGCGGCAAGGCACCGCTGATCGTGCTCGCCGATGCCGATCTCGACGAAGCGGTGAAGGCAGCCGCATTCGGCGCGTTCATGAATCAGGGCCAGATCTGCATGTCGACCGAACGAATCATCGTCGTCGATGCCATTGCAGATGCCTTTGTCGAAAAATTTTCCGCCAAGGCAAAATCGCTGGCAACCGGAGACCCGCGCGAAGGCACGGCCCCGCTTGGCGCGGTCGTCGATCAGAAGACGGTGCGGCGCGTCAACGGCCTGATCGATGATGCGCTTGCCAAGGGGGCGACGCTCTGCGCCGGCGGCAAGGCGGAAAGCGTGCTGATGCCGGCAACGGTTGTCGATCATGTTACCGATGCGATGAACATTTACCGGGACGAAAGCTTTGGCCCGATTGTCGCCGTCATCCGCGCCAGCGATGAAGCCGATGCCATCCGGATTGCCAATGACAGTGCTTACGGCCTGTCGGCATCGGTATTCACCCGCGATACGGCACGTGGCCTTGGCGTTGCCCGCCAGATCAATTCGGGCATCTGCCATGTCAACGGCCCCACCGTGCATGATGAAGCGCAGATGCCCTTTGGCGGCGTCGGGGCTTCGGGCTATGGCCGCTTTGGCGGAAAGGCCGGGATCGACAGCTTTACCGAGCTGCGCTGGATCACGATTGAAACCCGGCCGGGACATTTTCCGATATGATCGCGAGGTCGAAAAAGTGACATGGGGTGGTCAGGCGGGCGCTGAGGCGCACACTGACCGCCACTATGATCCCTGAAAACACCTCCTCCCCCGCGTCGCCAGCCGCCCCGCAAGGCCTCAAACCGCACCGGCTGATCAAGCTCGGCGTCGATGTGCATTGGCGCGAGCACGTCGTCGTGCGCCAGATCGACGGCCAGGATTTCAACCGCTCGCACTGGCTGCCGTCCTTCGCGGTTTATACCATGTCCGAGTGAGAGCCGGCGGCCGCGCTATATCGACGCCTTATTTCAGACTATTTTTCCCACTCCGCGCTTGCCGGGTGCAGGCCCCGAAGAAAGGCTCCTGACATAGCGTTGTCAGCGCCATCCACTAGGATGTCCCTTTAACCCTCATTCACGATTCCCATGTCCAAAGCCGACAAGTCCAAGTCCGATTCGCGCGTCGCCCCCGCCGAGAAATCCGCCAATCCCGCCCGGGAGAAAAACATCGAGCTCACCGTCTCTGCCATCACGAAGCAGTTCGGCGAGGGCTCGATCATGCGCCTCGGCAGCAACACGAAGATGAAGGTCGAGACCCTCTCGACCGGCTCGCTGGCGATCGACCTCGCCCTCGGCGTCGGCGGCTTGCCGCGCGGCCGCATCATCGAGATCTACGGCCCGGAGTCCTCCGGCAAAACCACGTTCTGCCTGAGCGCCCTCGCCGAGGCCCAGCGCCAGGGCGGCCTCGCCGCGTTCATTGATGTCGAGCATGCGCTCGATCCGAAATACGCCCGGGTCGTCGGCGTCAGCCTCGACGACCTCCTCGTCTCGCAGCCCGACTCCGGCGAGGACGCGCTCAACATCATGGAGACGCTCATCCGCTCCAACAGCATCGACATCATTGTCCTCGACTCCGTCGCCGCGCTCATCACCAAGGCCGAACTCGACGGCCAGATGGGCGACATGACGATGGGCAGCCAGGCCCGCCTCATGAGCCAGGCCATGCGCCGGCTCACGTCCGTCGTCAGCAAGACGAACTGCGTGTGCATTTTCACCAACCAGATCCGGGAAAAGATCGGCGTGATGTTCGGCAACCCCGAGACCACCTCCGGCGGCCGCGCGCTGAAATTTTTCTCCTCCATCCGCCTCGACATCCGCCGCAAGGACCAGCTCAAGACGCCCGAAGGCAAAGTCATCGGCAACCGCACCAAGATCAAAGTCGTGAAGAACAAAGTCGCCCCGCCGTTCACCGAGTGCGAGTTCGACATCATGTATGACGAGGGCATCTCCGCCACCGGCTCGTTGATCGACCTCGGCATCGACCACAAGGTGCTTGAGAAGAAAGGCGCGTGGATCGCGTTCAACGGCGAACTTGTCGGCCAAGGCCGCGAGGCCGCCAAGGAGGCTCTCCGGGCGAATCCCGCCCTGGCCGCCAAGGTGAAGGCCGGCATCATGGACAAAGTGCATGTCAAGGGCGGCGAATCCGTCACCGCTGAGAGCGCGGATTGATTTTCCCGCCCTTCCCTCTCCCGGCCGCAGCCCGTGTGCTGCGGCTTTTTTTTGCCCAGGAATCCGGAGAAACACGGAGTTTCTGGGACATACGCCCCGGCGCAGTGCTGCTGTCTCTCCTGTGTCTGACTTCCGCCACGGCGTTTGCCGCCAAGAAGAAGACGGAGCCCGCCGATGCCCTGCCGCAGCTCATCTCCACCAAGGGCAGCGGACCGAAGTGGACCACCCTGGAGCAACTCAAGCAGTTTGCCGCGAAAGGCGACCCGCAGGCGTGTTTCGAGCTCGCTGACCGCAGCGCCGAAGGCGATGGCGTGCCGCGCGACCTCAAGCAGGCCGCCGTGCTGTTCGAACAAGCCGCGAAGGGCGGCGTGACGAACGGGTGGTTCAGGCTGGGCAAAATTTATCACGACGGATTCGACGGCGCGCCTGACTACGGACGAGCGTTGGATCATTTCACGACTGCCGCGAAGATCGGGGTGGTCGAAGCGCAGCACAATATCGGCGCCATGCTCGTCAGCGCGCGCGGTGTGAAACGCGATTACATCGAGGGGTTGGCCTGGTTGATCGTTGCCAAAAAATCCGGCGCGGCCTCCGACGCCGAGACCCAAGTGCGCGCCCGGCTTGCGAAACGACCCGCGGACATCGCCGCCGCCGAGACGCGCGCGGTGGAAATTGCCCGGGATCTGCCCCATGCGATGGTGCATGCCACCCGCCGCAGCGCTGCTGCTGCCGGCAAACCATTGGCAACCTCCGCTCCTGCGGCCGATAAACCGCCGGTCGCGACGCCCAAGGGCCTTTTGCCCATGACGCCCGCCACGCCGGTCGTCACACCCGGCAAACCTTAAGCAGCTTTACCCACTGCGCCGCTGATTTTTGGTTTTTGCTTTCGCGGTGCGGTTCGCTTGCGTGAAGCGGATGTCTTTTTCGGGTGATACCATCGCCGCCTTGGCCACACCGGTCGGCACGTCAGCTATTGCGGTAGTGCGGGCCAGCGGGCCGCAAACCGCGGACTTGGTGCGTGCGATTTTCGGCACCACTCCCCCGCCGCGGCTGGCCCAGCACGCGGCTTATCGCGACCGGAACGGCGCGTTGGTGGACGATGTGCTCTTCACTTTTTTTGCCGGACCGAATTCGTTCACCGGCGAGGATACCGTGGAGATTTCCTGTCACGGGAACCCTTTCATCGCGCAGAAAATCCTGGGAGATCTTTTCGCTCGCGGTGGCCGGGCGGCGGAAGCCGGCGAATTCAGCAAACGGGCTTTCTTGAATGGCCGGATGGACTTGAGTCAGACGGAAGCCGTGATGGACCTCATTCATGCCCGGAGTGAACGCGCCTTGGCGGCGGCAAACCTGCAACTGCGCGGGGCTTTGGGTCGGCAAATGGAATCTCTTATCTCTCAATTGGTGAACGTCTTGGCCAAGATTGAGGCCTATATCGATTTTCCGGACGAAGATCTCCCGTTGGAAGGCCGGCAGGCGGTGCAAGACCAAATCGCACAGCTGCTAATTGGCACGAGTCGGTTGCTCGCCACCAACCAATACGGGGAATTGCTGCGGGAGGGCATCAAAACCGTGATCCTGGGCGAACCCAATGCCGGCAAGAGCAGCCTGCTCAACCGCTTGGTTGGCCGCGACCGCGCCCTGGTCAGCCCCGAGCCTGGCACCACCCGCGATTATCTCGAAGACCGTGTCGTGCTGGGCGGGCATTGGCTGAGATTGATCGATACTGCCGGACTTAATCAGGCCGCTTCCTTACTCGAGAAACGTGGGGTCGACAAAACCTTCGAGCAGGCGGCCGGGGCCGATCTTTTCTTGTGGGTGATCGATTCCACCGGCCCCCTGCCCTTGCTGCCGCCGTCACTCGCCGCGCGAATGACCCCGAGGAACACTGTCGCTGTCTTCAACAAGATTGACCTGCCCGCTGCGCCGCGTTTTGACCGGCTGCAGGCTTTCCCCTTCGTGAATATTTCTGCCCTCCAAGGCGTCGGCCTTGAGGCACTGCAAGCTGCGGTGATCAAACTGGCCGAGTCGTTCCACGTGGAAACCGGCGACGAGCTCGTCGCCATCAATGCCCGTCACGCACACGCGCTTGAACAGGCCAAGGCTTGTCTGGTCACTGCTGGCCAGAAAATTGCGAGCGGAGAATCCAGTGAGTTGGTTGCCAGTGACTTACGTGTAGCGCTCGATGCTTTTGGGCAAATTTCAGGTAAAATAGATAATGAAAAAATCCTCGATCAGCTTTTTGCGCAGTTTTGTATCGGAAAATGATACTATATCAAAACATTTAATTTGATACGGAATCTAATTGGTCGTGATTTATAAAACACCATTTGATGTGATTGTATGCGGGGCGGGCCACGCCGGCGTGGAGGCGTGTCTGGCCGCCGCCCGCATGGGTTCCTCTACCCTGCTCTTGACCGGCAATATTGATACGATCGCCCAGATGAGCTGCAATCCGGCCATCGGCGGCCAAGCCAAGGGACAGATGGTGCGGGAAATCGACGCCTTGGGCGGCGAAATGGCCATCAACACGGACGTCACCGGAATCCAGTTCCGGCTGCTCAACGAATCGAAGGGGCCGGCCGTCCAGTCGCCGCGGGCTCAATGCGACAAGAAAGCCTATCAATTCCGCCTGAAACACACTTTGGAGCTGCAACCAAACCTCCAGTTGTTTCAAGCCACGGTGACCGGATTGATTTACAAGGACGGAAAAGTCGTGGGCTGTCGGACGAGCCTGGATATCGATTTCATGGGGCAGACGGTTGTGATCACCACCGGCACATTTCTTCGTGGACTCATGCATGTTGGCCAAAACAAGAATGAAGGTGGCCGGCTAGGGGACTTCAGCGCCAAAACTCTTTCGGGCAGCCTTCTGGAGGCCGGCATAGAGCTGCAACGGCTCAAAACCGGCACCCCGCCACGCATTTTAGGGCGGAGTATTAACTTTGCCGGCCTGCAGGAGCAGAAGGGCGACCTTGAGCCTACTTTCTTTGCCTTTCACGACACCCGGGATCCGGTCGACCCGTTCCACGTGGAACAGACCGGAGAGCGGCGGATCGGTTGGAAACCCGGCAGCGAGCAAGTGTCTTGCTGGATGACCCATACCACGCCGGAGTCGGCCCGCATCGTCCGCGACAACCTACACCAGTCTGCCATGTATTCAGGCGAGATTGCGGGGGTGGGGCCACGCTACTGTCCGAGCATCGAGGACAAGTTCGTGCGCTTTGCCGACAAGCCGCGCCATTTGCTTTATCTGGAGCCCGAAGGACGTAATACGAACGAATACTACATAAATGGACTGTCCACGAGTCTGCCATTTGATGTGCAGCTTGACCTGGTTCATAGCATTCCGGGGTTGGAGCAGGTTCAGCTTCTGCGGCCGGCCTATGCCGTCGAATACGACTTCGCGCCACCAACCCAAATGTTTCCGTCGCTGGAGTCGCGCAAGGTCGAGAATCTGTTTCTGGCCGGCCAGATCAACGGCACGTCCGGTTACGAGGAGGCGGCAGCTCAAGGCTTGGTTGCAGGTGTCAACGCTGCGCTGAAGGCCAGGGGAGCACCACCCCTGATCATCAAACGCCATGAGGCCTACATCGGCGTGCTGATCGATGACTTGGTCACAAAGGGAACCACCGAGCCCTATCGCATGTTTACGAGCCGCGCCGAACATCGCTTGCTCTTCAATCATGGTAGCGCCGAACTTCGCCTTTTCGAACATGCAAATAATCTTAAACTGCTATCTGATAGTCGCTTAGGAAGAATATCGTCCAAGATAGATCGGATTGCCTACTGGGAAAACTGCTTGGAAACCCATAAGACCGCTGGCGGTCCTTGGGCAGATGCCATTCGGCGAGATAAAACCGCGGCTGTTCTCCCGGCTGCGTTCATGGCTGAACCCAAAGAGGCAAGGGAAGAGGTGCTCTATCGTGTCACCTATCGTGGGTATCTCGACCGCGAGCGGCGACAGGTCGAAAAATTGAAGGATGTCGAAAGGATCAAAATCCCCTCCTCGCTGGACTATCTGGCTATCCCCGGGCTGCGCAGGGAAAGTGCGCTAAAGCTCCATCAAATCCGGCCGCAAAATCTCGGCCAGGCCGGTCGCATCAGTGGCGTCAATCCGTCAGACATCAGCATCCTGATGGTCTTGATTGCTTCCGCACTTCGCGCGGAAAAGCCCTGATCCGGAGCAGGACGCCCTGCAACATCTCCGCGGACAAGCGCCCTGCTGTTCGGGATTGCGCCGCGCGGTCAGTTCGCGCCAATGGGGCGCGTGGCCTATCAACCCGAGTTTCTCGCCCGCATCACGGAACGCCGCGCCGCCCTGCGGGCGGAGCTGGCGACGCTGCTGCCTCCGTCACAGGCCTTGGTCTGGGAAATCGGCTCGGGCCACGGCCATTTCCTCGTGCAGTATGCCCAGGCGTTCCCCGCGAAATATTGTGTCGGGGTGGACATCATCCGCGACCGCCTGAATCGCAGCGGCAAGAAGCGCGACCGCGCCGGACTGACCAATTGCCATTTCTTGCAGGCCGAGGCGCGGGAATTTCTCGAAGCCCTGCCGGCTGGCGTGACCCTGCGGGAGATCTGGGCGCTTTTCCCCGACCCGTGGCCCAAAAAAAGACACCACAAGAACCGGATTTTGCAGGCGGATTTCCTCGAAGCATTGGCGGGCAGGGCAGGGCAGGGCACCCCGCTCTACTTTCGCACCGACCACACAGGATATTTCAGCGCCGTTGCCGCCCTGATTCCGGAATTAAAGACTTGGCGACTGGATCCGGCCGCATCGTGGCCGCTGGAAAAAGAAACGGTTTTTCAGGCCCGCGCCCCAGCCTACCAGTCGCTGGTCGCAATCAGGACATCACATCCAGCCAGACCAGCAGAAATAACTGCCCCAAGGCCGCCGCCCCGAGTAGGCCCCAGGTGACCTGCATAAAGACGTTGTGCGCCAGCTTGCGTTCGCCGTTCGGGCGGAGCGGCGGTTCGGTTCGAGCGAGCAAGTCCTGGTTGGCTCGGTCCATCCTTTACAAATAGCCGCATCACTCCGCCGGTGGCAAGCCGGCTTCGCCATAAGCTGCGACCGGGTCCAGCGGGGCTGAACCTGATTCAGTCAAACTCTTCGGCTTTTTTAATTTCGGGGGTTGACGCTTGGGAGCGCTAAAACCTACCTGTTTGGGCTCCCCTTCACGCTCCTTCCGGAAATTTAATGCCCACAGATAAGAAACTCCTTGGTTTGGTCGCGGCCCTGAGCCTTGCGACTGTTTCTTTTGCCTCGGAAGGCGGGGGGGTCGCGGCGGCAGCCGACAAATTGGTTGATTTCGGCAACGGCTGGGCCGTAGTTTTGCTCACCGTGCGCCAACCCAGGCTTCTGCCGACCAAGAGCCAGGCGGTTTTTGAGTCCCTACTGGAGGGGTTGCGTGATCTGTTCGAGCCCATCGTCGGGAAAAAGGCTTTCCCCGCCGCGTTTCCCCTGCTCGTCACGCTCTTCATCTTTATTCTGATCAATAATTGGTCGGGCCTGCTGCCGGGCGTCGGCACCATCGGCTGGGAGAGGGGTTTCAGTGACGGCCGCCACGAGTTCATCCCGTGGATCCGCCCCTTCAGCGCCGACTTCAACGGCACCATCGCCCTCGCGCTGGTTTCCTTCGGCGCCTACCTGATCATCATTTTCAAATACGCCGGTCCCAAGCTCATCCTGTGGGATTTGTTTGGCAACAAGGCCGACAAAAAAGAGACCCCGGCCTGGCTCTATCCCTTCCTTTCGCTCGTTTTCCTCATCGTCGGCTGCATCGAGGTGTTCTCCATCGCCATCCGCCCGTTCACCCTCTCGGTCCGTCTCTTCGGCAATATCTTTGGCGGCGAGAATCTGCTCCACGGCACCGGATTCATCTTTGTCTTCTATTTCATGGAGCTGCTCGTCGGCCTCATCCAAGCCGTCGTCTTCACGCTGCTTTCGTCCGTTTACATCGGACTCCTCTGCAACCACGGCGATGAGCACGAAACCGCCGAGGGCCACGCCGCCGGATCGCACCACTAAAGACTTTACCGCCGGGAGCGTGCCTCGCGTGCGCACGGCGGCAACCGCAACCACAAAAATCCCCCACCACATGTATCCTATCCTCGCTGAAATCACTGGCAACATCGCCAGCGCGTTCGGTCTTCTCGGCGCCGGCCTCGGCGTCGGTCTCATCGGCCAGAAAGCCGCCGAAGCCGTCGGTCGCAATCCCGGCGCCTCCGGCAAGATCCTCGTTCAAGCTATCATCGGTATGGCGCTCGCCGAAGGTCTCGGCATTCTCTCGCTGTTCCTCGCGAAGTAGTCACCCCGTTTGAACCGGTGGCGCGTCGCCTCACCTGCTTCCCGCCACCAACCCCTTTCCCGCCATGCTGACCCTCCTGCTCGCCACGGTCGACACCGCCCAAACCGCCCAAGCCGGCCCCCTCGAGAGCCTGAAGCAGACCTTCCTGCACTTCGGCGTCGAACCGAAGTATCTCGTTATGCAGGTGATCAGCTTCCTGATCCTCTTCGGCGTCCTCTACAAGTTCGGCATCAAGCCCACCATCGCCACGATGGAGGAGCGCAATGCCAAGATCGCCGCCGGCCTCAAGCACGCCGAGGAGACCCAGGTCCGCCTCACCGCCGCCGCCCAGGAAAGCGCCGCCCTCATCAAGGCCGCCCAGCTCGACGCCCAGAAACTCGTCGACGAGGCCCGCAAGTCCGCCAAGGAGTTTGCCGACCGGCAGAACGCCGAGGCCACCGCCCGCGCCGCCGACACCCTCGCCAAGGCCCAGCAGGCCATCGAGCTTGAGCACAAGAAAATGCTCAACGAGGCCCGCGGCGAGATCGCCCGCCTCGTCGTCAAGACCACCGAGCAGGTCCTCGCCAAAAAATTGTCCGAAGTTGATCGCGCCGCCTACAACGAGGCCGCGACCAAGGAGCTTTCCGTCAGCTGATCCGCAAAAAATGCGCGCTGACAAAAAAACCAAGGCCCTCGCGAAGCAGCTCTTCAAGCTGAGTCTTGTCAACGGGGCCGTCTCCCCGGAGCAGGTCGGCGGCGTCCTCGGCTACATCGAGAAGAACGTTTCGCGCCACGCCCTCGCGCTGCTCAAGCTTTACCACCGGGCCATCGCCACCGAACTCGCCAAGTCCAACGCCGTGGTCGAGCACGCCGGCCCGATCAGTGACGGCACGCTCCGCCTGATCGAGGACACCATGACCCGGAAATACAAGCGTCCGGTCGCCGCCACGGCGCGGCCCAACGCCAAGCTCCTCGCCGGCCTCCGGGTTCGCGTCGGCTCCGACGTCTACGAATCCTCCGTTTCCGGCCAGCTCGCCGCCCTTTCCTCCGCCGTCTAACCCCACGCCACATTTTAACCACCATCCAGGATGAGCACCGTCATCGACCAAATTGAACAGCAGATCGCCAGGCTCTCGAGCAAGGCCGTCAAGAAAAACACCGGCACCATCCGCACCGTCGCCGACGGCGTGGCCAAACTCGACGGTCTCTCCGACGTCATGTATAATGAGATGGTCCAGTTCCCGGGCGGCGCCATCGGCATCGCCCTCAACCTGGAGGAGGACGAGGTCGGCTGCGTGGTCCTCGGCGACGTCTCCCAGCTCAAGGAAGGCGACGAGGTCCAGACGACCGGCAAGCTCCTTTCCGTCCCCGTCGGCCGCGCACTCCTTGGCCGCGTGGTCGATGCGCTCGGTCGCCCCGTCGACGGCAAGGGTCCGATTGAAAGCAAGGAATTCTATCCCGTCGAAAAAATCGCCCCCGGCATCATCGTCCGCAAATCCGTCTCGCAGCCGGTGTTCACCGGCATCATGGCCATCGACTCCATGATCCCGATCGGGCGCGGTCAGCGCGAGCTCATCATCGGAGATCGCGGCACGGGCAAGACCACCATCTGCATCGACACGATCATCAACCAAGGCCGCATCAACAAGGTCGGCCTGGCCTCGGGCGACCCGGGCTTCCGGCCGATGTATTCCATCTACGTCGCGGTCGGGCAGAAGCAATCCAACGTCGTCCGCACCATCGCCGCCCTCGAGGCCGCCGGCGCGCTCGAATACACCGTCATCGTCTCGGCTCCCGCCGCCGACAATCCCGCCAACCAATACCTCGCCCCGTTCTCCGGCGCCTCGATCGGCGAATGGTTCATGGAAAACGGCATGGATGCCCTCATCGTTTACGACGATCTCTCCAAGCACGCCGTCGCCTACCGCCAGATTTCGCTCATCCTCAAGCGCCCGTCCGGCCGCGAAGCCTATCCGGGTGACGTGTTCTATCTCCACAGCCGCCTCCTGGAGCGCGCCGCCCGCCTCGACGGCAAAGGCTCGCTCACCGCTCTCCCCATCATCGAGACGCAGGCCGGCGACGTGTCCGCCTACATCCCGACCAACGTCATCTCGATCACCGACGGCCAGATCTTCCTCGAGACCGATCTCTTCAACCAAGGCATCCGCCCGGCCGTGTCGGTTGGTCTCTCGGTGTCCCGCGTCGGCTCGTCCGCGCAGATCAAGGTCACCAAGCAGGTCGGCGGCAAACTCAAGGGCGAACTGGCCCAGTTCCGCGAGCTCGCGGCCTTCGCGCAGTTCGGTTCCGACCTCGACGCCAAGACCAAGGCCCAGCTTGAGCGCGGCGCCCGCATCGTCGAGCTCTTCAAGCAACCCCAGCTCAACCCGCTCTCCATCGAGATCCAGGCCTCCATCCTCTGGACCCTCCAGAAGGGTTATTTCGATTCCATCGAGGTGAAGCACATCGTGGCGGCCGCCAAATCGCTGAAGGACTACCTCACCAGCCGGAAGGACGCCCTCCTCACCAAGATCCGCACCGAGGCCAAACTCTCCGACGAGATCGAAGCCGGCCTCAAAGCCGCCGTTGACGAATGGAAGGCCACCTTCGCAGCGAAAGCTTGAAAAACTGAATAACTGAAAGATTGAAACGGTGAGAATCTCATGTTCCACAAGCACGGCGACCTTCGCGAGCGGACTTTCCAGCTCGGCCGTCGTGTCGCGCGACTGTTCGCCGCGCTTCCTGTGCGGAATCGGCTCGCTCAAATCTACGGTGATCAGCTTGTTCGCGCAGCCAACTCCGTCGGCGCAAATTATCGTGAAGCTCAACGTGGTCGCTCCAAGGCTGAATACCGCGCCAAACTCGGAGACTGTTTGCGTGAAGCCGATGAAGCTCTTCTTTGGCTCGAATCAATCGAAGCGGACGGCCTCCTCCCGGCAAAGCGCCTTGTCGCGCTCAAGAAAGAAACGGACGAGCTTATCGCCATCTTTGTCACGCTTCTCAAATAACCAGATGGCTCGCTTCAGTCCTTCAGTCTTTCAGCCCTTCAGCCTTTCCTGACCCGTGGCTTCCACTCGCGACATCCGCCGACGCATCAAGTCGGTCAAGAACACCCGCCAGATCACCAAGGCGATGGAGCTTGTCGCCGCGTCGAAGATGAAGAAGGCGCAGGCGGCCGCGCTCGCCGGCCGGCCCTACGCCACGCTGATGGCCGACATGCTCGCCTCTCTCGCACCCCGGGTGGGCGAGACCCAGCACCCGCTGCTCGCCCGGCGCGAGGTCAAGGTTCGCGGCGTCCTGCTCGTCACCACCGACAAAGGCCTCTGCGGTCCGCTTAACGCCAATTTGTTCAAGCTCGTCACGGAGGTCAGGACGCCCGTCAAGTATGTGGCGATCGGGCGCAAGGGCGCGCAGTTCCTCGCCCGCACCAAGCGCGACGTGCTCGCCGACTTCACCGTCACCGATCGCACCGGTTTCAACGAGGTCAAAGCCCCCGTCGAATTCATGGTCCAGCTCTACCTCGAAGGCACGATCGACACCCTCGAGGTCATCTATTCCCGCTACAAGAACACCCTCGTGCAGGAGGCCGTTGTCCGCCCGGTGCTCCCGCTGTCCAACGTCGCCGACTTCGTCGCCCACCTTCGCGCCGAGTCCGGCGCCGGCAAACAGGCCGACGACCGCGACATGCTCTTCGAGCCCAACGCCGACGCCGTGCTCGCCGCGCTCCTGCCGTTTTACGTCAACCGCTACATCTACCAGCTCGTGCTGTCGGCCAAGGCCTCCGAGCAGAGCGCCCGCATGGTCGCGATGAAGACCGCCAAGGACAACGCCACGAAGCTCATCGGCGATCTCACCCTCGAATACAACAAGGCCCGCCAGGCCGGCATCACGCAGGAAATCCTCGAAATCGCCGCCGCTGCTTTCAGCACTTCCTGAATTTATCACCACCCCAGACCCGCTTCCGACATGAGTAACACAGGCACAATCGTCCAAGTCATCGGCGCCGTCGTCGACGTGCAGTTCGCCGAAAACTCCATCCCGCCCATCTACCAGGCGCTGGCCATCGACTTCACCGCCGCCGGCGTGAAGCAGCACCTCACCCTCGAGATCCAGCAGCATCTCGGCGCGGGTGTCGTTCGCGCCATCGCCATGTCCTCCTCCGAGGGCCTTGTGCGCGGCATGAAGGTCGCGGACACCGGCGCGCCCATCACCGTCCCGGTCGGAGACGGCGTCCTCGGCCGCATTCTCGATGTCACCGGCTCCCCGGTCGACGGCAAGGGCCCGGTCGCCCACACCAAGCGCTATCCCATTCACCGCCCGGCCCCCGCGCTGGTCGACCAGAACACGAAATCCGAGATCCTCGAGACCGGCATCAAGGTCATCGATCTCATCTGCCCCTTCATCAAAGGCGGCAAGGCGGGCGCGTTCGGCGGCGCCGGCGTGGGCAAGACCGTCGTCATTCTCGAGCTCATCAACAACATCGCCAAGGCGCACGGCGGCTACTCCGTGTTCGCCGGCGTGGGTGAGCGCTCCCGCGAGGGCAACGACCTTTATCACGAGATGTCCGAGGCCGGCGTCATCAACCAGCAGGATCTCAGCAAGTCCAAGGTCGCGCTGGTCTACGGCCAGATGAACGAGCCCCCGGGCGCCCGTATGCGCGTCGGACTCTCGGCCCTCGCCATGACCGAGTATTTCCGCGACGAGAAAGGCCAGGACGTGCTGCTCTTCATCGACAACATCTTCCGCTTCTCGCAGGCCGGC
>LNEH01000196.1 GCA_001464505.1 Verrucomicrobia bacterium Ga0077533
CTAGGAGACACCGTTCTCCAGGAAGTATTGGTCGGCAGCGGCGGACAGCTGGCGGGCGTTGTTGAGGACCGCTTTGTCCTGCGAGGACTGGCGCACCTTTTGGAACGCGGGAATGGCCATCGCGGCCAGCAGGCCGATGATGACCACGACGATCATGATTTCTACGAGCGTGAAGCCCTTGGTGGAACGTGTATTCATTTTATGTGGATTATGTGGTTAGCGAGTTAACGTGATTACTGACGAACGGCATTTATTGCCCTAGTTTGGCAATAAAGCCAACCCAAGAGTGATCGGATGCGCAAATATCTGATATAAATTAGTCCCAATTATCGACTAAAATAGGACCATTGAACCCTAAGTCTATCGGACAATGTTAGCGGGTCAGGTTTGCCAGATTTATTTCAAGAGCATCCCGCCAAAGCTGTTCCATGCGATACTTGGCCCGGCTTTCGGGCGTAAAAAGATGCACCATCAGATCAAAGGCATCCACCACCACCCAGCCGCTGCCTTTGGTCGTATCCACCGCCAAAATGGTGGCCTTCTGCTCATCCAATACCCGTTCAAGTTCGATTCGCAGGGCACGCAGATGAGGTTCGGAGGTGCCCGTCGCCAAGATGAGATAGTCTGTGATGCTTGATAGCCGGCTCACATTGAGCACGCGCAGTTCCTGCGCTTTCTTGGCATCCAGGGCCTGCACGATCTGCCTGATCAGCTGCAGCACCGGTGCCTCGCGGCCGGTGATTCGGGTGGGTGCCTTCCTTTTGCGCGCCGGGGTGGCCGCTTTTTTCGTCGCTTTGGCTTTCATCGATTCAGCGATACAGCTTCTTGCCCTCGATATAGGCGATAACTTTCTGCGGGCAAAAATAATGCAGGGACCGGCCGGCCAGCACCCGCTCCCGGAGCTCGCTGGAACTGATTTCGATCAGATGTCCGTCGCAGCGATGCAAGCGCAGCCCCTCGATCGCCACGTGGTGTTTCGTCGGGTGCTTCGGCCGCTCCAGAAAGATGAACTCGATCATTTTCACCAGCTCGCCGATCTCCTTCCATTGGTGCAGCAGCGGCAGCTGGTCGCCGCCGATGATCCAGAACAGTTCGTCCTGCGGAAATTGCGTCCGGAAATGCCGCACGGAGTCCACCGTGTAGCTGATGCCGCCCTTGCGCAGTTCATAATCGGAGATTTCCAGCCTCCGGTCCCATTCGGTGGCCGCGCGCAGCATGGTCAGCCGGTCCACGGGGGTGGACTGGATGTCATGGGGTTTTAGGGGCGCCTGGGCGGCCGGCACCAACAGCAGGCGGTCGAGGTGGAACTGTTCCAGCACGTCCTGCGCCGCGATCAGATGCCCGAAATGCACCGGATCGAAACTGCCGCCCAGAAATCCGATCTTCATGCGCGCAAGCCGGCGGCGCCGCGAGTAGCGGAGAAAACGAAAGGCGCTGGGAACACTCTTGCCACGCGCCCCACTTCATTCCGCAATCCTGATTCGGCAATCCCAAACCTTGCCCGGGTGGCGGAATGGCAGACGCTGGGGACTTAAAATCCCCTGGCCGCAAGGCCATGTGGGTTCGAGCCCCACCCCGGGCACCAGCCTTCGCCGAAAGCAATGAGGACAAAGGCTGCCCTCCGTAGGCTTTGCGAAGGAGGGCATTTCATCCCCGTCGACGCTTCAGTGGCTACGGCTGGCGGGCCATATTCGTCACTCCGGCAACCGGCCTCAATGTCTTCACTTGGCCGTCGGCCGTGATGCGTGTCGGAAACGGCACCGTGCCTTTCGCGCTTCCCCTTTGCGCATCCAGCCCCCAGAAACTGGCCCCATGCGTCGCCCCGCCTGGCAGCTTTCAACTTCACCATGAACCGGCGCGATGCCCTGGTCGCGAGTTTGCTGTCCCTCGGCCTGATGGCGTTGCTGATGCCGCTGGCCCCGCTCGGCGTGGACGCGCATCACGACGGCATCATGCTCAAGCCGGCGCTCGACGTGCTGGCGGGGCAGGTGCTGTTCCGGGACACCTTCAGCCAATACGGCGCCCTGACCACCTACTTGCATGTGGCTGCGCTGTGGATTCAGCCCAGCCTGCTTTCCCTCCGCCTCATGACGGTGGTCGCCTATGGGATCAGTTTGTTTTTTCTGTATGCCGCCTGGCGGCTCATTTTGCCCCGGTCGCTCACGATCGTCGCCTGCAGCCTGTTCATCCTGTTTATTCCCGGCTACGAGAAAAACTGGCTCGACGAGTATTGGCTGCTGCTGTCCTGGTCGTCGGTCTACGCGATGATGTTTCAGGACGAGCAGGCGCAGCGCTGGGGCGTGTTGCTGGGGCTGGCCTGCGCGTCTGTTTTCTGGTGCCGCCAGCCGGTGGGAGTGATGACCGTCGGCTGCGTGGTCGTGATCTGGCTGGCCTTGCACTGGACCGGCTGGGTGCCGTCCAACCAATCGAAACGTTCCATCCTGACAGGGATTCTGGGAGGATTTTTTGGCGTGCATGCCCTCTTTTTGGGCGGCATCTGGCTGTCCGGGGCCGGGCCCGAGTGGTGGTATCAGAATTTTGGCTGGCCACGCAAGTGGGCGTGGGCGATGGGTGCCGCCAACTCAAACTGGCATGCCTTCGTCGAAATGTTCGTGCATCCCTCGGCCGTGAGCTGGCTGCTGCTGCTCCTGCTCGCCGCGATTATCCCCGGTCTGTTGAAGCGGTTCGGAGTCCGGCTCTCTCCGCGGTCCGTCCTGGCCTATTATGTTTGCCTTGGGCTGGCGGTGGTCTGGCAGCACGAGCGCGTGTTGCCGGTGCTGGCCCTGCGCACCGGTGGTTGGACCGGCCTGTTTCCTTTGGTGGTGATGTTCCAGGCGCTGGGCAGCATCTGGCTGGGATTCGCCAGCCGCACGCCGCAGAAACCGGCGGAATATTACCTGGTCGCGGCCGCCGCCGCGATGTCCCTCGGTTCTTTGATGCAGTATTATCCGGTGCCTGACCCCTTGCATATGATGTGGGCTCTGGCCCCCGCCTTCGGGCTGATCATTTTTGCCTTCTGGCGTTGGTCGGGCTGGCCGGCTTCCGTCGTCGCGGTTGTCGTGGCGGCCGCCTTTCTGCCCTCGGTCTATCTCAGGATTCAATCGGCGCAAAAAGCCCTAGCCCAGCCCTACGTGACGCTCATGCACCCCCAGGCCCTGCGCGGCATGAAGATCCCGCCGGCCCAGGCGCAAATCATCGACCGCATCGTGGCGGTCGTGGATCCCATTTTGAAGCTGCAGCCCGGGATGCCGAGCGCGCTGATCGGCGACGATGCCCTGTATCTCTGTTTCACCAACAATCACACCAATCCTCTGCCCTATTTTGTCACCTGGAGCGGGCTGGCGGACAATGCGGCCAACCAAAGGCGCTGGGGCTATATCCAGGATGTCCGCCCCCTGCTTTTCCTGCACAAGGCGGACTGGGTCGCGGTCGGGGATTTCTACCGGCGCGCCCGTTATGTGCCGTTGCTCTATATCGACGAGAAGGCGCTGGAACTTGCCGTGCCCCGGGAGATCGCCGATGCCCTGGGCGTCACCGCTTATGGCGCTCCCCTGGCCCGGGTTCCGTCCCCCTGAAAGCCTCTGGTTGTTTTTCATGGCGACCCGGTTGTCACGCGGAAGATAGCATTGCTTGGCGCCTTAATTCGCCCATAGCGGTGGCAAGAATCGCTGATGCCGTCCTCCCTCCAGACCATCCGCCGGCAATGCGCGACGCAATTGCTGGCGCTCTATCAAAAGGCGCACGCCGGCCATATCGGTTCGTCCCTGAGTTGCCTGGAAATCCTCGTCGACCTCTGCTTCGGGCGCATGGCCGCGAATGACGTCGTCATCCTGTCGAAAGGCCACGCGGCGGGCGCGCTCTACACCACCCTGGCCCTGTCGGGACGCATGCCCGAGGCCGGTCTGGATACCTTTTACCAGGATGGCACCCTGCTTTCGGCCCACCCGCCGTGCAGCGGACTGATCAAGGCCATCCCCTTTGGCACGGGCAGCCTGGGCCACGGCCTGAGCCTCGCCTGCGGCACCGCCTTTGCCCAGCGGTTCACCGGGGAAAGATTCCACACCTACGCCATCCTTTCCGACGGGGATTGCAATGAGGGCTCGACGTGGGAGGCGGCGCTCTTTGCCGCGCATCACCGGCTCGAGAACCTGACCGTGATCATCGACCTCAACGGCCTGCAGGGCATCGGCCACACCAAGGATATCCTCAACCTCGAGCCGGTCGCCGACAAGTGGCGCGCCTTTGGCTTCACCGTCGCCGTCGCCGAACAAGGCAACGATTTCTCCTCCCTCGCGCGCGCGCATCAGGAGCTCGCCGCCGCCCCCGGGCCGCGTTGCCTGATTGCCCGCACCATCAAGGGCCATGGCATCTCCTACATGCAGGACCGGATGGAATGGCATTACCTGCCGATGACCGCCGCGCAATATGACCAGGCCCGGCAGGAGACCGGTTTGCTCCCCTGAGGCCATGCGCAAGGAATTTTCCCAGTGGATCGAGCAGTTCGGCCGGCGGGAACCCCGGCTGATTTTCCTGACCGGCGACCTGGGTTACGGCGCGCTGGAAAACGTGGCGGCCGCCCTGGGCCCGCGCTTCGTGAACATGGGCGTGAGCGAACAGAACATGGTGTCCGTCGCCGCCGGCCTGGCCCGGCAGGGGCTGCTGCCGCTTTGCTACAGCATCGCCCCGTTTGCCGTTTTCCGGCCCTACGAACAAATCCGGCTGGATGTCGCCCTGCATCGCCTGCCCGTGCGGATTGTCGGCAACGGCGGCGGCTATGGTTACGGCATCATGGGGGCCAGTCATCACGCCCTGGAGGATGTGGCCGTGTTATCGTGCCTGCCCAATTTCACCTGCGTGATTCCGCTGTGCAATTCCGACGTCCCCGCCGCCGGCGAAGCCTTGTTCGGTCATCCCGGTCCGGGTTACCTGCGGCTGGGCCTGGGCCTGTGGCCCGATTCCCTCGGGATCCTGCCGGCATTTTCCTCCACGCGCCAGCTGCTTGCCGCGGCGAACCGCCCGCCCCGGCTGACCGTGGCGGGCATGGGCCCCATCTTGCTCAGCTCGTTGCCCTGGCTGCAGGAGATGGGACGTTGCGACGTGTTCGCCGTTTCGCAGCTGCCGTTGCCGCAGCTCGATCCCCGGCTGCAGGCGAGTGTGGCGGCGTCCGGCCAGTTGCTGGTGCTCGAGGAGCATGCCGCGCGGGGCGGACTGGGCGAGCACCTGAGCGCCCGGCTCGCGCTCACCGGCACGCCCTTCCAGCTGCACCATCACCATGCCCAGGGTTACCCGACCGGCTGTTACGGCAGCCAGGCTTTCCATCAGCAGCAATCCGGGCTCGATTTTCCCTCGGTCCAGGCCAGCGTGATCCGCCTGACCGAATAGCTTCTCCCCCCTGCATGGCCAATCCCCTCCCACCTGCCCTTGACCTCTGGACGGACACCTGGACCGAAGCCGAGCGTGAAGAGGCCAGGAAACTGCAGGGACCGGTCTGGGTGGTCGGCGCCTCGGGCTTCATCGGCTCCAAGTTGTTCTTCTCCCTTTCCCGCCTGCGTTCGGATGTGTTCGCCGTTTCGCGCCAGGTCGAGAGCAGCTGGCGCCTGTTGCACTGCCCTTACGGCAACCGTATCGCGCTCGACCTCACCGTGCCGCAGGAAGTCGACGATGCCGTCAAACGGCACCGGCCGCGCACCATCTTCAACCTCTCCGCCTACGGCGCCTACGAAAGACAAAATACCGTGCGCCGCATTCATCAGGTCAATTACACCGGAACCCTCAACCTGGTCCAAGCGCTCACCGAAACCGGTTGCGATGCGTTCGTGCAGGCCGGCACTTCCTCCGAATACGGCTTCAACTGCGCCGCGCCCGCTGAATCCGCCGAGCTGCAACCCAACAGCGATTATGCCGTTTCCAAGGCGGCGACCTCCTACCTGCTCGGCTATTACGGCCGCACCAGACACTTTCCCTGCACGCATCTCCGCCTCTACTCGGTTTATGGCCCGTGGGAGGAACGCGATCGCCTGATCTCCACCGTCGTCCGGTTCGGGCTGCAGGGGCAGTATCCGCCGTTCGTGAACCCGGTGATTTCGCGCGATTTCCTTTATGTGGATGATTGCACCCGGGCGTTTGTGAAGGCGGCGCTCACCACCTGCCGACAGGCGCCCGGCCAGACCTTCAATATCGCGACCGGCGTCAAGACGACCTTGGGCGACGTCGCCAACCAAGCCCGCGAGCTTTTCGGCCTCGCCGCCCCACCGGCCTTCGGCGCCATGCCGGAGCGGAAATGGGACCTGCCCGACTGGTATGGCAATCCCGCCCGTGCCCGGGCGGCGCTGGACTGGTCCAGCCGCGTTTCCTTCCGCGACGGGCTTGCGCTCACGGTCGCCTGGGAGCAACAGGCCGCCCCCCGTGTCCGTTTCGCCGTGGTGCCGCCCCAGGCCGAGAAACTCAGCGCCGTCATCGCCTGCTATCGCGACCACCAGGCGATCCCGATCATGCACGAGCGCCTGACCAGGACCTTCACCGGCCTGGGCGTGGACTATGAGATCATCTTCGTCAATGACCGCAGCCCGACCGGGGACGAGGCCGCCATCCGCGAGCTTTGCGAAAAGGATCCGCATGTGCTCGGCATCTCCCACTCCCGCAACTTCGGCTCCCAGAGCGCCTTTCTCAGCGGCATGGAGATCGCCACGGGAGACGCGGTCATCTTGCTCGACGGCGACCTGCAGGATCCCCCGGAAACCATCGAGCGCTTTCATGGCGAATGGAAAAAGGGCTTCGAGGTCGTCTATGGGGTGCGCGTGAAACGTGAGGCCGCCTGGCACATGCAGATCCTCTACAAGCTGTTCTACCGCGTCCTGCGTCACCTGTCCGAGGTGGACATGCCCGTCGACGCCGGCGACTTCTCGCTCATCGACCGCAAGGTGGTTGACCAGCTGTTGAAGTTCCCCGAGCGGGACATCTTCGTGCGCGGCCTGCGCGCCTGGATTGGTTTCCAGCAGATCGGCGTGCCTTATGTCCGGCCGGAACGTATGTTTGGCCGCACGACGAACAATTTCCTGCGGAACATCTGGTGGGCGAAAAAGGCCATTTTCTCCTTCAGCCTGAAGCCCCTGCATTACATCCAGGGGCTGGGCCTGGTCATCTTCGCCGTGAGCATGGCCCTGGCTCTCTTCTACCTGATCTATTACCTGGTGCATCCGCCGGCCGACGCCCGCGGCATCACCACCATCGTGTTATTGGTGCTCGGGCTGGGCGGCATGCAGTTGTTCTCCCTGAGCATCCTCGGCGACTACCTCGGCAAGGTCTTGGAGGAAACCAAGGCGCGGCCCCGCTACATTCGCGCCCGGGTCTTCAAGGGCCGGGGCACCCTCACCCGGGAGAGCGAGATGAGCGACTTCATCAGCGAAGTCCGCCAGTCGTTGCGCGAGCGCTCCCCCTGAGCCCGCCCCGGACTCACGCCCGTTATTGACCGACCACCGACCGTTACCCATGGCCAGCATCGTCGACGAACGTGGCTACAACCAGAGCTTCGTTTCCAGCCCCGCCCAGGCGTTGCGCCTGCGTCGCCGGGCCCAGGCCATCTTCGCCGCCCTGCCCCTGCCCGTCGCCGCGGAGGAACGCCGCACGGCGCGGATTCTCGAGCTAGGTTGCGGCATGGGGGAACTGGCCCACGAGCTGGCGGTGCTGACAGAGGCGCAGGTGACCGGCGTGGACCTGTCCGAGCGGTTCATCGCGCAGGCGCGCCAGGATCACCGCCGGCCGAACCTTGATTTTATCGTGG
Source organism: Verrucomicrobia bacterium Ga0077533 (assembly GCA_001464505.1). GTDB lineage: Bacteria > Verrucomicrobiota > Verrucomicrobiia > Opitutales > Opitutaceae > Lacunisphaera. Next base: position 7,781 of record LNEH01000196.1, read on the forward strand.
CCGATCTGACCCGCGAGATTCCCGCCACCGGACAGGACCGCTACCACGCCATCACGGGCAACGGCATCCTGCACCACCTGTATCATCATCTTGATGCCGTCCTGCCGGCGCTGCATCGCTGGCTGCGGCCCGGCGGGCGGCTGGTCTTCTGGGAGCCCAACCTCTGGAATCCCTATATCTGGACCATCTTCTCCCTCGCGCCCTTCCGCCGGCTGGCGAAGCTGGAGCCCGGCGAGATGGCGTTCACCCCGCGCTTCATCCGGTCCAAGCTCGAACGCGCCGGATTTGCCCGCATCGAGATTGCCACGCGCGATTTCTTGCTGCCCAACACCCCCACGGCGCTGATTCGCCCGGTGGTGGCGCTGGGCGACCAGCTGGACAGGATTCCCCTGGTCAATCGGATGGCCCAGTCCCTGTTTATTGTGGCGGATAGGCCTGGGGAACCAGATCGCTAGCGACACGCTCTCCCCTCCTCGACAGCCAGAGCACTTTGCCTCATTCTGCACTTCGTGAGATTGCCCTCAACTCCAGGCCAGAAATTTCGGTCGGCCCTCGCCGTAGCCTCTTGTCTCGCCGTAGCAAAGCGAAGGCGGATGGCGAAGGCGGGCGCGGCTCACTTCCTTTTTGCTGATGTCACCCGGAAATAAATTTCGCCAAGCACTTCAAGCTGAATGCCCCTTGCAGATCGCCGGCACCATCAATGCCTACGCGGCGTTAATGGCCGAGCGCGCCGGCTTCCGCGCCCTCTATCTCTCCGGCGCCGGCGTTGCCAATCACTCCTGCGGCTGGCCCGACACCGGCAAGACCGAACTCGCCGACGTGCTGATCGACGCCCGCCGCATCACGCAGCGCGTCGCCCTCCCGCTCCTCGTCGACATCGACACCGGGTGGGACGATCCCGCCCGCGCCGTCCGCGAAATGGCCGCCGCCGGCGTCGCCGCCGTGCACTTGGAGGATCAGGTCCCCGCCAAACTCTGCGGCCACCTTCCCGGCAAACACCTCGTCTCCACCGCCGACATGGTTGCACGCGTCAAGGCCGCCGTCTCCGGCAAACCCGACCGCGACTTTGTCGTCATGGCCCGCACCGATGCCGCGGCCAATGAAGGTGTGCCCGCCGCCATCGCCCGCGCCTCGGCCTACGTCGCGGCTGGGGCCGACATGATCTTCGCCGAGGCGCTGCGCTCGCTCGACGACTTCCGCGTCTTCACCTCTGCCCTGAGCCTGTCGAACGGGCGCCACGTGCCGGTCCTCGCCAACCTCACCGAGTTCGGCCAGACGCCGTATTTCACCCTGGACGAAATGCGGGCCGCCGGCGTCGCCCTCGCGCTCTACCCGCTCTCGGCCTCGCGCGCTGCCGCCGCCGCCTCGCTCGAAGTCTATGCCGCCATCCGCAAGGACGGCACCCAAAAATCCGTTGTGGTGAAGATGCAGACCCGCGCCGACCTTTACGCCACCCTCGGCTACACCCCGCCGCAGGAAAAGACCTGAACTCACCACGAAGTTCACGAAGCCCATTCCTGTTCTGATTTACCAGCCCCTCTTCGTGACCTTCGTGGTTAACAAATGATTCCCATGTCCTCCGACCCCGCTTCCGCCCCCAAAGCCAAGAAATCCGTCGCCCTCTCCGGCGTCATCGCCGGCAACACCGCGATTTGCACCGTCGGTCACACCGGCAACGACCTGCACTACCGCGGCTATGACATCGCCGACATCGCGAACCACGCCACCTACGAGGAAGTCGCCTACCTGCTCATCCACGAGCAGCTGCCCACCGCCGCGCAATTGCACGCCTACCGCGAGAAATTGAAAAGGTTGCGCGGCCTGCCCGTGCCGCTCCGCGCCGTCCTCGAGCAGATCCCCGTCACGGCGCACCCGATGGATGTCCTCCGCACCGGTTGCTCGATGCTCGGCCACCTCGAGCAGGAGAAACTGCCCTCGGCCGGCGCTGGCGCCGCCTCCGCCCCGGGCGCGCGCGACCTCGCCGACCGCCTCCTCGCCTGCTTCCCGTCGATGCTGCTCTACTGGCACCATTTCTCCCGCCACGGGAAACGCATCATGACCGAAACGGCCGGCGACTCCGTCGCCGGGCACATCCTGCACCTGCTGCACCAGCGCCCGCCGTCAGCCTCGCACGTCCGCGCGCTCGACCGCTCGCTCATCCTCTACGCCGAGCACGAGTTCAACGCCTCCACCTTCACGTCCCGCGTCATCGCCGGCACCGCCACCGATTTCCACTCCGCCATCACCGGCGCCATCGGCGCGCTCCGCGGCCCCAAGCACGGCGGCGCCAACGAGGTCGCCTACGAGATCCAGCAGCGCTACCAGACCCCTGACCAGGCCGAGGCCGACATCCGCGCCCGCATTGCCCGCAAGGAGATCGTCATCGGCTTCGGCCACCCGGTCTACACCATCGGCGACCCGCGCAACCCCATCATCAAGGAGATCGCCCGGCAGCTGTGCACCGAAAACGGCCGGCTCAACCTCTTCGCCATCGCCGAGCGCATCGAGACGCTCCTCTGGAACGAGAAGAAGATGTTCCCTAACCTCGACTGGTTCAGCGCCGTGGCCTACCACGAGCTGGGCGTGCCCACCGCCATGTTCACCCCGCTCTTTGTCGTCGCCCGCACCGCCGGCTGGGCCGCGCACATCATCGAGCAGCGCATCGACGGCAAGATCATCCGCCCCGGCGCCAACTACACCGGCCCGGAAAACCGGCCCTTCCCGCCGCTGGCTCAAAGGTAATTTTTCACACCAAGATCGCAAAGGTCGTCAAGCCCGGCCTTGCCTCTGCGTTCTTTGCGCCCTTTGTGTAAACCTTTTCTGTATGGGTTCTCATATCTCCAACGTCCGCCCCGCTCCCGACCAGCTCCTCGCCGACCTCGCCGACTACGCGCTCCACGCCCAGATCACGAGCGACGAAGCCTACGACACCGCCCGCTGGTGCCTCGCCGACACGCTCGCCTGCGGCATCATGGCCCTCGCCTACCCGGCCTGCACCAAGCTCCTCGGCCCCGTCGTCCCCGGCACCACCATCAAGCACGGAGCCCGCGTCCCCGGCACGTCCCACGAACTCGA
>LNEH01000197.1 GCA_001464505.1 Verrucomicrobia bacterium Ga0077533
GCCGAATGGGGCCACCCCTCCGACAACCTCGGCGCGATTTTGGCCACTGCCGATTGGCTTTCGCGCAACGCCGCCGCCGGCACCCCGGTTGCTGCCTTTCAATCGAAAATCGAGAATCCAAAATCCAAAATCACGGTCAGGGACCTCCTGACCTTCATGATCAAAGCCCACGAGATCCAGGGCGTCCTCGCCCTCGACAACTCCTTCAACCGCGTGGGCCTCGACCACGTGCTGCTCGTCCGCATGGCCTCCACCGCCGTCACCGCCGCCATGCTCGGCGGCACACGCGACCAGGTCATCAACGCCATTTCGCACGCCTGGCTCGACGGCTCCGCTCTGCGCACCTACCGCCACTCCCCCAACACCGGCTCGCGCAAGTCCTGGGCCGCCGGCGACGCCACCAGCCGCGGCGTGCGCCTCGCCCTCATCGCCTTGACCGGCGAGATGGGCTACCCGTCCGTCCTCACCGCGAAGACCTGGGGCTTCCAGGACGTCTCCTTCAAGGGCAATCCCGTGAAACTCGCCCGCCCGCTCGGCAGCTACGTCATGGAGCAGGTGTTGTTCAAGATCTCCTTCCCCGCCGAGTTCCACGCGCAGACCGCCGTCGAGTGCGCGATGAAGCTCCACCCGCTCGTGCAGAACCGCCTTGATGCGATCGAGCGCGTCGAGCTGACCACCCACGAGTCGGCCATCCGGATCATCGACAAAAGCGGCCCGCTCAACAACCCCGCCGACCGCGATCACTGCCTGCAATACATGACCGCCATCGGCCTGATCTTCGGCGCGCTCACGGCCGACCACTACGAGGACAAGGTCGCCGCCGACCCGCGCATTGACGCCCTGCGCGCCAAGATGAAGGTCACCGAGGATAAATCCTACTCGAAGGATTACCTCGACCCGGAAAAACGCTCCATCGCCAACGCCGTGCAGGTCTTTTTCAAGGACGGTTCAAACACCGAGCGTGTCGAGGTGCACTACCCCATCGGCCACCGCCGCCGCCGCGCCGAAGGCATCCCGGTGCTCCAGCAAAAAGCCGAATCGGCATTTGCGGCTCATTTTGGTGCAGCCAAATCCAAGGACTTGATGGCGCTATTTGCTGACAGGACCAAGCTGGAATCAATGCCAGTGCACCAATTCTGCACCCAGTTCGTAAAGTGAGCATGCTTTCCGACGCCATCGCCTGCCCTGAGCCTGCCTGCGGTGAGCCTGTCGAACCCGTCGAACGGGCCGCCCACTACGGCCCGGACAAAACCGCCAAGCTCATGTCGCTGTTCTCAAACCGCACGGCCCTCGAAGCCATGCCCGTCCACGAATTTGTCAGCCACTTCGTAATATGATCCTCTTCGCCTGCACTGAGCTTGCCGAATGAATGGGCCGACCGCGCGAAACTCGAATCAACGCCCGTTCATTCTTTCGTTTCGCACTTCGTTAGGTAATCTATACGGACATCCACTGAAAAACGAAGCACATCACCCCCATGGCAAAGAAAACCGATCAGGGACAAAAGATTATCGCGAACATGGGTCTCTATTGGGCGCGCAGCAAGGTCCGCTGGAAAGGTAATGCGGGAATCGGTCCGGCTCGATTAGCTGGCAGACGTCGCTGGGCAAAGAAGCAAGGTGACGTAAATTTTTGGCCACAGACAGGGATCTACGCCCTGTATGCAAACCATCACCTGGTATATGTCGGCCAAGCCGGTCTGTCCGACCAAAGCTGCCTCGGCACGCGATTAAAACAGCATCTCACAGACGACCTAGCGGGTCGATGGGATATGTTCTCTTGGTTCGGACTCCAAAAAGTTAGATCAACGGACAACAAGGTCGGAAATCGCACGAAGCTTAGTATCTCTTCGCGTGGTCACCTGGCGAATGTCCTTGAGGGAATTATCATCGCCGTAGCCGATCCCCCAATGAACAGCCAATGGGGACGCTTCGGCAGAAAAGTGGAACTCTATATCCAGATCGATGATAGCCTTGAGGCTACAGAGAAGGCTCATGAAGAGGTTCTTTCAATTCTCGGAAACATAGAAACAAGGCTTAAGGCGACCAAGAAGCGCCTAACCAAAGCGATCCAAGTTTCTTCAAACAGACTTGATGGAAAACTAACGAAAACGAGAAAAAAACTTTCGAGTGCTATCAAGCGGATGGGCTGATCGAGTGATCGGCTGCCGGATGGGGTCAGGTTAGGGTTTATTGTAGTCGATCGATTGCCCAAACCTGCGGTTACAATTTGTGATCGCCTCACCGTCTTTACCCACCGGCTTTTTCTGCATCGTTCGCGTCGCGGGTTCCATTCATCAAGCCCGCTGCTTCCTGCATGTCTCCCGCCCCAAAGAAACCTTCCGCCTTGGCCGCCATCGAAGGCGTCATTCATGTGATCCGCGGTGAACGCGTGATCCTCGACGCTGATCTGGCCCGCCTCTACGGAGTCTCGACCAAGGTCTTCAAACAAGCCGTCAAACGTAACCGCGAGAAGTTCCCACCGGACTTCATGCTGGAGCTCACGCTAGTTGAGGCAGAGCAACTTACTGAGTGTTACCTAATAGGTTGACAGACGGGATTCCTGGCTGTGTCGTGGGTGGCATGGTGATACCAAAACAACAGCAGACAGCTAAAGCGGAGCG
>LNEH01000198.1 GCA_001464505.1 Verrucomicrobia bacterium Ga0077533
TTGGTGTTGCACTTCCTCACCCACAGGCTCTGACGATGCCCCGGGACGGAATTCTTTCCAGCCAGTTCTCATTGGTGAGAACCACATACCTTCACGGATAAGCACGGATGGGGGGAAGTGAAGCGCGAAGGCTTGGCCTTGCCGCCGGTCGTGGCGGGCAATATCAGGGAGCATGACTACCGCCGCCCCCGTCGCCACCGCCCTCGTCGCCGTCCTGCATCTCTACTTTCTAGTGCTCGAGATGTTTCTTTGGACGAAGCCGTATGGCCGACGCGTTTTTGCGCTGACGGCGGAGAAGGCCGAGCTGACCAAGTCGCTCGCCGCAAACCAGGGGCTCTACAACGGTTTTCTGGCAGCCGGGCTCGTCTGGGGGCTCATGGCGGGCGCGGACGGGCATGCGATAAAAGTGTTTTTCCTCTCCTGCGTGATAGTCGCCGGGATTTTCGGCGCGGCGACGGCCAGCCGCAAGATCCTCTGGGTGCAGGCCGTGCCCGGCGCGGTGGCGCTGGCGTTGGTGTGCTTTACGGCAAGGTAGGGCGGGGCGGCCCGCCCCGCCGTCCTACCTCAGTGTGGCACCGACGGACACCAGGTCGGGGAAAATTTCCGTCGCGCCCGCCGCGCGCAGCTCCTTCGCCGTGTGCGTGCCGGTGGTCACGCCATAAAATTCCCAGCCGGCGTTGCGGGCGGTGGCGACATCATAGGGCGAATCGCCGACCAGACAGGTCGTGGCCGTCTCGGCTTGGAGTTGGTCGAGGACGTGGCGCGCAAACTGCGGGTCGGGCTTGAGCCACACGGTGTCGTGCGCGCCAAAAATACCCGCGAGGTGCGGGGTGAGGCCGAGATGGGCGCACAGGAGGCGGGAGGAATCACCGCGTTTGTTGGTGATGACGGCGCAGCGGGCGCCGGCGGCGCGCAGGGCGAGAATCAGCTCGCGGGCCCCGGGCATCAGTTCGACATCATCGAGCATGGTGGCGTCCCAGTGGGCGCAGTAGATGGGCAGGGCTTCCCGGACCCGATCCGGGCCGGCCAGCCGCGCGATGGCGGTCTCCAACCCGGCACCAACCGCGGCGTGAACCTGGGCCATCGTCGGCCGGGGCAGGCCGAGCCGGCGCAGGGTGTGCGTGTGGCAGCGGTGGATGGCCTGGAAGTGGTCGATCAAGGTGCCGTCGAGATCAAAGAGGACGGTGCGGTGGCGCATCGAAAGCGGGGAGCGAAACCACGAAACCCGCCAAAGACACGAAAAATAAGGGAACAGAAAATTCTCGTGCCGGTTCAAGGTGGAGTTGAGAATCGCACCATGAGCCCAACCGAAGCCCCAGCCAGCGCCGACGCCACGTTGGACGGCGACACGCTGACCGTGCGGGTGGGGGGCGACTGGCGGATCACCCAAGAGCATCCGGATTGGCACAAGACCGTGGCCGGCCAGGAGCCAAAGCGCGTGCGCCTGTCCGGGCGGGAGCTCGGCAACTGGGACAGTTCGCTGGCGCTTTTTCTGCACGAGGCGCGGAGCTGGAGCGAGGCGCACGGGATTGCCCTGACCATGGAGGCGGTGCCCGACGGTGCGGACAAACTTGCCCGCCTGCTCGGCCAAAAAACCGCGCCGCCGGCCCAGCAGCTCCCGGGATTGCCCGATCTGGTCACCGCCTTGGGCGCGGCGACCGTCAAGCTCTGGTCGGAAATCAAGGATCTGGCCAACCTGGTGGGCGAATGCACCTACAGCATGGGGCGTTTTTTTCGCGGCCAGGCGCAATTCCGCTGGCGGGACTGTTTTTCGGAGATGCAGCAATGCGGCGCGATGGCGCTGCCCATCGTGGGGCTGATCAGTTTTCTGGTCGGCGTGACGCTCGCCTACACGGGCGCGATCGTGGTGCGGCAATACGGCGGCGACATCTGGATCGCCGACATGGTGGGGCTGGCGGTGGTGCGGGAGATGGGGCCGATGATGGCCGCCATTGTGCTGGCCGGCCGCACCGGCGCGGCCTACGCGGCCACCCTGGGCAACATGCAGGCCAACGAGGAGATCGACGCCCTCGAGACGCTCGGGGTCTCGCCGATCGACTTTTTGGTCATGCCGCGGGTGGTGGCGCTGTTCTGCATGATGCCCTTCCTGGCGCTCTATGCGGACTGCCTCGGCATCCTCGGCGGCATGGCGATCGCGGCGGCGCCGCCGCTCAACATCCCGCCCAATCTCTACTGGGCGGAGATGCAGACGATCGTTGACCTGTCCGACATCAACACCGGGGTGATCAAGGCGGCCATCTTTGGCCTCCTCATCGGGCTGTCCTCCTGCTGGCGCGGCCTCCAGGCGGAGCGCAGCGCCACCGGCGCGGGCCAGGCGGCCACGGCGGCCGTGGTGACGAGCATCCTGCTCATCATCGTGTCGGATTCGATTTTCGCCGTGATCTTCAACATCCTCGGCTGGTGATGCCCGTCCCATGAGCCCCTCTGCCCCCCCTGCCCGCGGCCAGTTCGCGATCGAGGTCACCGGCCTTGAGTGCCGCTACGGCGAGCGCGTGGTGCTGAATGACGTGTCGTTCACCGTGACGCCCGGGGAGATCTTTTTCATCATCGGCGGCAACGGCTGCGGCAAAAGCACGCTGTTGCGCCACCTGATCGGCCTGAAGCAGCCGGAGCGGGGCAGCGTGAAGTATTTCGGGCGCGATTTCACCCACGCGGATCGCGCCGGACGCCAGGAACTGCTGCGCACCTTCGGCGTGCTCTACCAGAATGGCGCGTTGTGGAGCTCGATGACGCTGGCCGAGAACGTCGCGCTGCCGCTCGAACTCTACACCGGGCTCGACCGCCGGGAGCGCGCCCGGATCGTGGCGCTCAAGCTCGCCCAGGTCGGCCTGGCCGGCTGTCAGGATTACTACCCCGTCGAGTTGAGCGGCGGCATGAAAAGGCGCGCCGGCCTCGCCCGCGCCCTGGCGCTGGATCCGGCCATCGTGTTCTTCGACGAGCCGTCGGCCGGGCTGGATCCGATCACTTCGCTCAAGCTCGACGAACTGATCCGGGGGATCCGGGACACGCTGGGCACGACCATCGTCATCGTCTCGCACGAGCTGGCCAGCATCTTCGACATCGCCGACCGCGTGGTGATGATCGATCCCGGGGCCCGGGGCGTCATCGCCGAAGGCGAGCCCAAGACACTGCGCGACTCCAGCCCGGACGCCCGGGTGCAGGACTTTTTGAATAGACGCGGGGAGCCGGTTGGGCAACAAGGGGGGTTGAATCCGTGAAAACCAAAATCAGCCCCGCGACGGTCGGCATGTTCATCCTGGGCGCCCTGGCGATCTTCATCGTGGGCTTTCTGTCCTTCGGGGGCTCCAACATCTTCAGCAAGCCCTCGCGTTTCCTCATCTATTTCGAGGAGTCGGTGAGCGGGCTCGATCCCGGGGCGCCGCTGAAATTTAACGGCGTGCGCATCGGCCGCGTCGCGGCGGTCAACGTCCGCTACGACGCCACCACCAAAAAGGCTCTGGTCCAGACCATCTGCGAGATCAACCGCAACGTGCTGACCGACAGCGTGGGCGTCATGATCGATCTCACCAATCCGGCGGAATTGCAGGGCCTCATCGACCGCGGGCTGCGCGCCCGGCTCAATCTCACCGGCATCACCGGCCTGCTGTTTGTGGAGCTGGATTTCGAGGATGTGCGCAAATATCCCGCCGACCCGCGCTTCATGGCCGAGTCATACCCGGTCGTGCCGGCCATCCCGTCGCCCATTTCCGAAGTGCAGCAAAGCATCGTCGAGATCGTGGCCAACCTCAAACAGGTGGACTTCGCCGGGCTCTCGCAGCAGGTGAAGACGCTGCTGACCGCCACCAACGAAAAAGTGTCCGCGCTCGACGTGAAGGTCCTCGGCGACAAGGTCGGCGCGGCGGCCGATGCCGTCACGACGTTCGTCAACTCCCCCGAGGCCCGGCAGACCTTCCTCAACCTGAACGCCGCGCTCACCGACCTCCGCGTGGTGCTGGCCCGGATCGACGGCAACGTGGGACCGATCAGCGACGAGCTGAAAAAGACGCTCGCCGACGCGCAGGTGGCGCTGAAGGCACTTGAGTCCACCGCCGCCACCACGCAGCGCTTCGTCGCCGCGCAGGGCAACGTGGGCGACGAGGTCACGGCGGCGCTGCGCCAGCTGTCCGACGCGGCCGCCGCCCTCGAGCGGTTGTCCGATACCCTCACGCGCAACCCCAGTTCGCTTATCGTCGGCAAAAAGAAACCCGGCCCGCCCTAAGCAGAAGGAAACCATCCGCCTTCGCCAAGGCTTCGGCGGGACAAGCAAATGAACACGATCAAACACAGATTCCTTTCGGTGGCCCTCAGCCTTCAGCTTTCAGCCTGCAGCCTTTTGCTTTTCGGCTGCAACCTGCCCTCGCCGCAGGCCGACACGGCGCGGTATTTCACGCTCAGCAACCCGGTCGCGGTCGCAGGCGACGGTGCCACTCTGCGCCCGGTGCAGCTCGCCGGCCACCTGCGCGGCCGCACGATGGCAGTGCGGATCGCGGCGAACGAGGTCATCTACAACGAGGACGTGCGCTGGGCCGAGCCGCTCGACGACGCCATCACCCAATTGCTCCGCGCCCGCGTGGGCTCCACGGGGGCCGGCCACACGGTCACCGTGCAGATCTCACGCTGCGAACTGGTCCGTGCCGAGGGCAACAGCGTCCAGCTCGCCGCGACCTACACCGTCACATCCGCCGCCGGCGCGGTGAAACGCGACGCCTTCACCGCGAGTCCGCGCACATGGGACGGCAAGGACTACGGCGCGCTCGTCGGCCTGATCCGTGACGCGGTCAACGAATTGGGTGACGCGCTGGCGGCGGCGGCCGGCGGGAAATAGTTCGGGTTTACTCCGTCGGCATGTCACCCGTCGAATCCAAGCTTCGCGACCTGTTGGAGCTGGCGCAGGTGGTCCTCGACGATCTGCCGGTGGGCTTGCTGATCCTCTCCGCGCATGGCACGCCCCTATGGTTCAACCGGGAGGCCGAGGTGGTCTGCACCGTGTGGAACCGCACGCCGCTGCGGCGCGACGCCCTCCCGCTCAAGCGCGCGGAGTTCGCCGTGCCGTCGGTGCTCTGGTCGGCCTGCTCGGCCCTGCTGGCGGCGGACAACCCGGCGGGGCCGGCCCCGGAGCCCCGCATCATCAACGAGCCCGAACGCGGTCTGCACGCCGTCATCCGGCTGCAGCGCCGGGCCGGCCGGACCGGACCCCCCGCCTGCTATCTCCAGCTCGACTACCGCCGCCCCCGCGGCGACCGCGACCGCCCGATTTCCCCGGGTGCGCTCAGCCTGCTGTCGCGCCTGACCTTCCGCGAACGCGAGGTGGCCCTGCGCGTCCGCGACGGCCTCACCACCGAGGAGATCGCCCGCGAACTGCGCCGCAGCAAACTGACGATCAAGACGCAGCTCGCCGGCATCTTCAAGAAACTCGGTGTGTCCAACCGCTCGCGCGTGACCGCCATGCTGAACCGCTGAACCGCTCGCCTGGAGGACTCGCTCTCCCGTCGCGAGGGCATCTGCTGATGTCAACTAATAGTTGACATCAACCCGGTCGCCACGGGCCGGAACCGGACGGATTGTCATACTTGGGCCGCGCTCATTTCAGCGCGGCGGCGAGGCGGGCGAGGGCGGTGGTGACGTTCTCGCGGGAGTTGAAGGCGCTGATGCGCGCGTGGCCTTCGCCGCACCGGCCGAAGCCGGCGCCGGGCGTGCAGACGACCTGCGCCCGGTTCAGCAGCAGATCGAAGAATTCCCAGGAGTCGCGGCCGGTGTTGACCCAGAGGTAGGGGGCGTTGTCGCCGCCGATGCAGGTCAGGCCAAGTTGGCCCACGGCCTCGCGGATGAGCCTGGCGTTGCCGAGGTAGAAATCGGTGAGCGCGCGCGTCTGCTGCCGGCCCTCGGGGGTGTAGACGGCGAGGGCGGCTTTCTGCACGGGATAGGCGACGCCATTGAACTTCGTGGTGTGGCGGCGATACCAGAGGGCGTGGACGGAGTGCTCCTTCCCGGCGGCGTCGCGGGCCAGAAGGTTTTTCGGCACGACGGTGTAGGCGCAGCGCAGACCGGTGAAGCCGGCGAGCTTGGAGTAGCTGCGGAACTCGATGGCTACGTCGCGTGCGCCCTCGATCTCGTAGATGGAGCGCGGTATGCCCGGCGTGCGGACGTAAGACTCGTAAGCGGCGTCGAAGAGGATAATGGCGCGGTGCTGTTTCGCATAGGCGATCCACGCGGCGAGCTGGGCCTTGGTGGCGACGGCTCCGGTCGGGTTGTTGGGGAAACAAAGATAGATGAGGTCGGTGCCCTCCTTGGGCGGGGCGGGGACGTAGCCGTTGGCCGCGGTCGAATCGAGGTAGGTGATGCCGGCGTAGCGGCCGTCCACGCTGGCACCGGTGCGGCCGGCCATGACGTTGGTGTCCACGTAGACCGGATACACCGGATCGGGGATGGCGAGCTTGGTGTCGGCGGCGAAGATTTCCTGAATGTTGGCAATGTCGCACTTCGAACCGTCGCTGATGAAGACCTCGTCGGGTTCAATCTTGGCGCCGAGGGCGGCGTAGTCGTGCCGGGCGACGGCTTCGCGGAGGAAGGCGTAGCCCTCGCCCGGGGCGTAGCCCTTGAAGGTGGCGCGGTTTGCCAGCTCATCGGTGGCGGCGTGCAGCGCCGCGATGCAGACCGGCGGCAGCGGCTCTGTGACGTCGCCGACGCCAAGGCGGATGACGGGCTTGCCGGGGTTGGCCGCAACGTAGGTGTTCACACGCTTGGCGATGTCGGCGAAAAGATAAGACGCCTTCAATTTGGAGTAATGGTCGTTAACGCGGATCATAAGAGTAGTTGAATGTGAAAAGCCCGCCGTCGCCAAGGCTATGGCGGGTTCGTCCTCAGCGGAGCTGAGGCGAAGAGTCCTTGATAAAGCGAACCGCTTCTGGATAGTTCAAGCCCGTTCCCGGTCATGCAGAAACTCGACAAAATCAACGCCATGCAGAATGCGGCGGCGGAGTTGCGCCAGGGTGGCCGGCGCATCGCGTTGGTGCCGACCGCAGGGGCGTTGCATGCCGGTCATGCCAGCCTCATCCGGCTGGCGCGGGAGACCGGGGCCGCCGTGGTGGTGTCCGCCTTTGTCAATCCGCTCCAGTTCGGCCCGAGCGAGGATTTCACCAAGTATCCCCGCAGCCCGTCGGCGGACGCGCTGTGGTGTGAGAAGGAAAGCGCGGACGTGTTGTTCGCCCCACCGGTCGAGGAGATGTTTCCGCGCGGCTTTTCCACCCATCTGCAGGAGGAGGCCGTCAGCAAGCACCTGTGCGGCGTGTCGCGCCCGGCGCTGTTCCGGGGCATGCTCACCTGCTGGCTCAAGCTGTGCAACATCGTGCGACCCGACACGGTCGTGATGGGCGAAAGGGACGCCCAACAAATCGCCGTGGTCCGCAAGGCCGTGGCGGATCTGTTGCTGCCCATCGAAATCCTCACCGGCCCGACCGTGCGCGATGCCGACGGTCTGGTGTTGAGCGCGCGCAACAGTTACCTGACCCCGTCCCAGCGCGAGGAGGCGCTGGCGGTCTTTGCGACCCTGCGCCGCGTGAAGGAAATGGTGGAGGCGGGAGTAAAAAGCGCGGACCGCCTCGTGGCCGAGGCCACCCACCTGATCGCGACCAAACGGCGGCTGCGGGTGATCTACATTTCCGTGGTCGACCGGAGCACGATGGAGCAATTGCGCGAGGTTGTGCCCGGCCACTGCCTGCTCGCGATCTCCTACTGGGTGGATGAGGTGCGCCTGACCGATAGCATGCCACTGTGAGTGACCTAAGTGGCTGTGAATAACTTGTCAGCCGCCCTGATTTGTCCCTCGGACAAAAGCAGGTTCCGGGTTTTGTGAACTGTCCGTGAGAATCAAGGCGTGCAGGCGGTTGGGGGCGACCAATCCCGCGAAACTTCCGCCGCATCGCGGGGCGGCCTGCTGCTTGCCTGTGCAAATCAGACGCACAAGGCGCTGATGCCAAAAGGATAAGACTGTTTGTCTGTTGGACTTGAGACATAATAAAACGAGGCTCGATGCGGTTGCGCAAAAAAAGCAGGGCAGGGGCGCCTGGATTTTGCGCGGAGGACTGGAGCGACCGAAGCGCGAATAGCCGGGGTGCCGAATCAGCGGCCGTCGAGTGTGAATGAAAGCGGTGAAACCACCGGATCAAACACGGGGCGCACGTGACTGCGGGATTGTATTTTCGACGCAACTTTGGGACGACAGAGGCGTTGTGAGTGTCAATCTCCCTGCAAATCCCCGTGTTGCGATCATCGGGTCCGGCGCGCTCGGCTGTTACTATGGCGCGCGCATGGCCAAGGCCGGCCATGACGTTCATTTTCTCGTGCGCAGTGGCCGGGCGGCCATCATGGCGCGCGGGATTCGCGTCAAGACACCGACGGAACGATTTCACCTTAAAAAAGCGCAGACCTACGCCACCACGGGAGACATCGGCCCGTGTGATCTGGTCATCGTCAGCGTCAAGGCCACGGCGAACGCCGCGCTGGCGAAGCTGCTGCCGCCGCTGCTGAGGCCGGACACGCTGGTGCTCACCCTCCAGAACGGCCTGGGGGTCGAGGAACCCGTGGCCGAGGTGGTGGGAGCCAACCGCGTGCTCGGCGCCATCTGCTTTGTCGGGGTCATGCGCACCGCCCCCGGCGTGGTGCAGTGCTCCTTCCCCGGATTGATTCTGCTCGGGGAATTCGGCCGGCCGGCGCAGGCCCGCACCCGGGATCTCGCCAAGATGTTCGAGACCGCCGGCGTGAAATGCGAGGCGCAGGACAACCTGGAGGAGATGCGCTGGAAAAAACTCGTCTGGAACGTGCCGTTCAACGGCCTGGCCATCGCGGCGGGCGGTGTCACCACCGATGTCCTCATGGCCGACGAGGGGCTGCGCATGCTGGCGCGGCGCCTGATGGAGGAGATCCTCGAGGCCGCGGCCAAGTTCGGCCACGCCATCCCGCGCAGCTTCATGGATCTGCAGTTCGAGCGCACGGCGGCACTCGGCCAATACGAACCGTCGAGCCTGATTGATTATCGCGAGGGGCGGGCGATCGAGCTGGAGGAAATCTGGGGCGAGCCCGTGCGTCGCGCCAAGTCCGTCGGCGTGCCGGTGCCGCGCCTGGAGATGCTTTACTGGCTCATCAAGCGGCTGCTGGCGGCGCGGGAAACGCCGAAGCGGAAGCGGTGAGGTTGCAGCGGCGGTCCACCTGTCGTCCGGAGCCTTGGCGAAGGATGATGCCCGCCGGCGGGTGGCTTTGCCGGTGGCGTGCTTGCACGCCACGTTGCGCGCAACGTGCAATGGAGGCACCCACTCCGACATTGCCCCGCCGCAATCCGCCGGCACGCTCGCGGGAATTAATCACCCCCATGCCCCAATCCCCCGCGCCCAAATTCGAGCCGTTCATCCCGGCGTCGAACACCACCCTGCCTGAGTTCACCCTGCGCGCCGTCGTGACCGGCGCCATCCTGGGCATGATCTTCGGCGCTTCTTCCCTCTACCTCGTGCTGAAGGTCGGTCTGACCGTCAGCGCGTCGATTCCCGTGGCCGTCATCTCGCTGGCGCTCTTCCGCGGCCTGTCCAAGACCGGGATGCGCGACGCCACCATCCTGGAAAACAACATCACGCAGACCGCCGGCTCGGCGG
>LNEH01000199.1 GCA_001464505.1 Verrucomicrobia bacterium Ga0077533
CGGCGATCCTCATCCTCGGCTTCGACCTCGAGCTGACGCGCGTGATGCTCGTGGCCGTGCTGGGCGGACTGCTGGGCATCCTCATGATGATCCCGTTGCGCCGGGCGCTCATCGTGAAGGAGCACGGCGTGCTGAAATATCCGGAGGGGACCGCCTGTGCCGCCGTGCTCAAGGCCGGCGTGGACGATGTCTCGCGCGCGGCGGCCTCGCCGTCGGCCAAGGCTGAGATGGCGGCCGCCGAGGCGGCCGGACTGGGCCGGGCGCCCGGCGCGAAGACGATCTTCACGGGTTTCGGCCTGGGCCTCCTCTACACGACGCTGAACATCGCCGGCAAAGGCTGGAAGGACGTCTCCGAAAAGGTCTTTGGCGCGCCGTTCAAGGCGGGCTCGGTCGGCGTCGAGGTTTCCCCGGCGCTGCTCGGCGTCGGCTACATCATCGGGCCCTACATTGGCGGCATCATGTGCGCGGGCGGCGCGCTGTCGTATCTGCTGCTCATCCCGATGATCAAGTTCTTCGGCGAGGGCCTGCCGGGTCCGCTGGCGCCCGGCCTGATTCCGATCTCCGAAATGACTCCAGGTGGCATCCGCAGCGCCTACGTCCTCTACATCGGCGCCGGCGCCGTGGCGGCCGGCGGCATCATCAGCCTGATGCAGGCCCTGCCGACCATCTGGCACGGCATGAAGGGCAGCTTGAAGGACATCGGCATCGCCCGGGGCCACGGCGGAGGCGAGGCGACCCTGCGCACCGACCAGGACCTTTCGATGAAGTTCGTCGGCATCGGCATTGTCGTGCTGCTGCTCGGCATCGTCCTGGCGCCGTCGCTGCACATGAACCTCCTCGGCGCGCTGCTCATCGTGGCGTTCGGCTTCCTGTTCGTGACCGTGTCGTCGCGCCTGACCGGCGAAATCGGCTCCACGTCCAATCCCATTTCGGGCATGACGATCGCCACGCTGCTGTTCACCTGCCTGATCTTCCTGATCATAGGCTGGAAGGGCGGCACCTATTACGTCACGGCGCTTTCCATCGGCGCCATCGTCTGCATCGCCTCGTCGAACGGTGGCACCACGTCGCAGGACCTGAAGACCGGTTTCCTGGTCGGCGGCACGCCGCGGTTGCAGCAATACGCCATCCTCATCGGCGCGCTCTGCTCGGCGCTCATCCTCGGGCCGATCCTGCTCCGCCTGAACGACTCGGCCACGGTTTACGTGCCGGCGGCCCAGATTGCGCCCGGCCTCACGGTGGACCGGGCCAGGGTGGACAAGGACCAGCAGTCCATCACCGGTCCGCAGGCGAAGGACGACGGCGCGCCGTATTTCGTCTGGCACAAGACCGACGCGGTCGGCGGTCCCGCGGGCAAGTATTTCGTCAACGACCGCGGCGAGGCCGTGTGGCTCGTCGACCCCGGCATCAATGGCGCGCACAACACGCGGCCGGATGGCAGCAGGGTCGTCAAGTTCGACGCGCCCAAGGCGACGCTCGTTTCCTACATCATCAAGGGCATTCTCGACCAGAAGCTCCCGTGGGCGCTGGTGCTGCTCGGCGTGATGATCACGGTGTCGCTGCAGATGTCGTTCGTGCCCGCGCTGGCGTTCGCGGTCGGGGTGTATCTGCCGATCTCGTCGTCCGCGCCCATCTTTGTCGGCGGCATGATCCGCTGGCTGGTGGACCGCCGCCTCCGGCAGACTCCGGCCTGCATCAACATGACGCCCGGCGAGTTCACCGCCGAGAGCGACAAGAGCCCCGGTGTGATGCTGTCCTCCGGTTACATCGCCGGTGGCGCCATCGCCGGCATCATCATCGCGGTGCTGGCCGGCGTGCCGGGCATCAACGCCATCGACGGCGTGTTGCAGCGCTGGTCGTCGGCCCACAACCCCTTCTACACCGGCCCCTATGCCGACCTGCTGACCCTGCTGCCCTTCACCGCGCTGTGCGTCTTCCTGTTTCTCGTGGCGCGGGAAAAACTGCTGAAACCGGCCAAGCATTAAGCCCGGTCATTCCTCGCCGGCGTGGTAGGGCACGATCGTCTGCTGGAAAAACTTTCCGTGTGGTCGCAGGCCCCACTTGTCCGAATCGGGGTAGTGGAAGATGTCCACGGGCGGATTGTCGGCTATGAGGTAGAAAACGAGGTCGCGCCGGCCGGTGTTGATGATCTGGTGCGCCTCACCCGGCGGATGCATGAAAACATCGCCGGCCTTGACCTTGAGGCGCTGCCGGTTGGCACGCACCGTGCCGGTGCCGCTGAGGATGACAAACAGCTCCCATTGCGCCGTGTGGGAGTGGAACGGACACGCCGCCTTGCCCGGCGGCACCTTGACCAGCTCGAGATTGAACGGGTGGCCTTTCTTCGGCCAGCCGCCGCGGATATCGCCGACGGCGCCGGAGATGTCCTTGTAGGCTTGCGCGAACTTGCCCTTGGGCGAATGCCACTTCTCCCATTTCAGTCTGGCGAGGTTGGTCTTTTTCATGGGGAAGCTTTTTGGCCACGGATCACACGGATAGCACCGCTAAATGCCATAGAGTCAGTCGGGTGCAGCTTCAACAACGGACCTGAAGCAGTTAACCGCTAATTGACGCTAATCTTCGCTAATGGGAAAACCAATGTCCCGCATGTGCATCCCTTATTAGCGTCAATTAGCGCAGATTAGCGGTTAAAATCAGGGTTCGTTGATCACCGGATTGGTGAGGGTGCCGATGCCCTCGATCTCGACGGCGATGGTGTCGCCGGCCTTGAGCCAGACCGGCGGGTTGCGGGCGAAGCCGACGCCCTCGGGGGTGCCGGTGAGGATGAGCGTGCCGGCGGGCAGGGTCTTGTCGGCGCTCAGAAACTCTATGATTGCGGGCACGCCGAAGATCATGTCGGCGGTGCTCGAGTCCTGCATGACCGTGCCGTTGAGGATGGAGCGGATGCGGAGCGCGTTGGGGTCCGGAATCTCGTCCTTGGTCACAAGCACCGGGCCGAGCGGGCAGAAGGTATCGAAGCTTTTCGCGTGGTTCCACTGGCCGCCGCCGAAGTCCCGCTGCCAGTCGCGCGCGCTGACATCATTGGCGCAGGTGTAGCCGAGCACGAAGTCCAGGGCATTCGCGCGGGTGGCGTTGCGGCATTCCCGCCCCAGCACGATCGCCAGCTCGGCCTCGTAGTCCACTTTGGTGCTGGTTTGCTTGCCCGGCAGCCGGATCGGGTCGCCGGGGTTTTGGACGGCGCCGGGCAGTTTCATGAACCAGACCGGACGTTCCGGCGGCGGCTTGCCCCCCTCGGCCGCGTGCTTGGCGTAATTGAGGCCGATGCAGATGATGGTGGCGGGGGCGATGGGCGCGAGCCACTTGCCGGGTTTGACGGTTTGGTCCGTCACTCGCCAGTCACCGAGAATGTCGCCGGTGATGGCGCGCGCGGTGCCATCGGCTTGGAGCGCGGCGTAGGCCGGACCGGCGGAGGAGAGGTGGCGGAGGAGGTGCATCAGAGTGAAAGTGAGGGTGAAAGTAGCCACGAGCGTGAGCGAGTGGACTCAGGAGGATTGAATCAGGCGATGGTGGATTCGCCAAAATAATTCCCAATAGTCCTCGCGT
>LNEH01000200.1 GCA_001464505.1 Verrucomicrobia bacterium Ga0077533
GGAGGAGCAGGGTTTTCATGGAGAGAGTGGAAGGTTTTTACGGGACGTGATTCCTGATAGGAAACAGGATTATTGAATAACTCTGGGCTCGGAGGATGGGGTTTCAAAAAGGAACAAATAGCAGTCTCTGGCCATGTGGCGAACCCCTTGGAATTATCTATAGCTATACAATCCAAGGTTGCAGTCCAAGGATTTACGACATGGCGTCACGGTCGGGATGGTCCGTTGGGGTGGCAAGCGTATCCCGGAATTAACCCTTGACGCTCCGGGGACCAAACCTAGGTGTTTCCCCTTCATTTTTCCCACCCATGAGAGACGAATACATCCGCGACGCCCAGAAAATCATCCAGGACCCGAACATCCTGATCAACGTGGTTTCCCGCCGCGTCAAACAGCTCCGCCGCGGCAGCCGTCCGCTCGTCGAGTCCCTTGAGAAGCTCAGCCCCGAGGACATCGCCCTGCGCGAGGTCATCGAGGGCAAGATCAGCTACGAACTGCACACGGCCTGAGCCGGCCGGGCGCGTTGCCCGCCACGCGCTCCATCCCAGTTTACCGCGAAGCGAGGCCCCGGCCTCGCTTCTTTTGTTTGCGGATGCCTGCCAGCCACCCAAGAGTCCCTTTCGCCTTTAAGATGTCATCGCGAGGCCGCCCGGCGGCCGCGGCGATCCAGATGGATTGCTTCCACCTTCGCCAAGGCTACGGCGGACACAGTCGTCGTTTCACTCCTCGCCATGACAGCTTAAGCAGGTTTACTCCCAGCCCATGGCCGCCAAGCCGACAGACCCCGCCCGCTACACCGAGCTTCGCAATTCGAAGGCTCTGCGGGACTATTTCATCCACGACAAGTTCGAGGCGGGCATCAAGCTGGTCGGCACCGAGGTGAAGTCCATCCGCGCGGGCAAGGCGCAGATCACCGACGCCTTCGCCCGGGTGGAAAAGGGCGGGGTCTGGCTCTACGGCGCCTATATCCAGGAATACTCGCACGGCGGCCTCTCCCAGCATGCCCCGCGCCGGGTGCGCGCCCTGCTCCTCAACGCGAACGAAATCCGCAAGCTCGCGCAGGCGGTCGAGACCGGGGGCAAGACCATCGTGGCGCTGCGCATGTATTTCAAGCAGGCCTTGGTGAAGGTCGAGATCGCCACCGCCTCCGGCAAAAAGCAGTTCGACAAGCGCGCCGACGTCAAAAAGCGTGAGCAAAACCTCGAGGCCCGCAAGGCCCTCAAACACCGCCCATGAGCAGGAAACTCCCCCAGCGCGTCACCGTGCGCGTGCCCGGCAGCACCTCGAACTGCGGTTCGGGCTTCGACACGCTCGGGCTCGCGTTGAACATCTACAACGACATCACGCTGACGCGGGGCGACTGGAACGGCGCCCGGCCGCTGACCGGCCGCGATGCCGCCGGACTGGGCATGGCGGACGAGGCGGCGGCGCTGTTCTTCGCGCGCTCCGGCGTGGAGAAATTCGGCTACGAATTCAGCATCGCGGGTGAGGTGCCGATGTCGCGCGGTCTCGGTTCGAGCGTGACGCTGCGCGCCGGCGTGGTCGCCGCCCTCAATGAACTGGCCGGCGCGAAGCTCACCAAGGACGACTTGTGCGGCCTGGTGACCCAACTCGAGGGCCACCCGGACAACGCGACGGCGGCCGTCATCGGCGGCTTCTGCGTGGCGCGCTGCGACCCGCACACCGGCGAATTGCTCGGCGTGCTGCGCAAGCCCATCGGCCGCGATCTCTGTTTCGTTGTGGTGTCACCCGACCAGGAACTCGAGACGAAGAAGGCCCGCGGCATCCTGCCGAAGGAGCTGCCCTATTTTGACGCGATCAAGAGTGTGAACAGCGCCGCCTATGTGGTGGCGGCGATCCTCACCGGCGAATACGACCGGCTGCGCGACGCCGGGCGCGACTTTCTGCACGAGCCCTACCGGCTGCCTCTGATTCCCGGCGCCAAAAACGCCATCGAGGCCGGAGTGGCGGCGGGCGCGCTCACCGGCTGGTTGAGCGGCAGTGGTTCCAGCGTGCTCTGCGTGGCTCGGCCGACCAAGGCGGCGAAAGTCGGCCGGACGATGGCGGCGGCGTTTGCGCCTGCGCGTGGTGAAGCGGTCGGCGTGAAAGTCGTTTATTGGTGGGATTTGAGGTAGGTGGCGCGCTCGCGCGCCACGTTGCGAGCATCGGCCGTCGCCCAAGCGCTATGGCCCGACAAGAACTCGCAACCTACAAAGGCCGCGGCCTACGCGTCCTTAAACGGCGAGCCTGACGCCACCCGGTGGGGCGAGCGGGAGTGGGTCACCTTGGGCGGATTGGCATCCGGCCAGTATTTCACCAGCTCCTGGGCGAGGGCGGTCCAGCGGAACGGTTTTCGGACGATGGCCTTGAGCGACGGCACGGCGGCCAGCTCGCGGTCGGTGAAGGTCATGTTGTAGGCCGTGATCATCAGCACGGGGATCTGCGGATTGATTTTCTGCACCTCGGCGATGAACTGCAGGCCGTTGAGGTCGGGCATCTGGTAGTCGGTGATGATGATGCCGACGTTGAGCTTGGGCAGGGCGCGGAGGGCGTCGGCCGGTTTGGTGAAGCCATGCACGGGCCGGTCCAGGTGCTCGCCGAGGAGCTGCTGCAACAGATCGATGTAGGAGAACTCGTCGTCCACGAGCATAACGATCTTTTCTCCCGGTTTGGGCGCGGCGTTGGTCATAGGGTGGGTGGTGTCGCGGCCCGGGCGGCGAAAGTTTTACTAGTGGAAAACAGCTTGCCGTAAAGCGGATTAAATCGTCCAACCACAGTTATGCTCCACGTGGTGCTCTACCAACCCCAGATCCCGCAAAACACCGGCAATATCGGCCGGATGTGCGCGGTGACGCGCTCCCGGCTCCATCTGATTCACCCGCTTGGTTTCGAGGTCACTGACCGCAACCTCAAGCGGGCCGGCATGGACTACTGGCACTCGCTGGATGTCCACCACCACGCCGATTGGCCGGCGTTCAAGGCGAGCCCGGTGGCGCCACTCAGACTGTGGCTGTTCACGACGCACGCCACGCGGACTTTCTGGGATGTTCGGTATGCCGACGGTGACGGGCTCGTGTTCGGCAACGAGGAGGCGGGCGCGCCCGACTGGCTCCATGCCGAGCTGGGAGAAGCGCAGCGGGTGAAAATTCCCCAGGCCAACGGTGCATTGCGATCGCTCAACCTCTCCACCGCCGCGGGCATCGCCACCTATGAGGCGCTGCGGCAGGTGGGGATGAGCGGTTGAACGGTTCCTGCTGCAACTGTGGCGGCGGTCTATGACCGCCGGCAAAAATTCCGGCACATGCGTCCGGCGGTCACAGACCGCCGCTACAGAAGAGGGCTGCGTTTACGCAGTTTAAACCGCGATCCGCGGGATCGCACCGATGAGCGTGCGGGTGTAGGGGTGCTGCGGGCGTTCCATGATGTCGATCGCCGGGCCGAGCTCGACAATTTTGCCCTGATACATGACCGCAATGCGGTCCGAAATGTGTTTCACCACCGACAGGTCGTGCGCGATGAAGATCATCGTGAGGTCCATCGTGCGGACCAAGCCGGCCAGCAGGTTCAGGATCTGGGCCTGGATGGAGACGTCGAGCGCGGACACCGGTTCGTCGGCGATGATGACCTTGGGTTCAAGGGCGAGCGCGCGGGCGATGGCGATGCGCTGCCGCTGGCCGCCGGAGAATTCGTGCGGATATTTCTGCAGGTAGCGCGGGGCGAGGCCAACCTGCTCCATCAGACGGACT
>LNEH01000201.1 GCA_001464505.1 Verrucomicrobia bacterium Ga0077533
ATCCATGAATTTCACGCCAACCATTCATGATAACGACATCCCTAATCTGTTCTCGTGAAGGTTCATGCTGCCGGACAGTAGTGGTATTTCGTGGTTAAAATGAATCGGGTTATTTTTTCCAGACGTCGCCGACGTCGCCGCCGAACCAGCGGGACGAGACGACTTTCTGCTGGGTGTAGAACTGGATGCTCTCCTTCCCCTGGATGTGGAGGTCGCCGTAGAAGGACTCGTCCCAGCCGGTGAAGGGGAACATCGCCATCGTGGCGGGGACGCCGACGTTCACGCCGACCATGCCGGCCTTCACGCGCATCGTGAACTCGCGGGCGGCGCGGCCGTTGTTGGTGAAGATCGCGGCGCCGTTGCCGAAGGCGGATTTGTTCGCCTGCTCGATGGCGGCGTCGAGATCGTCCATGCGCATGACGTTCAGCACGGGGCCGAAGACCTCCTCACGGGCGAGGGTCATGTTGTTCTGCACGCCGTCCACGACGGTGGCACCGACATAGAAACCCTTTGGGGCGTCGGCCACCTTCACCCCGCGGCCGTCGGCGATGATCTTGGCGCCTTCTTTCTCGCCGGTGGCGAGAAGGCTCATGACGCGGTCGCGGTGGGCGGCCGTGATGACCGGGCCCATGTCGGGCTGCGCGGCGCGGTCGGTGGGGCCGACCTTGATGGCCTTGGCGGCCTTCACCAGCTCGGGCAGCACGCGCTCGGCGGCGGCGCCGACCGCGATCGCGGTGGAGCCCGCCATGCAGCGCTCACCGGCGCAGCCGAAGGCGGCGGTGGCGAGGTTTTCCACGGTCTTGCCGACGTCGGCGTCGGGCATGACGACGATGTAGTTCTTGGCGCCGCCGTTGGCCTGGACGCGTTTGCCGTGCTTGATGCCGGTCTCGTAGATGTATTTGGCGATCGGCGTGGAACCGACGAAGGACACGGCCTTCACCTTCGGGTGGGTGAGCAGGGCATCGACCGACGCGCGGCCGCCGTGGACGATATTGAACACGCCCTTGGGGCAGCCGGCCTGATCGAGGAGCTGGCCGAGCAGCACGGCGCTGAGCGGAACCTTCTCGCTCGGCTTCAGGACGAAGGTGTTGCCGCAGGCGATGGCCGTCGGGAACATCCACAGCGGCACCATGGCGGGAAAGTTGAACGGCGTGATGCCGACGCAGACGCCGAGCGGCAGATTGATGGTGTCGCAATCCACGCCGCGCGCGATGTTCCGCAGCGAGTCGCCGAAGAGCAGGGTGGGGATGCCGCAGGCGTATTCGATGTTCTCCAGGCCGCGGAAGATGGAGCCGCGCGCCTCGGCGTTGGTTTTGCCGTGCTCGCGCGAGACGCATTTGCAGAGCTGGTCGAAGTTGGACTCGACGAGCTGGCGGTATTTGAAAAACACGCGGGCCCGCTCGATCGGCGGGGTGTCGCGCCAGCCGGGGAACGCCGCGTGCGCGGCCTCGACGGCGGCGTTGACCTCGGCCGCGCCGCCGGCCGGACACTCGGCGATGACGTCGCCGGTGGACGGATTAAAGACCGGCGTGCCGGCGATCTTCGGCTGTAGCCATTCGCCGTTGATGAAAAAGGGACAGGGGGTGAGGTTCATGAGAGAAAAGCTCCAAGCTCCAACATCCAAGCTCCAGAGAAGCTACAGGAATCAACTATCAATGAGGTGGGCATAATACGGGTTCAAGGTGTGACTTTGCGGTAGATGCTGCAAAAGATGAGATGCAGTTCCTTGGCCTCGCGGTAAAGAAGGCGGGCTTCATTCGCCAAAGCGGGCTCGGAAGTAGCAATCATCCGTAGAAAAAACTTGGTCTCCTTTGCCTCTTTCCGGCAGCGCCCAATGATGTTGCGGAAGTCTTTCTTCGAGAGACCCTCGTTCGCCTCGCAGTAGTTGGCGCCGATGCTCGTGCCGCAGCCAACAAGCTGGTCGATCAACCGGTCGTTGTGCGGACCGCGCGGAACTTTCTTCAGGAAGCGAATGACATTCTCGCCGAAAACAGAGGTTCTTTCCTCAAGATCGAAAGCGTGGCGAGCTGTGGACGCATCCTCCTCGACGCCCCAAGAACATCCATTTGCCTCCGGATATTCCACGCCACCATCTTTGACCGCCTTTGCCTGCGGTTTGGCGTTTCTCTGGAGCTTGGTTGTTGGAGCTTGGAGTTTCATCCTATGGATGCGGGGAAATCGGCTGCATCTCGCCCTTGGCGAGTTTGTCCTGATAGTTGCTCCAGGTCATGGGTGATTTGCCATTGGGGATCTCGGTCATGGTGATGCAGTCGTCGACGGGGCAGACGAGTGAGCAAAGGTTGCAGCCGACGCAGTCCTCCTCGCGGACCTTGGGCACGGGCTTGTGCGGAACGCGGCCGGGACCGAGGCCGACCTTGAGTTCGTCGGGCGACTTCAGGTCGATGCACTGGTGGGCGCCGTCCTCGCAGGCGATGTAGCAGAGGTTGCAGCCGATGCACTTCTCGTAGTCGATCCGGGCGACGCGCTGCCAGTTGAGGTCGAGGTTCTCCCACTTTTGCAGCGTCTGGACGGATTTGCCGCGCAGGTCGGCGAGGGATTTCATGCCCTTGGAGTCGAGGTAGGCGTTGAGGCCGTCGTTCATGTCCTCGACGATGCGGAAGCCGTAATGCATGATGGCGGTGCAGACCTGGAGGGAGGTGGCGCCGAGGGCGATGAATTCGGCGGCGTCGCGCCAGCTGGTGATGCCGCCGATGCCGGAGATGGGGAGACCGACCTCGGGGTCGGCGGCGCAGGCCTGCACCATGTTGAGCGCGATGGGTTTCACGGCGGGGCCGCAGTAGCCGCCGTGCGAACTGAGGCCGCGGACGGTGGGTTCGGGCACGAACGTGTCGAGGTTCACGTTGGTGATCGAGTTGATGGTGTTGATGAGCGAGATGGCGTCGGCGCCGGCGCGCTTCGCGGCGCGGGCGACGGCGGTGACATCGGTGACGTTGGGCGTGAGCTTGACGATGACGGGAATCGTCGCGACTTCCATGACCCAGCTCGTGATTTTCTCGGCGACGGCCGGCTGCTGGCCAACGGCGGAGCCCATGCCGCGCTCGCACATGCCGTGCGGGCAGCCGAAGTTGAGCTCGATGCCGTCGGCGCCGGCGTCGGCGGCGCGCCTGACGAACTCGTGCCACTCGGCGCGTGTCTCGACCATGAGCGAGGCGATGACGGCATGGTGCGGCCAGCGTTTTTTCACCTCGGCGATCTCGCGGAAATTAACCTCGGGCGCACGGTCGGAGATCAGCTCGATGTTGTTGAGCCCGATCATGCGGTCCTTGCCGTGGTTGAGCGCGGAGTAGCGGGAGGCGACGTTGACGATGGGCGTGCCGATGGTTTTCCACACGACGCCGCCCCAGCCGGCCTCGAAGGCGCGGTGGGCCTGATAGCCGGTGTTGGCTGGCGGGCCGGAGGCGACCCAGAACGGGTTGGGGGACTTGATGCCGGCGAGATTGCAGGAGAGATCAGCCATGGGTGAAGGATTTTTTTTGAACCGCTAATCCACGCTTATTATCGCTAATGACGGAAGGCTCGGAAATTAGCGCAGATTAGCGAAAATCAGCGGTTAAGTTTTTGGACTCAGCGCAGCTTCTAGTTCGTGGGCTCTTATTGGCGACATGAGGCCGGAGCCGGTCGCGCCCTGCTTGGCGCCGAGGCGCGAGGGTTGGAGGGGCGGGCCGAAGGTCTGGCCGGTCAGAAACACGTGGATGCCGTGCGCGGCCTTCTTGCCCTCGCCGACGGCGTTGACGACCTCGCGTCCGCCGTTGCCGCAGTCGCCGCCGACGAAAAGATGCGGGACATTGGTCTGACCGGTGAGCGGGTCGTGGGCGATGACGCCGCGGTCGTCGATGACGAGTTCGGGGAAAAGACCACGCAGCATCTTCACCTGCTTTTCCTGGCCGACGGCCTTGAGCACCATGTCGCACGGCTCGACGAATTCGGTGCCGGGAATGGGTTCGACCCTGCCGCCGGCGAGGCGGGTGCGGATGAGCTTGAGGCCGGAGACGTGGCCGTTGGTCGCGACGACCTCCACCGGCAGGGCGTGGAAAATAAACTGCGCGCCGTCGTCCTTGGCGTGGGCATATTCGAAATCGTAGGCGGACATGTCGCCCTCCCCGCGCCGGTAAACGATGAACGCCCGGTCGGCCCCGAGGCGTTTGGACTGGGTGACGGCGTCGATCGCGGTGTTGCCGGCGCCGATGACGGCGACGCGGCGACCGACCGGCACGGTGTGGAGCGGGTCGGTGTGGATCCGGGAGATGAATTCCAACGCGTCCAGCACCTCGGGCAGCTCCTCGCCGGGGATGTGCAGCCGCGTGGCGGTCCCGAGGCCGACGCCGATAAAAACCGCGTCGAAATCCTTTTCGAGGGTGGACACGGCAATATCCTTGCCGACCGCCAGCCCGGTGCGCAGTTCGACCCCGAGGGACTTGACCAACTCGACCTCGGCGAGGCTGACCTGCGGCTTCATCTTGTAGTAGGCGATGCCGTAGGTGTTGAGGCCGCCGGCCTGCTTTTGCCTCTCGAAAATGGTGACGCGGTGGCCGAGTTGCGCGAGTTCGGCGGCGCAGCCGAGGCCGGCCGGGCCGGCGCCGATGACGGCGATTTTCCTGCCCGAATTATTGGCGGGCGGCTGCGGCAGGACACGGAGTCCGCGTTGCTCGACGTAGTCGGTGGCGAAACGCTGGAGCCGGCCGATCATGATGGGCTGTTCGTCGCGGTCCTCAAGGACACAGGCGCCCTCGCAAAGCACGGAGGTTGGACAGACCCGGGCGCAAGAGGCGCCGAGGATGTTGGCGGTGAGAATGGTCTTGGCCGCGCCGGCGGGGTTGCCGAAGGCGATTTTCTTGATGAAGGCGGGGATATCTATGCCGGTCGGGCAGGCCATGATGCACGGTGCATCGAAACAATAGAGGCAGCGGCTGGCCTCGACGAGGGCCTCCTGTGGGCGCAGCGGGGGCTTCAGATCGGCAAAGTTGGCGGCGAGGACGTCGGCGGGCAGCAGCGGCGAGAGGGGCATGGGGTAAGCGCGAGGGGCGACGAGGCGCGCTCGGGTTCAGCCTGAGGGGAAGTCAGTCAAATTGGCCGGCTATTCCCAGGGCCGCCCCACGGACGCCTGCAGAAATGGTTGATGATTGGTGGATTGAATACAGCCGAGAAGCCGGTAGTTTCCAAGCAGAAATCAGACCCCACGCGTGCAGGGTGGAGCGGCTTGACCTCAAGACGCTGGCTCGAAAAGCGCGTTGGGGTCAACGCGCTCCACCTCAATCCTCATCACCATGCCCCTGAACCCGCAACGCACCATCGCCGAGCTCAAGGAACTCCGCGCCCTCACCGGCGACGACAACGGCGCGCAGCGCGTGGCCTTCACGCCGATGTGGGTGAAAACCCGCGCATGGTTGAAGGACAAACTCGCCGGCCTGCCGGTTGAGATGCACACGGATGCGGCGGGAAATTTCTGGGCGACGCTGCGCGGCGAGAGCGACCGGGCGCTGCTCCTGGGCGGGCATATGGACTCCGTGCCGAACGGCGGCTGGCTCGACGGCTGCCTCAACGTCATGGCCGCCGTCGAGGTGCTGCGGCGCATCAACGAGCAATATCACGGCAAGCCGCCCGTGACCGTGCGCGTCGTGGACTGGGCGGACGAGGAGGGCGCGCGGTTTGGGAAAAGCCTGTTCGGTTCGTCGGCATGCTCGGGCAAGCTGGACATGACCGAGGCGCGCGGGCTGAAGGACAAGCAAGGCGTCACGCTGCCCGACGCGCTGAAGGCGGTCGGGGTGGATTTCGAGCAGGTGAAGAACAGCGGCAAGGAACTCAAAAACGCGACGGCCTACCTCGAATTGCACATCGAGCAGGGCCCGGTGTTGCTCGACCTGGATCTGCCGCTTGGCGCCGTGCTCGGGACTTTCGGCGTGGAGCGGCACGCGATCACCTTCCACGGCCAGGCCGCGCATTCGGGCAGCACGCCGATGAACCGGCGCAAGGATGCCTTCCTCGCGGCGGGCCGGATGAGCCTGGAAATTTATGAGATCGCCCGGCGCAGCGGCAGCGGCGTCTGCACCATCGGCTCATGCACGATTAAACCCGGCATCGTCACCAGTGTCGTGGAGGAATGCCGCATCACGCTCGACCAGCGGCATCTCGACGCCAAGGCACTCAAGCAGATGCTCAAGGAGGCGAAGGACGCGAGCGAGCGCTTCGCCAAGGAGGGCAATGTGCGCGTGAGCTGGGAACGCATCTGGCAGATCGAGCCGCGGCCGTTTCACCCCGAGCTGATCGAACTATGCGATGCCGCGATCAAGGAAACCGTGCCAAAGTCACACCGGCTACCCTCCGGTCCGCTGCACGACGCGGCCGAGACCTGCGGCGCGGGGGTGCCGACGGTGATGATGTTCGTGCAGAGCCTGCACGGCATTTCGCACAACAAGATCGAGGACACCAAGGAGGAGCACCTGGAGCTGTGCGTGACGGCCTTCGACAAGCTCGCGAGCAAGGCGCTGGCGTGGGTCGCGGCGCAGCGCTGATTTTCCCGCACGCGCATGGCACGTAACGTCCCCCCGGGCATCCACACCATCCGCGGCATCATGGGGGTGTGCCACCTGCTGGTGGACGGGCACGGCGAGGCGGTGCTGCTCGACACCGGCCTGGTCGGGGAACCGCCGCAAATTCGCTGGCTGCTCCGGCGTCTCGGGCTGGGCTCGGGTTCGATCAAGGCGATCCTTCTCACGCACGGTCATCTGGACCACGCGGGCAATCTCGCCTGGGCCAAACGGTGGACCGGCGCTCCGATTTACGCGCATGCCGCCGAGCAGGCGCACCTCGACGGCGTCTATCCTTATACCGGCACGGCGCGGTGGTGCGGACGGCTGGAGCGGATCGGCCATGATGTGCTGAACTACCGGCCGGTTAAGATCGATCGCTTCATCGCCGAGGGGGACGAGCTGCCGTTCTGGGGCGGGTTGCGCGTGGTGCATCTGCCGGGCCACACCACGGGGCATTGCGGATTCTACAGCGTCCGGCACCGCCTGCTCTTCAGCGGCGACCTGTTTGCCAGCTATTTTTTCAACGTCCACCTGCCGCCGCCGATCTTTAACAGCGAACCGCGGCTCATTCCCGGCAGCCTGCGCCACGCGCGGGAACTGGAACCGGCGCTGATCGTGCCGCAACACTACGACGTGCTCGACGGCGCGCTGCACCGGTGGCGCTTTCTCGCGCTGTGCGGGCGCGTGCTGCGGGATTAGCCTTGGAAATTGGATTGAGGTGGAGCGCGCTGACCCCAGCGCGTTTTAGGGTTCAAGAAGCGCGTTGAGGTCAACGCGCTCCACCTTAGACTGCGAGAGTGAGTGAATACCCGCAACGCTTGCATCACGTCACACCAGGTTGGGTGAAGAATGGTGCATTGTTTCACGTGCGCATCCGGGTGGCGGCCGATCAGCCGGTGTCGCTGACCGAGGCCAATTTGTCTGCGAAATTACGACAGGCCGCAAAACGCTACCACGAGCTCGGCCATTGGTGGTGCGAATTGTTTTTGCTCATGCCGAATCATGTGCATGCCCTGCTTCGCTTCCCGCGAGACCTGGGGATGGCCGCGGTGGTCGGCAACTGGAAACGGGGCACGGCACGCTTTCAAGGTGTCAAATGGCAGGAGAACTTCTTCGACCACCGGATCAGGGATCAGGCCGAGGCCGACGAGAAGTGGCATTATACCAGCGTCCCTAATGATTTGGACTATCGCTTGGATTATGGCGGGTCGCCGCCCTACCGGCGCTGCCGCGTTAAGTCTAATTATCAAGGGACGTTGGTATTACATCCGGCTAAATCCGGTGGTGAAGCAGATGTGCGCCAAAGAAGAGGATTGGCCGCATTGCTGGATCCGAACGAGGGTGGAACGCGCTGACCCCAGCGCGTTTCGGGGCGCAAGAAGCGCGTTGAGGTCACCACGCTCCACCTCAAAGGCAGAGATTAACCGGCAAAAAATTTGCTGATCTTTTGCAGCGTCGAAACGAGCCGGTCGATGTCGGCCTCGGTGTTGTAAAGATAGAAGCTGGCGCGGGAGGTGGATGAGAGCCCGAGTTTTTTCATCAGCGGCTGGTTGCAGTGGTGGCCGCCGCGGAGGGCGACACCTTCCTGGTCGGCCATCGTCACGACATCGTGCGCGTGCACGCCCTTGAGGTCGAAGCTG
Organism: Verrucomicrobia bacterium Ga0077533; assembly: GCA_001464505.1. Classification (GTDB taxonomy): domain Bacteria; phylum Verrucomicrobiota; class Verrucomicrobiia; order Opitutales; family Opitutaceae; genus Lacunisphaera. The sequence goes on from LNEH01000201.1 coordinate 8,189, forward strand.
ACGACGCCGCTGCGGTGATGCGCCGGGCCGAGAATGCGGAGGCCCGGCACCTCGGCCTTCAGCCGGGCGTAGGCGGTGGCGGCGAGTTTCTCGTCGTGCGCCGCGATGGCCTCGCGGCCGAGGTCGTCGAGATAATCCATGGCGCGGGCGAGCGCGATGACGTCGGCGATGTTGGGCGTGCCGGCCTCAAACTTGGCCGGGACGGGGGCCCATTTGCTTTCAAAATACTCGACGTTGGAGATCATGCTGCCGCCGCCGCGGTAGGGCGGCATGGCGTCGAGGAGGGCCTTGCGGCCGTAGAGCAGGCCGACACCGGTCGGGCCGCACATCTTGTGGCCGGAGACGGCGAGGAAATCGCAGCCCATGGCGCGGACATCGAGCGGCAGGTGACCGGTGCTCTGCGCGGCGTCCACGACCGTGAGCGCGCCGACTTTCTTGGCGGCGGCGCAGAGCTCCGCGGCGGGATTGATGACGCCAAGGGTGTTGGAGACGTGGATGAACGCGAAAATCTTCACGTCGGGCGTGAGCACCTTCGGCAGTTGCGCGAGGTCGAGCTGGCCGGTGTCGCCCGCGACGATGGGCAGGTAGCGCAGCTTGGCGCCGGTGCGGCGGGCGAGGAGCTGCCACGGCACCATGTTGGAATGGTGCTCCATCTCGGTGAGGAGGATGACGTCGCCTTTTTTCAGGTTCTCATCGCCCCACGCGTTGGCGACGAGGTTGATGCTGTCGGTGGTGCCGGCGGTGAAGACGATCTCACCCGGCTCAGTAGCATTGATGAATTTCGCGGCGCGCTCGCGGGCCTTCTCGTAGGCGTCGGTGGCGCGCATCGAGAGCGTGTGGATGCCGCGGTGGACATTGGCGTTGTCGCGCCGGTAGTAGTGCGTGAGCGCGTCGATGACGCACTGGGGCTTCTGGGTCGTGGCGGCGTTGTCGAGGTAGACAAGCGGCTTCCCGTTGACCTGCTGGTCGAGGATGGGGAAATCGGCGCGGAGGTTTTTCCAGGCGGCGTTCATGGAGGCAGTAGCGAGTAGCGAGGAGTGAGTAGCGAGCTTCCCGACACACCCCGGCGCTGTGCGCCACCCCTCTTCATAGAGGGGACTGCGCTGCCGCGATGGCCGAAGATCCCCTCTGGAGAGGGGTGCCTGAAGGGCGGGGTGTGGCGTTTGGGCATGTTCGTCAATTTATCAGTCGCTCGGTTTCTCGGTGGTCACGGGGGTGGCGTCGCCTTTGGCGGCGTTGAGGGCGGCGTGCCAGCCAAGCGTGGCGCACTTGATGCGGGCGGGAAACTGGTGGACGCCGGCGAGCGCGGCAAGGTCGGACATGTCGTCCTCCGCGACCTGGCCGGTGGTGACCATTTTGTGCAGGCCGGCGTAGATCGTCTCGGCCTCGGCGATGGTCTTGCCCTTGAGGTTGACGGTCATGAGCGAGGTGCTGGCCTGCGAAATGGCGCAGCCGCTGCCCTGGAAGCTGACGTCGGCAATGCGGTCGCCCTCGAGTTTCACGTAAACGGTGATCTGATCGCCGCACATCGGGTTGTTGCCGCTGCCGACGCGGTTGGCCGTGGGCAGGACCGAGTAGTTCCGCGGGCGGCGGTTGTGGTCGAGGATGACGGACTGGTAGAGCTCGGTGAGGTCGTGCATCGGCCGGAAAGTGAAGGGCAGAGGCTACGCCAGGGCGGCGGTTTGGCAAACAGAGTTTGGGGCCGCTGGGTAGGGCGGAGCGGCCCGCTCCGCCAAGGCGCACCGGGCCGGTGCGCCCTACCTGACGATCTCACGCCGGCGGCATGGGCGGGGCGGTCAGGCCGGTGGGCGGGGGCACGACCTCGAGGACACGGGCGATGAGCCGGCGGACGCGAACAACCCCGACGATGCGGCGGCTGGTCTTGTCGGCCACGACGGGGAGGGTCTTGTAACCGTGCTCATTGAACGCGGACGCCGCGATGAGCGTGCTGTCGGTGGCGGCGAGCACCGTGGGATTCTTCATCATGAAGTCGCCGAGCGGGGTTTCGGGTTTCACCCCGTTGCTTTGGGCGCGCAGCAGGTCGGTCAGGGTGATCAGGCCCTCGAGCCGGGCGCCGTCGGGCGAGACGTAGAAGAAATCGGAAGGATGCCGGGCAAACTGATGGGTGACGTCATAGAGCGTATCGGTCGGCTTCAGCAGCGGGGTGGGGGCCGGTTCGATGAAATCCCGGAGGGAGAATTCGCGGAGGGCGGCGAGCACGGCGGGGCGTTCCTGCCAGGTCGAGGAGGAGCGGCGGGTGATGGCGGCGGTGAGGGCGGCGCGCAGCGGCGCAAGGGATTTGGAGATGGTGGTGAAGACATTCCGGCCCATGACCACGACTTCGACCGGGGTGCGGGCGCGGACGGAGGCGACACGCGGCCGGTTGTTGATCAAGGCCGCCTCGCCAAAGAAATTGCCCGGGCCCAGTGTGGCGATGATCTCGCCCCCGGGCTGCTCCGGCGTGGCGCGCACGATCTCCACCTCGCCCTGTTCGATGACGTAGAAGCCAGACGGTGGCTCGCCCTGCTTGATGATGTAGTCGCCCGGCTCGTAGTGGGCGTGCGTGACGCGCTCCGTGACGTCGGTCTTGATGCAGCTGAGGTCGCGGGGGAAGATGAGCAGCCAGGCCCAGTCAAAGCCCACCTGCACGCGCCGCGACCACGACGGGAGTTTGAAAAGATAGACGCCGCGCCAGGCGAACCAGGCGAGGAAACCGGAGAGCTTGACGCCCATCATCTCGGCCACGGCGCTGTGGCCGCCGATGGAGCAGAGCTGGCCGAGCACCTTGAAGGCGAACGGCCGCGTCGCTTCGCCGGCCAGGACGCGGACGATGTTGTCGGCGCATTGCCGCCCCTGACGCTCGGCGAACTGGCCGGTGGGGGGCGAGGGCTGGCCGTCGTGCCCGTTGAGGATGTTGGCGCAGTCGCCGATGGCCCAGGCGTTGGTCCTGCCGCGCAGGCGCATGTCCGGCTCCGTGAGCACGCGGCCTTTTTCCTTGGGCGTATCGAGCCGGTCGACGACGGGCGCGATGGTGCTGCCGATGGTGCAGACGATGGTGCCACCGCGGACGAAATCGCCCTTCAAGCCCACGCCCTCGCCGGTGGCGAGCATCACGCGGGCGTTGAGCTTCATGGTGACGCCGGCCTTTTCCATCTTCTTCCGGGCGAACTCGCGGAGCTGCGGGCTGATTTCCGGCAGCAGCTGGTCGCGCGAGTGGATGAGCGTGACGCTGACGTCGTCGTCGCGGAGGTGGGCGTAGAAGCGCAGACTGGAGCGGACCAGGTCGTTGATCTCGCCGGCGGTCTCGACGCCGCTGTAGCCGCCGCCGACGACCACGAAGGAGAGATACCAGCGGCGCTTGACCGGGTCGTCGCAGACCTCGGCCTTTTCCATCGAGGAGAGGATGTGGGTGCGCAGAACGGCGGCGTCGCCGACGGTCTTCAACGGGAAGGCATGGTCGGCCATGCCGGGCACGACATTGAGGTTGGAAATGTTGCCGCAGGCGATGACGACATGGTCGTAGTCGAGGTGGCGCGGCTGGCCGTCGTGGCTCTCGTATTCGATCCGGCTGGCATTCAAGTCGATGCCCTTGACTTCCTCGGTGCGGCATTGGACGGCCGGCAGGAGCTGGCGAAGCGGCACGATGACATCGAGCAGGTTGAGCGATGAGCCGACGGCGTCGGCCAGCAGCGGGCTGAAGACGAGATGGTTTTCCTTGTTGAAGAGCACCAGCTCCGCGTCACCGCCCCGCAGGTGGGAGGAAAGGGTCTGGGCGCATTTCACCCCGCCAAAGCCTCCGCCGATGATGACAATGCGTTTCGCGGGCATGAAGTGAGTGCGGAGCCAGTCTGCCGGGGCTTGGACCCAAGGCAATACGCGGTTCGCGGGTCGAGATGAATTTCCGTTGACCGCCGACTGGGGCTTTCCCTTAACTCGGCCCCTTCTACGGACACGGAGGGGTGGCAGAGTGGTCGAATGCGCGTGCTTGGAAAGCACGTATAGCCGCAAGGCTATCGGGGGTTCGAATCCCCCCCCCTCCGCCAGTGGCGCGCGATAAAATATTTCAGCGACACTACGAGTCTTAAAGCTGGTCCGGTGAACAAAACCGCCTTGCTTGGATGGGGTGGGGTGGTAGCTTGGGTCGATTTTTACACACCCATGGTCACCGCCAATCCGGAGCTCGCCTATAATAGTAAAATCGAGGGTGACGTCACCGTCACCCGGGCCGATGCCGCGATCAATTGGCTGCGGACGAACTCCATGTGGCCGATGCCCATGGGCCTGGCCTGCTGCGCCATCGAGCTGATGGCTTCGGCCGCCAGCCGGTTCGACATCGCCCGTTTCGGGGCCGAGGTCATGCGCTTCTCGCCCCGCCAGTCCGACTGCATGATCGTGGCCGGCACCGTCACCTACAAGATGGCCCCGGTGGTCCGGCGCATCTATGACCAGATGGCCGCCCCGAAATGGGTCATCGCCATGGGCGCCTGCGCCAGTTCGGGCGGCATGTATCGGAGCTACGCCACCCTCCAGGGCGTCGATCGCATCCTGCCGGTGGACGTCTATGTCAGCGGCTGTCCGCCACGCCCCGAGGCCCTGCTCGATGCCCTGATGAAGCTCCAGACCAAGGTGCGCACGGAACGCTCTTGGAAGAAAAATTTCAGCGCCGCCTGATTCCGCTGCCGCGCATGACCACCGACGTCGCCCTCCCGACTGCCGTCAGCCAGCAATTTCCCTCGGCCACGCCGCGGACCAGCCTCGATTGCCCGGCCTTCAACATCCCCGCCGGCGACGCGCGGGCTTTGCTGAAGCACCTGCGCGACACGCTAGGCTACGACTTCCTGATGGACCTGACGGCGATTGACTGGAGCGCCGGGCAATCCCCGCGCTTCACCGTGGTCTGGCATCTCTATTCCAGCACCAAGCACACCTACGTGCGCATCGCGGCCCACTGCGCCACCGACGCCGAGCCGGCAATGCCGACCGCCACAGGTCTCTGGGCTGGCGCCGACTGGCACGAGCGCGAAGTCTATGACATGTTCGGCATCAAGTTCACCGGCCACCCCGACCTGCGCCGCATTTTGATGTGGGACGCCTATCCGTATTTTCCGCTCCGCAAGGAATTCCCGCTGGCCGGCCTGCCCACCGAGATGTCCGACGCGGACATCAACGCCGAGACCGGGGTCGGCGTCATTGCCGCGCCGATGGCCGGCGGCCCCTTCGTGGCCACGCCGGGCGAGCCGATGAGCGAGGCCGAGCCCCGGGCCAAGGACGAGACCTGGAACGAACAGCGCGAGAAACCCGAGTAACATGGCCACCGATTACTCATTCCCGGACACCGCCGCGAAAACCGCGACCGCCCGACCTGAGCCTGCCGATGGGCCGTCCAAGGAGTTCGACTCGGGGAAAATGTCCCTCTCGATGGGTCCGTCGCACCCGTCCACCCACGGCGTGCTCCGCATCCAGTTCGAGCTCGACGGCGAGATCGTGACCAAGGCCAACCCGGTCATCGGCTACCTGCACCGCGGGGACGAAAAGATCGCCGAGAACATGACCTACAACCAGTTCGTGCCCTACACGGACCGCCTGGACTACCTCGCCCCGCTGGCCAACAACATGGCCTACGCCATCGCGGTCGAGCGCCTGGCCGGCCTCGAAGTGCCGGCCCGCTGCCAGGCGATCCGCGTCCTCACCGCCGAAATGGCGCGCGTGTCGTCGCACCTGATGGGCCTCGGCGCCTACGGCATCGATGTCGGCGCGTGGACGGTGTTCATGTATTGCTTCGAGGAGCGCGAGAAACTCTACCAGCTCTTCGAGGAACTGACCGGCGCCCGGTTCACCACCAGCTACACCCGCATCGGCGGCCTCCAGCGCGACGTGCCCGTCGGCTGGACCGACAAGGTCGACAAGTTCTGCGACCAGTTCCTGCCGATCCTCGAGGAGATCCTCGGCCTGCTTTCGCGCAACAAGATCTTCCTCGATCGCACGGTGGACATCGGCGTCATCTCGCAGGCCGACGCCATCGCCTACGGTCTCACCGGCCCGAACCTCCGCGGCTCCGGCGTGGCCAACGATCTGCGCAAAGACCGGCCTTACTCGGGTTACGGGCAGTATGAGTTCGACGTGCCGGTCGGCTCGAAGGGCGATTGCTACGACCGCTACCTCTGCCGCGGCGAGGAGATGAAGCAGTCCATCCGCATCATCCGGCAGGTCGTGAAGAATTTCCCCGGGGGCGACTGGTATGCCCGGGACGCGCGCAAGATCTTCGCCCCGCCCAAGGACAAGGTGCTCACCTCGATGGAGGAGCTCATCAACAACTTCATGATCGTGACCGAGGGCCCGCAGATGCCGGCCGGCGAGGTCTATTTCGAGGCCGAGAACCCCAAGGGCGTGCTTGGTTTCTTCATCGTGAGCAAGGGCGGCGGCGTGCCGTATCGCCTAAAGATCCGCAGCCCCTCGTTCTGCAATTTGTCCATCCTCCCCAAGCTCTGCGTCGGCAACATGGTCTCCGACGTCGTCTCCATCCTCGGCTCGCTCGACTTCGTCATGGGCGAGTGCGACCGGTGAGGCGGATTTTTAACCACGAAAAACACGAAATACATCAAATGAAGAACCAACCAGAACAACGGATTTCTTTCGTGTGTTTGGTGTATTTCGTGGTGACCGGACTTCTCTGAGTTAATGAATCTCAAACCCACCACGCTCACGCAAATCGACGAGGTGATCACCCATTACCCGGTGAAGCGCAGCGCCGTGTTGCCGCTGCTGCACCTCGTGCAGGAGGACGCCGGCTGGATTTCCCCCGAGGCCATCGAGTGGATCGCGGTCAAGCTCGAGCTGCAACCGATCAACGTTTACGAGCTGGTCACTTTTTATCCGATGTTCCGGCAAAAGCCGATCGGCCGCCGCCACATCAAGGTCTGCCGCACGCTCTCCTGCGCGCTGACCGGCGGCTACAGGGTCTGCGACCAGTTTCAGAAGGAATTTGGCTGCCACCCCGGCGAGGTCTCCGCCGACGGCGAGGTGACCGTTGATTTTGTCGAGTGCCTGGCGAGCTGCGGCACCGGCCCGGTGGTCATGATTGATGACGACCTCCACGAACGCGTCGACGCCGCCAAGGTGAAGGCCTTGAGCGACCAAATCAGAACGGCGGCCTCGCGCCGCCCGGCTTCATGAAAAAATACCGCATCCTCCAGGTTCCGCCGATCCGGTTCGGCATCGTCCTCGGACTGATCAACGGCGTCGTCGGCATGCTCGTCGCGCCCGTCCTGCTGCTCACGCTCGGCGCCGCCGCCACCGCGGCCGACCTCATGGTCGCGCCCAAGCTGCTGGGCATTCCCTGGCTGTTCGCCGGCGTCGGGGCGCTGTTCATGCCCTTCATCCACGCCGTCGGCGGCTTCGTGGTCGGCGTCCTGCTCGCCATGGTCTACAACTTCGCCGCCCGCTGGACCGGCGGCATCGAGATCGTGCTCGACGACAAATCCTGAACCTGGCTTCCGGCCCCTTCACTCTCACTTTCACTTCTGAAATGCCCGCCCCGCCCCAACGCCGGCTGATCTTCGCTCACATCGATGAGCCGGGCTACACCCCTGACCTTCCGTGCTACCTGAAGCACGGCGGCTACGCGGTCATGCGGAAGGCGTTCGCCCGCAAACCCGAGGAACTGATCGACGAGGTGAAGAAATCCGGCCTGCGCGGCCGCGGCGGCGCCGGCTTCTCCTGCGGCTTGAAGTGGACGCTGGTCGACCGCAAGAGCGGCAAACCGGTCTATCTCATCGTCAACGCCGACGAGTCCGAGCCCGGCACCTTCAAGGACCGCTACATCATCCACCAGGACCCGCACCAGCTGCTCGAGGGCACGATGATCTCCTGTTTCGCGAACAACGTGAAGCAGGCCTACATCTACATCCGCGGCGAGATGCCGCAGGGCGCCCGCATTCTGGAAAAGGCCATCGCCGAGGCGCGCGCGGCGAATCTCGTCGGCCGGAACATCCTCGGGACGAACTATAGTTGCGACATCTTCGTCCACCGCGGTGCTGGCGCCTACATCTGCGGCGAGGAAACCGGCCTGATCGAGTCGCTCGAGGGCAAGCGCGCCAACCCGCGCATCAAGCCGCCGTATTTCCCCGCCGTGCTCGGCCTCTACCAGTGCCCGACCATCGTCAACAACGTCGAGACGCTCTGCCACGTGAAGCACATCGCCGACATGGGCGGCGAGGCCTACACGAGGATCGGCACGCCCAACAACACCGGCACGCGCATCTTCTGCGTCTCGGGCCACGTGCAGCGGCCCGGCTATTACGAATTTGAGTGCGGCAAGATCACCATGGGCCAGCTGCTCAACGAGGTCTGCGGCGGCCCGCGGCCCGGCCGCACGTTCAAGGCCGTCATTCCCGGCGGTTCCTCCGCCAAGGTCATGCGCTTTGGCGAGCGCTACAAGGGCAGGCGCAAGGTCGGCGCGGACATGGTCGATTACGATTGGGGCGTCGAGGATGTCCCGATGGATTTCGATTCGCTCGGCCTGATCGGCACGATGGGCGGCTCCGGCGGCGTCATCGTGATGGACGATTCGGTCAACATGGTCGAGGCGCTGGCCAACATCAACGCGTTCTACTCGCACGAGAGCTGCGGCCAGTGCACGCCCTGTCGCGAGGGCTCGCTCTGGATGAAGAAGATCACCACCCGCATGGTGCACGGCACCGCGCGCCCCGAGGACGCCGCGCTGCTCAAGGGCGTGGCCGACCAGATCCCCGGCCGCACCATCTGCGCCTTTGGCGAGGCCTGCTCGTGGCCGACCCAGAGCTTCCTCGCGAAATTTGGGGACGAGTTCAGAAACTATCACGAGACGAAGAAAGCCGCGAAATCCGCCGCGGCTGCGCCCCTGATCTGATTGGTCACCACGAAATACACCAAATACACGAAATGCAGACAGACTCTCACCCGACCCTCTCTCCAGACCTTTTCGTGTCTTTCGTGTCTTTCGTGTGTTTCGTGGTTAAAAAATCTCCGTAATGATCGCCCCACCCAAACCCGACCTCGTGACCGTCAACATCGACGGCCAGGACATCGCCGTGCCGAAGGGCACGAACGTGATCGAGGCCGCCCGGCAGCTTGGGATCGAGATCCCGCACTACTGTTATCATCCGAAGCTCACCGTCTCGGGCAACTGCCGCATGTGCCTCATCGAAATGGGCACCCCAATCATGGATCCGGCCACCAGGGCGCCGATCATGGACGCGGCGACGGGCAGGCCGAAGATCAACTGGATCCCGCGCCCGCAGATCGGCTGCGCCACCAACGTCTCGCCCGGCCTGCACGTCCGCACCGACTCGCCCCTGGCCCGCGAATGCCGCGAGGGCGTCACCGAGTTTCTGCTCATCAACCATCCGCTCGACTGCCCGATCTGCGACCAGGCCGGCGAGTGCAAGCTCCAGGAGCACTCCACCGCCTACGGCCGCGGCTACTCGCGCTTCGTCGAGCAGAAGAACGTGAAACCCAAGCGCACCGTGCTCGGCCCGCGCGTCACGCTCGACGACGAGCGCTGCATCCTCTGCTCCCGCTGCGTGCGCTTCAGCAAGGAGGTCGCGAAGGACGACGTGCTCGGCTTCGTCGACCGCGGCAGCTACAGCACGCTGACCTGCTACCCGGGCAAACAGCTCAAGAACAATTACTCGCTCAACACGGTGGACATCTGCCCCGTCGGCGCGCTCACCAGCACCGATTTCCGCTTCAAGATGCGCGTCTGGTTCCTCAAGCAGACGCCCGGCATCGACCCCGAATCCTCCGTCGGCGCCAACACCGAGATCTGGAGCCGCGAAGGCGCCATTTACCGCATCACTCCGCGGCAGAACGACGCCGTGAATGACACCTGGATGGCCGATTCCGGCCGCGCGCTCTACAAACAGGTGAAGGCGGCCGACCGCCTGCTCGCCCCTTCGCTCGACGGCGCCACCACCGCCAACGAGATGGCGCTCAAGGCCGTCGCCAATCTGTTGGTGGGGCGGACCGGCCCGGTCCGCCGCGATGACGATGCCGCGTCCCCGGCGCACCGGGCCGGTGCGCCCTACCAAGGATCCGTCGCGCTCGTCGGTTCCGGCCGCAGCTCGGTCGAGGAGCAGTTCCTCACGAAGAAGCTCGCCGACGCGCTCAAGACCTCCGCGCACCTCGTCAGCCGGGTGGGGCCGGGCGACAGAATCCTCGTCTCCGCCGACCGCAACCCGAACGTCCGCGGTGCGCTTGTCACCGGTCTTATCTCCAAGCTGCCGGCGCAACAGCTCACTTCGCTCGCGGCCGACATCGATGCGGGCAAGGTGAAGACCGTCGTCTCCGTGGGCGAGGACCTGACCGCCGCTGGTTTGAGCGCCGCGCAGTTGGCGAAGGTTTCGGTCGTCTATCTCGGCACGCACCGCAATGCCACGAGCGACGCGGCCAAGGTCGTCATCCCGACGCTCACCGTGTTCGAGAAGTCCGGCACCTTCGTGAACCAGCAGTTCCGCCTCCAGAAATTTGCGAAGGCCGTCCCCGGCCCGGCGGGCGTCAACGACGACCTGATCACGCTGGCCGAACTCGTGGCCGCGGCGGGCGGCGGCATCATTCCGTTCGAGCTCGGCGCGCTCTGGGCGGCCATCGCCGCCGAGGTGAAGCCGCTTGCGCTGGTCACCTACGCCAGTCTCCCCGCCACCGGCCTGCTGCTCGACGCCACGCCGTGGGCCGCGCTGCCCTTCTGCGAAGGTGAGACCCTCCACTTCAAACCCGCCGCAGCCGCGAATGCCTGATTTTCTACACCAAGCTCGCAAAGAAACGCTAAGAACCATGCAACACACTTTCGACTGTCATTCTGAACGCAGTGAAGAATCCAGGAGCACGCCTGCCGACGGACTTCGTGCTGGATCCTTCGCTTCGCTCAGGATGACAAGAAACAGTCAGTTTTCCGTTTTCTTCGCTCCCTTTGCAATCTTGGTGTAAACCCGCATGATCGAATTCTGGAACAGTCTCCATCCGCTGCTGCAGGCCGTCATCAAGGGCCTCGCGGTGATCGGCGTCATGTTCCCGTTCGGCGGGGCCTGCTCGCTGATCGAGCGCAAAATCTCGGCCGCGATGCAGGGCCGCCCGGGCCCGAACCGCGCGATCCCGTTCTGGTTCGCGTGGGTGCCGGTCATCGGCCCGTTCCTCCAGCGGCTGGGCGTGTTCCACCTCATGGCCGACGGCGGCAAGATGTTTTTCAAGGAGGACCCGGTGCCGGGTCACGTGAACAAGTTCTATTTCTACCTCGCGCCGGTCGTCGGCATGATTCCCGCGCTCACAACCGTGACGGTGGTGCCGTTCGGCGCCTACCTGAACGAGGCCGGCCAGCTCGTCCCGCTCGTGCTGGCCAACCTCGATGTCGGCATCCTTGCGGTGTTCGCCGTGTCGTCCCTCGGCGTTTACTCGCTGATCCTCGCCGGCTGGTCGTCGAACTCGAAGTATCCGTTTCTCGGCGGCATCCGCGCCTCGGCGCAGCTCATCTCCTACGAGCTGTCGATGACGCTCTCCGTGCTGCCGGTCTTCCTCTGGGTCAACGCGCCCGGCGGCGAAGGCACCCTGAGCCTTTTCCATGTGGTCGGGGCCCAGGACGGCGCGTGGTTCGGCCTCTGGATGCCGCTGTGCGCGATCATCTTCCTTGTCGCGCTGTTTGCCGAGACGAACCGCCTGCCGTTCGACATGGCCGAGGGCGAGGCCGATCTCGTCGGCGGCTTCCACACCGAATACGGCGCGATGAAGTGGGGCCTGTTCTTTGTCGCCGAGTATTCGCACATGCTCATCGGTTCCGGCGTGTTCGTGCTGCTGTTCCTCGGCGGCTGGAACCCGCTGCCGTGGGTGCCGCTGTCCGACGTGGCCGCGTGGCTGCACCTCGCGGACCAGCCGCTGCTGCTCGGCCTGCTCTCCATCGGCATTTTCCTCGGCAAGACGCTGTTTTTCATCTTTCTCTTCATGTGGGTGCGCTGGACGGTGCCGCGCTTCCGTTACGACCAGGTGATGAAGCTCGGCTGGCAGAAGCTGCTGCCGCTCGCCCTCGGCAACCTCATTTTCTACGCGATCCTTATCGCGTGGCTACAGCCGAAGTTTAGCCACTGATTTCACTGATGATCACGGATAGAACCACCAATCTTACGGACCGTCTTGTAGGTGGCGCGCTTGCGCGCCACGTTGCCCGCGAGCGGGCAACCTACACATCCGTGTCCATCCGTGCCATCCGTGGCTAAAAACTGATTTCCCATGCCCTACGTCGTCGAACGCAAACCCCTGACGCTCTCGGAGCGGCTCTATTTCCCGCAGATCCTCGCGGGCATGCGGGTCACGCTGAAGCACCTGTTTGCGCCGAACGTCACGATGGAGTATCCCGAGCAGCGTCCGGCCATCCCGGTCGGCTACCGCGGCGTGCCGACACTGGTGAAGGATCCGCATGGCCGCGAGAAATGTGTCTCGTGCCAGCTCTGCGAGTTCGTCTGCCCGCCCAAGGCCATCCGCATCACGCCCGGCGAGATCCCCGCCGACCAGGCCGACCGCGCCCATGTCGAAAAGGCCCCCAAGGAATTCGAGATCGACATGCTCCGCTGCATCTACTGCGGCCTGTGCCAGGAGGTCTGCCCCGAGGAGGCCATCTTCCTGCAGAACCAGTATTCCCTGACCGGCTACACCCGCGCCGAGATGGTCAACGACAAGGCCCGGCTCTACGAGCTGGGCGGCACGCTGCCCGACCGGCATTTCAAGTGGGACAAGAAAAAATCCGCCGCCGAAGCGCGCGGCCATGCCGCGCACTGAAAAACCGAAGGACTGAAAAGCTGAAGCACCGAACCCACGTCATGTTTATCAACCACCTTGCTTCCCGTTCCTGCCCGCCCATGAAGCGAGCCGGAGTTCCGGGCCTGCCGCCCCTTTGGTCTCAAGGCATTTCCGGCTCGGTATTTCAGCCCTTCAGCTCTTCAGTCTTTCCGCCTTTCGATGTCTGACACGCTCTTCCTCATCCTCTCGGTCCTGACCGTCGCCATGGCGCTGCTCGTCGTGCTGAACAAGAACGCCGTCAACGCCGCCATGTGCCTGCTGCTCTCGCTCGCCGGCCTGGCCGGCCTGTTCGTGCTGCTTGACGCCCCGTTGCTGGCCTTCGTGCTCATTTTGGTCTATGCGGGCGCGGTCGTCGCGCTGTTCCTCTTCATCATCATGCTGCTCGACACCACGCCCGGCAGCTTCAAGCCGTTCAAGCCGCTGACCATCGCCGCCGCCGTGCTCGGCGCCGCGTTGCTGGGCCTCGGCATCTGGTCGCTGTTCGGTCGCGCCGTGCTGCCCGACGCGCCGGCGTCCGTGCCGGTCCCGACCATGAAACACCACGCCGAGATGCTCTTCACCACCTACCTGCTGCCGGTGCAGGTCGTCGGCTTCCTGCTCCTGATCGCCATGCTGGGCGTCATCGTGCTCAGCAAGAAATACACCGCGCCGGAGGACGCGAAATGAAACCTGCAAGTAGCGAACATCGAGTAGCGGGTAGTGAGCATTCGTTGTTCGCGGCTTTCCCGGCTACCCGCTACCCGCTACCCACTACTCACTACTGCGTATGATGACCCCCTTCCTCGCCGCCGCCCCGGTCTACGGCCTCCCGTCCTACCTGCTGGTCAGCGCGCTGCTGTTCGCCATCGGCTTTTTCGGCGTGCTGCTGCGCAAGAACACCCTGGTGATCTACATGTGCCTCGAGCTGATGCTGCTGGCCTCGACGCTCGCGCTCGTGGCCTTCTCGAAGTTCAACGGCACGCTCGACGGCAACGTCTTTGTGTTCTTCGTGCTCACCATTGCGGCGGCCGAGGTCGCCGTCGGCCTCGCCATCATTGTCGCGCTGTTCCGCCAGCGCCACACCGTCCAGGTCGAGGAATTGAACCAACTCAAACATTAACCACGAATTTCACGGATGTTCACGGATACCAAACAATCCCCCGATGCCTGTCATCCTGAGCGGAGCGAAGGATCCAGCAGGATATTCGTTTGTGGCCATGACACTGGATTCTTCGCTTCGCTCAGAATGACATTCTGGAATAAACGACTTGGCATTCCGCACTCCGCATTCCGCACTCCGCAATTCGGCCCATGACGATGTTGCAACACGCCATTTTGGTTCTCCTGCTGCCGCTGGCCTCGGCGGTGGTGATCGCCCTGTTCCTGCGTCGGCAGGGCGCGGTCGCCTCGTGGCTCTCCACCGCCACGGCCGGCGCCATCGCGGCGATCTCGATCATCCTCCTGCTGCATGGCGAACGCTTCGAAAACTCGATCGAGTGGCTGCGCTTCGGCGACTTCGCCGTGTCGCTGGGCATCAAGTTCGACGACCTCGCGGCGCTGATGCTCTTTATCGTCGGTTGCGTCGGCTTCCTGATCCATGTCTTCTCGCTGGGCTACATGCACGACGACGCGGCGCGGGCGCGGTTCTTCGGCGGCCTGTCCATCTTCATGTTCTCAATGATCGGCATCGTGCTCGCCGACAACCTGTTCATGATTTTCATCTTCTGGGAGCTGGTCGGTTTCAGTTCCTGGCTGCTGATCAACCACTATCACCACAAGCAGTCGGCGGCCGACGCCGCGAAGAAGGCCTTCATCGTCAACCGCGTCGGTGACTTCGGCTTCCTGCTCGGCATCATCATGTGCTACTGGCTGAACGGCACCGTCAATCTCAGCGAGCTGGCCCGGCTCGGCGACACCCACGCGCTGGTGTTCAGCCTCGCCCTCCCGCTGCTGCTGTTCTGCGGCGCGGTCGGCAAGTCCGCCCAGATGCCGCTGCAAGTGTGGCTGCCCGACGCGATGGAGGGCCCGACACCCGTCTCCGCCCTCATCCACGCGGCCACCATGGTCGCGGCCGGCATCTACATGCTTTGCCGCATCAGTGTCCTCATGGTCCCCGATGTGCTCACGCTGATCATGTGGGTCGGCACGGCCACCGCGCTCTACGCCGCGCTCTGCGCCGTCGTGCAGCGCGACATCAAGAAGGTGCTGGCCTACTCGACGCTTTCCCAGCTCGGCTGCATGGTCGCGGCGTTCGGCCTGGGCTCGAATCTTCCCGGGCATGATGGCGGCGGGACTGCGGTGCTGGCCGCGGGTGGGGCGGCCGCGATGTTCCACCTGACGACCCACGCCTTCTTCAAGGCGCTGCTCTTCCTGGGCGCCGGTTCGGTCATCATGGGCTGCCACCACGAGCAGGACATCTTCAAGCTGGGCGGGCTGCGCACAAAGATGCCCGTGACCTTCATCACCTTCACGATCGGCGTGCTGGCGATCATCGGCCTGCCGGGTCTCGCGGGCTTCTTCTCGAAGGACGCCATCCTCTACCTCGCGATGGAGAAGAACACCGCGGTGTTCGCCATCCTCGCCTTCACCGCCGTGCTGACCTCGTTCTACATGGTCCGCCTGTGGAAGATCACCTTCCTGGGCGAAGCCCGTTCCGACGCGGCCAAGCGCGCCCACGAAAGCGGCCTCACCATGACGCTGCCGTTGATCATGCTTGCGGTGCTCTCGGTTGCCGGCGGCTACTCGGGCGTGTTCGGCCAGCTGGCCGGCTCGGTGGCGGAACTCGTGCCCGAAGCCCACGGTTCGGCCCACACGATCATCCTGATGGTCTCGCTCGCCGTCATGACGGTCGGCGCCGGCTCGGCGCTGCTTTTCTACAAGACGGCCGCGACCGACACCCTCGAGGAGCAGGCCCGCGTGCTCTTCGCCGGGCTGACCTGGCTCAAGGAGTCGTTCGACCGGCTCTACGATTACTACGTGGCCAAGGTGCAGCAGCGTTTCGCCATGCTGCTGAACTTCCTGGAGCAAATCTTCCTGGCCGGACTTATCATCCGCGGCTTCGCGGGAATTGTCGGCATGATCGGTTACGGCGCCCGGGCGCTCCACACCGGCAGCCTGCACGCCTATGTTTTCTGGTTTCTGTTTGGCGCCGCGCTCCTCTGGGCCTTCGCCGCCGGGGTTTTTTAACCACTGCTATTTCAACCACAGATTAACACAGATATACACAGATGATCCCGAACCGGAAAAAATCCCGCACAACCTGTCATTCTGAGCGCAGCGAAGAATCCAGCAGGATGGCCGCTGGCGTGTGTGATTCTGGATCCTTCACTTCCTCCTTCGCCAAGGCTTCGGAGGACAGGTCGTTCAGGATGACGGATCTGCCGTATCTGTGTGTATCTGTGTTCATCTGTGGTTGTTTTTCCTCTTTCCGCTGATTCATGCCTGACAACGCCCAACTTCTGCAGCTCGCCATCGCCACGCCACTCGGGGCCGCGCTCATCATCGCGTGCGGGCTGCCCAAGCGGTTCTCCACCAAGCTGGCGGCCGCGGCCTTCACGCTGCCGGCGCTCATCGCGCTCTGGCTGTGGTCGCAGTTCCCGGCGGAAAACGCGCACCAATACGCCTTCCTCAGCACGACCTACACCGGCCTGGCGGACTTCGGCATCAGCCTGAAACTGGGCCTCAACGGCATCGCGCTGCCGATGTTCCTGCTCGCGGCCATTGTCGGTCTCGCGGCAGGATACTACGCGCTTCGCTCCGGGGCCGAGCGGCTGAAGCTCTATCTGCTGCTCCTGCTCGTCATGCACGGCGGTCTGCTGGGCGTGTTCGCCTCGGTGGACATCTTCTTTTTCTATTTCTTCCACGAGCTGGCGCTGATCCCGACCTTCATCATGGTCGGCGTGTGGGGCGGCCGCGACCGCCACTACGCGGCGATGAAACTGACCATCTACCTGACGGCCGGCGCGCTGCTCTCGCTGCTCGGCCTGATCGCCCTCTACGTGAAGAGCGGCGCCAACTCCTTCGACCTGATCGAGCTGAAGGACGCCATCGCCGCCGGGGGCCTGCGCGGTTCAACGCAAAACTGGATCGGCGGGCTGTTGCTGCTTGGTTTCGGCACCCTCGTCTCGCTCTGGCCATTGCACACCTGGGCGCCGCTCGGCTACGGCGCCGCGCCCAGCTCGGCCGCCATGCTGCATGCCGGCGTGCTCAAGAAGTTCGGCCTCTACGGCCTCATCCAGATCGCCCTGCCGTTGCTGCCGCTGGGCATGCAGCACTGGGCGTGGAAACTCGCCCTGCTGGCCGGCTTGGGCAATGTGCTCGTCGTCGGCTT
Source organism: Verrucomicrobia bacterium Ga0077533 (assembly GCA_001464505.1). Classification (GTDB taxonomy): domain Bacteria; phylum Verrucomicrobiota; class Verrucomicrobiia; order Opitutales; family Opitutaceae; genus Lacunisphaera. The sequence goes on from LNEH01000201.1 coordinate 25,317, forward strand.
TGTCACCCTGGCGCAGCGCGACCTCAAGCAGATGATCGGCTACAGCTCGGTCATGCACATGGGCTATTGTTTCCTCGGTCTCGCCTGCCTCTCGACCATCGGCACCGGCGGCGTGGTGCTGCTGATGGTGGCGCACGGCCTGTCCGTCGCGCTGCTGTTCCTGCTCGCGACGAGCATCCACCACCGCACGCACAGCTTCGATCTGTCCGAGATGGGCGGCCTGGCGCAAAAGACCCCCGTGTTGGCGGCATTCTTCGTCGCCGCCACCATGGCGAGCATCGGTCTGCCCGGCTTCGCCAACTTCTGGGGCGAACTGACGGTCTTCGTCGCGCTGTGGAAATTCTCGCCCGGTCTGACCGCGGTGGCCATCGCCGGCGTGGTCATCTCAGCCATCTACGGCTTGCGCGCCGCCGCCCGGGTTTTCTTCGGCCCGGTGAGCGAGCAGCACCAGCGCGTGCAGGCGCAGCATCCTCCGGCCGACCTCGACTGGCGCGAGAAGCTGCCCGCGCTCATCCTGCTCGCCGCGCTCCTGTTCTTCGGCTTCTACCCCAAGGCCATCTCGCAGCCGGTGGACCAGGCCCTGGGCTACTCGGCCACCCCCAAGGCCTTGTTCACCCCCTTGAAGACCCGCTGATCACCCGCCATGTCCACGGAACTTCTCCAAGCCATCGCCGCCTCCAACGAATGGTGGGCCCTCGGGCCGGAACTGACCCTGGCCTGCGGGGCGCTCGCCCTGCTGGTGATCGAACTCATCTCGCCGAAGGAGCAGCACCGCTTCATTCCGCATCTGGCCAGCATGGCGCTGGGGGTGGTGCTTGTGGGCGTGGTGATGAATTTCGGCAAGACGTGGGGGGAGGAGGAGTTATTTGGCGGGTTGGTGCGGCTCAGCGTCCCGGGCCAGATCGCGCGCATCTTTTTCCTGCTCTCGTCCCTGTTGGTCTGCTTTCTCGCCACGATCTGCCTGCCCCGGGCGCGGGCGCCGCGGGTGGAGTTCTACCACATCGTGCTGGTGGTGACCGCCGCGCTGATGCTCCTTGCGCAGAGCAACCACTTTGTGATGTTCTTCGTCGCGCTGGAGACGGTGACGATCGGGTTCTACATCCTTGTGAGCTACTACCGCGAGCGGGTGCTGTCACTTGAGGCCGGTCTGAAATACCTGGTGCTGGGCGCGCTCAGCTCGGCCATTTTGCTTTTCGGCATCGTGCTGCTCTACGGCGCGGTCGGCCGGGTGGAGCAGGGTGGCATCGTGCATACCGGTTTTGAATACGGCACCGTGCTCAATTTCCTGCGGGAAAATCCCGACAACTTCCTGGCCACGGCCGGTGCGCTGCTGGTCATCGGCGGCGTGGCTTTCAAGATCGGCGCGTTCCCGTTCCAGATCTGGGTGCCCGACGTCTACCAAGGGGCGCCGACGCCCGTGACCGCCTTCCTTGCCGTCTCGTCCAAGGCCGCCGGCTTCGCCGTGCTGCTCACGCTGGTGCACCGGGTCTTCAGCCCGTTGCAGGCCGTGCTGGTGCCGGTGCTGTCGTTGCTGGCGGCGACGACGATCATTTTCGGCAACCTTGCGGCGCTCAAGCAGCACAACACCAAGCGCCTGATGGGTCTCTCCGGGGTCTCGCACGCCGGCTACCTGCTCATCGGCGTGGTGGCCTCGCTGACCGTGCCGTGGGCCGCCGGCGCGGTGTGGTTCTATCTGTTCACCTACCTGCTGGCTTCGATGGCGGTGTTTGGCGTCATGGCCTATGTGGCCGGTCCCGACGACAGCGGCGAGGAACTCGACCACTACGGACGGTTGGCGCGCGAACGGCCTTTCCTCGGCGCGGTGCTGGCGGTCGGCGTCGGTTCGCTCGCGGGCATCCCGCCGCTGGCCGGTTTCATGGGCAAACTGCTGCTCTTTGTCGCGGCCTTCCAGGCGCACCTTTACGGCCTGCTGGTCGTGGCCGTCATTGGCGTGGTGATCTCGATTTTCTATTATTTCGGCTGGATCCGCGCGGCGTGGTTTGAGTCGTGGTCGCCGCCCGCACCCGGCGCGGTGCCGGCCCCCCGGCCGCTGCCTGCCGGCCCGACCTTTATTGGAGTGATCACGCTGGCCGCCCTGACGTTGGCCACGGTGTTGCTGGGCTTCTACCAACAGCCGCTGACCAGCTGGCTGCTGGAGTAAACGCGGCGGCGGTTCCTATCGCCAGTTTTCTCTCCAGGCTTTGAATTCTGACGGACGCAGGCGGTAGCGGGCGATATTGCCCTCGTGCAAGCTGCTCAACTCAGTCTCCACCGCCTCAACAAACCGCATTCGCTCGGACGCCGGAATGGCTGCTTTTGCTTGGGCGGCTATCCACTTCACGGCCGCCTTCTTGTCCTTCCTGCTACGGACCACCTCGGCAACCAAGTTGCCGATCTGCACCCGATGCTTCAGCCGGAACGTATCCGGTTCGCCGAGGGACTGACGGACCGCCGAGTAACGGGCACAGGAGCGATCGTAGGCCCAAATGAATACATCGCGCAAATAATCCACCTGGTTCAACTCATACACTCCGAGAATGCCGTTCACGTAGTCCGCTTGCGGCACATCGACAAACGAGAGAGGACAGAGATTGCGCTGCACCAACGGTATGTTGGCGGCCAGACGCGAAACACGCTTGTTCACGTCCTCGAACGGCTGGAGGTAGGGAATGTGGACCATGACAAAGAAGGCCTGTTCGAAAGCGTCCTTGATCGCTCCAGCTTTTTCGAGAAGCTGCTCAAACCGTTGCTCGATTGATTGCGGCACCTCCAATGGGTGATAGACTGTGCCGGTAATTCCCACTGGCTTGTCGCGCAACCGCCCGCCCGCCTGTGGATCGGCCAGCAGATTATCGGCCAGCAAGGCGTGCAGATTGCACAGAGTGTAGCGATTGAAGCCGATCTCCGCCGCCTGCTCGGCGAGCAGTTGGATCGCTGCTTTGTGATTCAGAATCATCTGAGCCTCCTTCGCGTCCTTGCCGTCCGCGCTTTCTCCGAGTTCCAGGAGCCGCTGGGTCTCCAGCAGCGAGTAGGTGTTGCCTTCGAGCCGGCTCGAATTCCACGACAGGTCAATCAGCAGGCGGTCGAGCACTTTGCCAAAGTAAGTCCCGGCGGGTTGGGAATTTCCGATCACCCGCCCGGCCTCCGCCAATTTGCGGCGAGCAGCGGGAGGAAGATAGGCAGATACGTTCGGCTGGTAATTCTCAAGGAAGGCAACCTCATAACCTACCGGCCGACGGGCCGATAACGGCCGGGTGACGCTCCGGCGAATTTCCTTTGCGGCAGGCGAGAGTGGAATTCCATCGCGATCGCCCGTTTCAAGCCGGCTCTTTTCAGTCAGGTCGGATTTGGTCTCGCGCAATAAATAGCGCCGTCCGCCCCGCTCGCTGACGGGAACCAGCCGCTCCTGCTTGACCAGCAGTGCCAGCCGGCGCTGGAGTGATCGCCGCGGGAAGCCTGCGGATAAACGCCTCGTGATCTGCTCGATCGAAACCGGTTCTGAAAAACCAGCCATGGCCGCGAGGATGGCGGCCAGCTCTTCATCTGGTATTTGCTTTGGCATTGGCGTGAGATGTGGCGCAAAACACGACTTTGCGCCATATAAAACCGTTTAAGCGGCGCAAAGTGCCAGCTTGCGCCGCTTTATGGCTTATTTTGTGGCGCAAAAAATCAGAGGCCGATGGATGCCCTTGCGACCACTGCCCGGTGCCGGCCGAGCCATCGTGGGTGGGCATGGCCACGCTGGCGGCGTTGGCGCTGTTGACCGTGCTGCTGGGCTTCTACCCCCAGCCGCTGTCGGGCTGGCTGCTGAAATAAACTTAGGGGGAAATAACTTGGACCAGTGCTAGCAAACCCTCAATTGGGTCCACGGTTTCCGGTTGCTCCTGTGATGTTGCAACAGTTAAATGCACCCGTGTCCGAGGGTCGCATACATCGCAGCGATAAGCGCAGCAGGAGCCGATTTGACTGGGATGACGGTGATATTGAGTTTGTTGAAAGTTCGAAAAAGAAGCCCAGCAAAAAGATACCACCGATGAGGTTGACCACGGAAGGAGGACGCGAACACAAACACCCGTCCGCCGGGCTCGTTCTTAGGGTTCTCAATGAGTTGGACACCGGGAATGGCAACAGTTTCTGTTGCCTCGAAGCATCAGGCAGCAACTACGTTCAGGCTCTGCGCGGCCTCAATGGCTGGCATCTAGAGTGGAGGGAGATCGATCCTCGCGGCAACGGATCGTATCGTCACTACCGTGCGGCCAATATGATTGGGTCAAATCGTAAGCGTCTGCTACGCAAGAGTGACAAATTCGTCAGTCGAGGACTTGAATGCGACCTCCTCAACACGGAAGATGTGGTGCAGTGCTTCTTGGCGTTCTTGCGAACTGAGGCACGGCCGAAGCACTTTAAGTGGCGTAAGCTGAAAATATGAGCGCCATTCTCGCCAAACCGGAACAGTTCATTCGCGACTTGGATAGGGTTAGTGCAACACTCGCTCCGACACCTAAAGTCGATGGCTTTCTCACTGACTTGGACAGGGTTCACCGCCAAACCGCTGCCGATCAAGAACCCTTCCTTCTTGCGCTCGACTATGACCTTTCTGGATTAGCACACCAATTTGATGCGATAAGGTCCTGTGCATTCGAGAAACTCGGCGGATCACAGTGGTTGGAAAATCTGCCAACATACGATCCCTTGTGTTGTCGGGTCAGTCTCTTTGGAACGCTCGATCTGGGGCTTCGTGAAACGGCTCATACTCGCGCATTAGCGTATCTGATGAATCGTGATGAAGACCACGGTTTCGGCGATATCCTCCTTCGTGCTTTTCTGAAACAGATATTCGGTTGGGATGATGAACGGCAGCTCACCGATGTGCAAATTAACAGTGAACTGCGAAGCGGCGAGAGCCGGGATCGGCTCGATATCTTTATGAGTGGGAGATGTGCTCTTTCTGCCGGCAAGGTTGAGACATGGATGGTGATTGTGGAAGCAAAGATCGATGCTGATGAAGCGGAAGATCAGCTCGCGAGATACGAGGATCAGCTCTATGAGAAAATTGCATCTTCTGATTATCATGCCCTTGTCTTTCTGACTCCAGATGGCCGCGAACCGACAACGGATTCCAAAGGCGGGGGGCCAAAATGGACTCCCCTTTCATTCATCAAGCTCATGGCCCAGTTTCGACAGCGGTTGCCCAAACTAAGTGAACAGCCGGAGTTCGGATACTTGCGTCACTATATGACCGGAGTGCTGAAGGATCTCTATCGTCTGAACTGTGGAAACTTTAGCAAGAAGGTGCCGGATACGAACGAGATTTATCGAATCTGTGAATATCTCTCTCTCGAAACTACAGGAGGAAAATAATTATGGCCGAGATTGGAAAATCATTAGTTTTCTACTTGAAATACTTCGCGGAGATGCAGCGGTTGTATGAGGAACGTGGAACCGTTCTTGGAATCAATCCACGTGAAGATCCGGAGCTGAGAAAAAAGATCGAAGACGTTGGTCACGCTGCAGGTGTAGAGGTGCGACGCCTTCTGAAATTATGTATTTCGGATTTACGAGATCGTCTGCTGGCTGCGAATGTTGTGGAACTAATCGCTTCAAGGGACGCGACCGTAGAGAAGAATTGGGAAAGTCGGTTCGATGTGCAGCCTCGCAAGCCGAAGAAGGAGTTCAAAATGACATGGATAGGGATCACCGTTGACGACAACGGGCTTACCCCTTGGGTCTGGTGTCGTGGTGGAGTGGCGGTCGAGGAGAAGATAAAAAGCTGCTTTGCGGTGGGTGTGAAAAGTTATGGTTCCAAGAGATATCCGGAATGGGGAAGTGGGTCGGTTGGCCTCGAAACGATCCCAGTGCCATGGGAATCCGCCAAAGACTTCACTGTCGAGGGGGATGGCATCATCAAGCGGACCCAGCAGGTTTGTGAAGCCATTGACCCGGAATTCATCAATAAGCTCATCGCACGGGTTTGATGAATTTGCGAATTTCCTTCGCACTGGCCCGTGAAACTGTTTCGTGTGGGCCGCGTATGAAGGTCACCGGTCTCGCCATTGTGCCGCCGCCCGCGGCCGCCAGTCTCCCCAAAGTAACGCCCGAGTTGCTCGCCTCCGTCCTCGCCCGCTACTCGCGCAGCAATGACGGCCTGGCGAAAATATTGGAGAAGGTGGATATCGCCAACCCCGATGAATCCATCGACCGCATCCTCAAGTTTGTCGACTACGGCCACGCCTCGATTGGGGGTCTGACCGGCGGGCTCGCCATCGCCCTCGACGATGTGTCGATGTGGCTGGCGTATAAAATCTTCGAGCTCGCCCAGATGGCGGACGGACAGGAGTCGAGCACGCGCTACATCACCATGGACGCGACCAACCTGCCGGCACCGGAGGCGATCGGCATCCCGGCCGACCTCGCACCCCGTTGGTCGGCGGTGATGGCGAAGGCGTTCGCCGCCTACCACGCCGAATACACGCGGCTCGACCAGCTGGCGTTGGCGCAACCCGGCCTCGTGCGGCTGCCGAAAGACGCCAGGCCCGCCGTGGTCACCCGGCTCCGCAAGAACTACGCGCTGGACCGCGCGCGCTACTTCATCCCGCTGGCCACGCGGACCAACCTTGGCCTCGTGCAAAGCTCGCGCATGTGGGCCGCGACGGTCAAACACCTCGATTCGCTCGGCATGCCCGAGGCGTCGCTGGCGGCGAAACTGATTCGCGACGAACTGCTGAAGCAATCGCCCCGGCTGATGCGGCACAGCTCGGCGGAGAAATCCTACCAGGCCCAGGCGCAGCAGGAGCTTGCCGCCAGCCTGTCGCTCGGACTCGCCCGGCTCTCGACCAAGCCCTTGGCCGACGAGGTGTGGGTGAAGGTGGACCGCGAGACACCGCCCTGGCTGGTCGAGACTCAGCCGGTGGCCGAGGCGCTGAAGCACCGCGCCAACCGTTATGGCTACCAGGGCAAGGCCACGCGCCGGATGCGCGTGAGTTTTGCCTGGAACAACCTGGCGATCGCCGAGCTCCGCGACCTCAACCGCCACCGCACGGGTCATCGTTACACGCCGCTGATCCAGGCCGGCTTTTACCTGCCAACGGAGATCACCCCTGGGGCATATCAGGCCCTGCTGGACGAACAGGCGGCGCTGACCCGCGAGCTGATGACGCGCGGCTCCGCGGCCTACGTCTATTCGCTGCTGCTGGGCGCGCAGACGCCGTTTGAGCACAGCACCCAGGCCGACAAGTTCATTTATGAGGCCGAGTTGCGCACGGGCATGGGAGCGCATTACCGCTATGCCGAGCACCTGAGTGCGGCGCTGCGGGAATTTTCCCGGCAAGTGCCAGAGGCGAAAGACTGGGTCGTAGAAGGCACGGCCGAGCCAGAATAGGCTTGCCGCTATATCCCCGTCCGCGAACATCTTGGCAGCTTGCCGCGTATGTTTTGCCGAGCGAAAATCAGCGTCCTTTTAACCCTCGTCGGCGCCCTGACGGCCTCGGGCGCACTCCTCAATCCGGAGCAGCGGAACGCGGCCTTCCAGCCGGGCGGCAAATCCCGTTTCGCGAAACCGGCGGTCTGGCGACCCACCGAAGCCACGATTCAAACCAAGCACTGGGCGGGAGCCCATGGGCAAAAAATCACCCCCGGGACCAAGGCGCTGGTCCGGGTCGAATTGAGCGGCGTGACCTTCACCAAGGCCGGTGACGCCACCATCACACCGCAAGCGGTCAAGAAAGCGGGAGGAGGCCAATGACGGCGAGTGGTCGATTCAAACTGCTGCAATTCAACATGCAGTTTGGCCAGCCGTGGGACGATGCCTACCCCGACCATGCGCCGATCAATCTCCAGCTGACCATCGACGAAATTCGCGCGCACGAGGCCGATATTGTCATGCTGCAGGAGGTCGAGCGCACCCTGCCGGGCGGCGCGCAGGCCGAGCCGCCGCCGCACTACACGCGCCTGAAGCAGGAATTTCCCGGCCAGGACAGTTTCTTCTGCTACCCCCGGCCAGACCAGCGCGAGCTGCCCTTCGGCATCGGGCTGGCGATATTCTCCAAAACCCCGTTGCGGGAGCACATCTGCCTGAACCTGCCGTCGCCGCCGGTGGAATTCGATTTTTTTGGCGAGAAGAAAACCCCGACCGACCGGGTGCTCATCGGCGCCACCACGACCATCGCCGGGCGTGACGTGCGGCTCTTCAACACGCACTTGCTGGCGTTTTTCATGCTCAAGTCCAGCAGCGAGGTGCACCTGAACCAGCGGAGGCTGGTCGAGGAGCAATTGCGGCGGTCGGCCGGGATGCCCACGCTGCTCACCGGCGACTTCAACGTGAGCAAGCACCAGTCGCTCATCCAGCAGTTCGCCGACGCCGGCTACCAGACCGTGCAATCAAAGGAGATCACGTGGCGTCGCCGGCCCTACGTGCTGGACCACATCTTCCATAACGACTGGCTGCGCCCCACCGGCTGGTGGGTGACCCCCACGATGTCCTCGGACCATCACGCCCTGTCGGCGGAATTCGAGTTCGCGCGGTGAAACTGTAGCGGCGGTCTAGGACCGCCGGCCAACTGGAACGGCGCTTCAGCCTTCGCCAAGCCTACGGCTGACAAGTCGCGCCACCCTTCTTGATAGAGGGGTTTTATGCCAACGTCCCTTGGCTTATAGACTTTAGCCGATTGTCATTCTGAACGGAGTGAAGAAACCATCTGGAGGGCGGACGCCCTCGTCCGCCATGCCTCGCGGGGTGAGGGCACCCCGCCTACAAAGCATGGATGCTTCGCGTTGCTCAGCATGACATGTGTTGGTGAGTCCAAATTCAAAGGGACGTTGGTATTAATCAGCGCCGCCGAGAATCCCCTCTGGAGAGGGAAAGATGCAGTGGAGGACCAGTTTCAAGTGAAGGTAACGGTGAACTGTTTGTGGGAGCGAGCTTGCTCGCGACCGGGCACTTCCTGAGTCGCGAGCAAGCTCGCTCCCACAGGTTCCTCTGCACAGTTCCGGCTGCCCGGCCGGGCGGGGGGTGTCACTTCCCCTGCCGCACACGCTCTTTCTCGTCCTCGCGTTCTTCCTCGAGCCGGGCCTTTTCGCCGGCGATTTGCTTCCGGATCTTGTCGGCCTCGTCAAGGTTCCGGGCGGTGAGCGCGGCGGCGAGCTGTTGCCGGAGGAATATCTCCCGCTCGGCGATCTTGCCCTGAAAGACGCGGTCGATTTCCGCCAGGCGGGTCTTCTGCGCCGCCGTCACTCGGCCGGTGGTGGGGTCGGATTTGGCGAGGCGCTCCATGGCGAGTTCGTAGGCGCTTTTCATGGTGGAGAGGATTGCGGGCTTCAGCCGAACTTCACGCCCAAAATGAGCAACAGCGCGAGCGCCGCGACCGGTGGCCAGTAACCGCCATGGCGCGGCGCCCATCGGCCGGCCGCGCCCGCCAGCAGCACCGCCGTCATCAGGACCAGCGCGGCCGGCGCCAGCCAATTGGAACGGAAGTGCGCCTCGAAATACACCCCCGGCAATTCGATCCCGTGCCGCAGCAGCCAGTCCATGACCACGATGGTCCATGCGGCGATGGTGTTGCTGAGGACGCTTACGGGGAGCAGGCCGGCCAGCCCGGCGACCAGCGACACGAAGCCCGCCCACATGGTCACAATCGACAGCGGTATGATCACGAGGTTGGCCAGCAGCGAGCCGGGCGAAAAGACTTGGAAATATCCGATGCCCGAGGGGGCGCTGGCGAGAAACGCCGTCCAGCAGACGGCCAGGGCACCCAGGACCCAGCGTCCGCCCCAATCGATGCCGAGGTGATGCCAGCGCCAGTCCGCCTTGGGCAGCAGGGCGAACGGCCGCCACGCCGCCAGCCACTTTTCGCCGAGCGGCCGGCCCATCACCACCAGTGCGACCACGACCGTGTAGGACATCTGGAAACCCGTGCTGAAAAGCTGCAGCGGGTCCAGCAGCAGCGTCACGAGGGCGGCGGCGGCGAGCGCGGCGAGGGCGTTGCCCGGCAGCCGGAAGGTTTGGTAAGCGGAGAGGAAGGCGATCATCAGGAAGGCGCGCATGGCGGGCGAGCTGGCTCCGGTGATCTGCACATAGAGCCACAGCACGATCAGGCTGACGGCTACCGCCGGCCGGCGCGGGATCCGGAGCAGGTTGAAAGTATAGTAGATCGCCCCGGCGATGGCCGCCACATGCAGCCCGCTGATCGAAAAGATATGGAAGGTGCCGCTGCGCATGAAGGCGTTCTCCTGCTCGGCCGACAGCACCGCCTTTTCCCCCAGCAGCATGGCGAGATAAAGCGAGGCGGTTTGCGGCTGCTCCGCCAAACCGTGGCGCAAAATGCCTTCCAACCGGTCCTGCGTCCGGGCGCAAAAGCCCTGAAACCAGGTGGGCGGCGACGCTTCGCTCATGATGTGCGCGCGGGTGAGCCGCTGGCGGATGCCGAGGTTGGCGAGATAGTCGTTGAAACCCGTGCCGGCGGGTTCGCGGGGCAGTGGTTCGATGACGCCGCGGATCACATAGCGGCCCGAACGCTGCGGCGGGACGCTGATGCGCCGGATGGCGGAGAAATATATCCGCCGGCCGGTCAGCTCCCGGTCGTGTTCACCCGTCGCGATGATTTCAGCCAGACCGGTCAGGCTGCGAGTCGCGGGCGCAACGGGAAAGGCCTGCAGCACACGCATCGTCACCGTTACCTCACGCGGCGGCCGGGACGCCACCTCGTGCCAGGCCGGGTGCCGGACTTGCAGCAGGACAAATCCGCCCAGTCCAACTGACACCAAAAGTGCGGCCGCCCACGCGAACCAGGCAAGACGGCCGGCTCGGCCGGCGCACCAGACCGCGCCGATCCCAACCAGTCCCGCCAGCCAAACCAGCGGCCCCAAGCCAAACCCCGGGGCCGGCCAGACCCGGGCCGCGGTCAGACCGGCCATCAGCGGCACCAGCAGCCACAACAGCGGCGCGCGAAGATGGAGAGCTGGCGAAGGCATGGTGGGCACTGCGCGTGGGCCCGGCAGGCAGCGGGCAGAGGCGAACAGCTTTCTCCGCCGCCTTCAAACTTGTTTCTCGCCGGAGGCAGCCGCAATCTGTCCCGACGCATGGCCCGCTCCGTCGATGATTCCAGTTCACTCTTTGGCGAGGAAACACCGCGCGCGGGCAGTTCGCTTCCGGACAAACCCGCGGCCTATCAGCCGCTCGCGGCGCGGATGCGCCCGCAGTCGCTCGGTGAACTCGTCGGTCAGGAACACATCCTGCAGGCGGGCAGCCTGCTGCCGCGCCTGATCGCCAGCAACCGCTTCGGCAGCCTGCTCTTCTACGGTCCGCCCGGTTGCGGCAAGACGAGCCTGGCCGAGGTCATCGCCCGCGAGACGCAGAGCCGGTTTGTGCGGGTCAACGCCGTCATGTCCAACGTGGCCGAGCTGCGGGAAATCCTCGCGGCGGCCCGGCGCCGGACCGAGGCCGCGCCGGGTGCGACCGCCCCGGCGGCGACGATCCTCTTCATCGACGAACTGCACCGCTTTAACAAGTCGCAGCAGGATCTGCTGCTGCCCGACGTGGAGGAAGGCACCGTGCGGCTGATCGGGGCGACGACGCACAATCCCGGTTTTTATGTGAACCCGCCGCTGCTCAGCCGCAGCCATCTGTTCCGGTTGGAGCCGCTCGCGGCCGGGGCCGTGGCGGGTGTGCTCCGCCGGGCGCTGACCGACGCCGAGCGCGGCCTGGGTGCGCGCGGACACCCCGCGACCGACAAGGTGCTGGCCGACCTGGCGTTGCTCTGCGACGGCGACCTACGCCGGGCACTCAACGCCCTCGAGGTCATCGCGCTCAGTCTGCCGGAGCAGGCCGCGATCACGGAGCAGGAGCTGGAGATTTTCGCCCGGGAGCGGCGCATCCGCTACGACGCCGATGAGGACGAGCACTACGACACGATCTCGGCATTCATCAAAAGCTGCCGGGGCAGCGACCCGGATGCGGCGATGTATTGGCTGGCGAAGATGCTGGCCGGCGGCGAGGACCCGCGGTTCATCGCCCGGCGGCTCGTGATTCTCGCCAGCGAGGATGTGGGGCTGGCCGACCCGCAGGCGCTGCCGCTGACGGTGGCGGCGCACCACGCCTGCGACTTCATCGGCCTGCCCGAGGCGGAACTCACGCTCGCGCACGCGACGCTCTACATCGCGACGGCGCCGAAGAGCAACTCCGCGACCCTCGCGCTGGGCGAGGCGCGCCGCGTGCTCAAGGAGGCGCCGGTGCAGGCGGTGCCGCGGCCGTTGCGCGACAAAAGCGGGGCCGCCAGCCAGCAGGCCGGCCATGGCCAGGGTTACCTGTATTCGCACGATTTTCCGGAAAACATTTCCGGTCAGACTTATCTGGGAAACCCGCTCACGCTCTACACGCCAAAGACGGCGGGGTGGGAGGCGAAGATCGCGGAGCGGCTGGCGCGGTGGAAAGGGCTGCGGGCCAGGATCCGTGCGGCCCAGGCGTGAATACTGAAGCATTCCCCGCAGCTTGCTGCGGGGTTTCCCCAGTGAGATTAGGGCGCCGGGCGGGCCCAGCCGGGGCTTGCGCCGAGCGCCGGGAGGACTAACGTGCGGGCATGAAGTCCATCGTGGCGGGCATGAAGTCCATCGCTGTTTCCCTCTTGGTCATGTTTGCGGCCAGCGTGCTGTCGGCGCAAAAGGCTCCCGTTGAGAAGACGACCGATCCCAAGGCCCCGGCGCTTGAGGCCATCGCGCCAAAGGCACCCGCTGGCAAAGCCGCAACCACGGCCACTCCCGCCAAGAAAGTTGAAAAGAAGAAAGAGGAGCTGCCGAAGATTCCCGGCACCGTGATCAACCGGCCCAATGGCACGCTCCTCGGTCTCCAAGTGGTCGGGGGAAGATTCAAACTCACTTTCTACGACAAAAAGCACAAGCCCATGGCGATTGACGTCACCCGGGCGACGGCGCGCTGGCCCAATCCGCGCTCGCCGGGCAACAACCGCACGGTGCTCAACGGCAGCGGCACCGCCCTCGTCGGGGAGAAGCCCGTCGTTCCGCCCTTTACCTTCAACGTCTTTCTCACCCTCCTCGTGGGCGAGGGCGAGGAGGCCAAGGCGGTCGAGAATTACACCGTGGCATTCAGGGGCTGAACATGGGCCCAACCCTCTGTCCGTCAAATCAGGGCAACCTCAACCTGACGTCTTTGGCTTACCTAGGGAGCCCAGGAGATCCGGGTTGAGCAATGGCGGACGGCGCTGGCGCGGTGTCTGCGCCAGGCGGGCCAGACACTGGCGGACACCGCCGCCACGCGGAAATCCGCCGACTGGAAGGTTGCCATCGCCAGCGCCATGAAGCTAAAAACCCAGGCCTCCAACCGCTGGCTATGTGAACAACTCCACATGGGCACGCCTGTCGCCGTCAGTCAACTGGTCGGCCTCTTGCGCCGGCAAGGTGGCCCGGCGGCCAAGCTGCTGCCTGAGCTCACTGAAATACTTAAAACCTGACCCGAATGGCGCTAAGTTAAGACCGGTGATCGTCATTTTTTCGCGCGGGATGGGGCGACGACCATTTGGTGCCGCGGCTTGGTCAGCAATTGATAGGATTTGGGGCGTCTTTTGCGCACGCGCGGTTCGACGCGATCAGGTCGGTCCGGCACTTGATCGGCCGCAATGATGCGCAGCAGTTCCTGGCGGGCGCGCCGGAAAGCAAACATCTGTGGAGCGAACAGCGGCGTCCATTGCCGCAGAGTATCGACGGTGCCTTTGAAGCTGAGGCGGGCCAGCTCTACGCCGTGCGTCCAGGCGGCCTCGAGCATGAGTGCCCGCACGAGGTTGTAGGCGATCACCTGCAGCCAGACCTCCTTCTCGATGAGTTCGGGGGACTGACAACGCAGCACGTCAAGCCCGAGCGTCGTTTTGATGTCGCGGAAGCACAGTTCCACCGCCCAGCGCCGCCGGTAGAGCGCGGCAATCGCCTCGTCGGGGTAGGCTTGGTCGTCGAGCAAGGTCGTCACCAGCACGACTTGCTCGGTGCGGAAGCCCGGCACGCTCACGCGGAAGCGCACCAGCCGCACGGTCAGGGCCGCCGGCAGCTCCTGCCACTGGGCCTTGGTCCAGGTCGCTTGCCGCTGGGGCTTTTTCCAGATCATCCGCCGGCCCTTGAGCCGGCGAGCCTGATGGACGCGCATCACCACATCCGCTCCCTTGTTTTGCAGCAGGGCGATCAAGCCCCAGCCACAAAATCCCCGGTCGGTGAGCACGACCTCGCCTTTTTCGATCCAGCCGAGCAACTGGCGGGCCAGCGGGATCTCGTGCGCCTTCCAGGATGCGAGCGCGAAGCGCACGAGCCGACCGGTGGCCAGACAGAACAAACCGACCAGCTGCGCGGTGGGAAAGCCGCCGCCGGGTTTTTGTCCGCTCGCATAGGGCCAGCGGGCGCGGTTCTCGGCGGTGTCGGGCATCGACACCCCGCAGCCGTCCAGCACCTTCACCGGCCGACCGCACCACCGCCACGCCTCCTTGGTGCGGCGCTCAATCCAGCCGCCGAGTTCTTCATGCGCGGCGCGCAACGTGTCGAGCGACAGACGGGCCCGCGCCTGGCAATACGCGCTGGTGCTCTCGTCGGGTGGCCGGCGCTGGCCGAGCACCCGCCACGCCTGCACCCGCCGCACCGCCTCGCGACAGGCACTGCCTCGGGTCAGCACCTGGCCCAGAAACGCGATGAAGGTCACCCACGGAGTGAACACGCGCTCGCGCTGTTTCCCGGTCGGGGCGAACCGCCCGGCGGGAATGAACCGCGCGACCAGCGTCGCCAGACCGTCGAGCGTCTCGGCTTGCCCGCCCACACGCCCCGCCGCCGCCTGCGCCCGGCACCCGCACAACCGATGGGAAAATCCGGGCAGATACATCGTCAGGTTTTTCATGCGGAAGCCGGCAGCAGGCTCCGCGCCGTGCCACCGGCTTTTCTTCCTCAAAAATCAACGAAGACCGGCCTTAACTTAGCCCGGATATTTCACACGGGGATCGCGTGAGCGGGAATCGGGCGACTTTGGGGTGGTTTTCCCCGGCGGACTGACTCGAACGCACCGGTCGGAGGT
>LNEH01000202.1 GCA_001464505.1 Verrucomicrobia bacterium Ga0077533
CCGTCTGCTGGGTCCGCAATGAGCCAATCTCCTTCCGCAGCTTGGCCAATTCGTCGGCCAGCTCGAGCATGACCCGGTCCTGCTCGGCGCTGTGGCGCTGGAGGTGGGCGTAGCGTTCTTCCAGCAGCGTCAGACGTTCGGCATCGCTCATGGGCCGGCAGGATGCAGGTTGCGCGGCCCGAGGCAATCCGCCAACTTTCCGGGATGAAACGCTGTTTGGTCGCCCTCGGGTTGTTGGTTGGCGGACTGCTCGTGTCCTGCTCGACCCCGCCGGCACCCGCCCCGGGCCCGGTGATCCTGATCTCCCTCGACGGTTTCCGCTGGGATTATTTGCAGCGCTACTCCGCCCCCACCCTGCAGCGTCTGGCGCGGGAAGGGGTGCAGGCGCGGACGATGACCCCTTCCTTTCCGACCAAGACCTTCCCCAACCACTACACGTTGGTGACCGGCCTGCGCCCCGCGCGCCATGGCATCGTCGGCAACTGGTTCTACGACCCGGCCAACGGTGAGACCTTCGGCATGAGCAAACAGGCCTCCAACACCGATGCGAAATGGTGGGGCGGCGAACCGGTCTGGATCACGGCCGAACGGCAGGGTGTGCGCAGCGTGTGCTATTTGTGGCCCGGCTCCGAAGCCGCGCACCACGGCCTGCGTCCCTCGCACTGGCTGCCCTTCAACGACAAGATCCCCTCCAACGACCGCGTCGACGGGCTGCTCAAGTGGTTCGATGTCCCCGCTGCCGAACGCCCGCGATTGGCGACGCTGTATTTCAGCGCCGTGGACCACGGTGGCCACAAATACGGCCCCGACGCCCCGGAAGTGCAGATCTCCATCACCGAGGTCGACACAGCCATCGCCCGGCTGCTCGACGGCCTGGTGCTGGACTTCGACCTGCCCGGCCTGAACGGAGCGGAGCTGTATACCTGGTGGATATGCGCACGATCGAGGTCGAGACCACCGGCCCCTACGCCGGCGTGCGTCCCAAACCAGGCTCCCGCACCGCCCCGGAACTGGCTGCCGTCATTCGCGCCAAGGCTCCGCCGCAGTTGCAGGTTTACTTGCGCAATGAGATGCCGGCGCGCTTCCACTTCTCGGGCAACGATCGCATCCCGGCCGTCATGCTCGTGGCCGACGACCAGTGGTCCATCGAACAACGCGCCGGCTGGCCGGTGACGCGCGCTCGTTTCAACTTGGGCGACCACGGCTGGGACAACGCCACGCCCAACATGGGCGCGCTCTTTCTCGCGCACGGCCCCGCCTTCAAGCCCCGCACCACGCTCGACCGGGTGGACAACATTCAGGTCTACAATCTGGTCTGCGCCGCACTTGGCATCAAACCCGCGCCCAACGACGGCGACCAGACGCTCGTGCGGGCGGCCTTGCGCCGTTAGCGCTGCAACCAGTCTCCGGCCGGCGGCGGCGGTTCCCCACCCGCCTGCAGGCACTGTTCCAGCGCGGCCAGCAATTGCCGGCCGCCGCATGGTTTCGGCACGACCCTGGCCCACGGCGCGGCGCCGAGCCCCAGTTGCAACATCGCGTCGGGGCGACCGGTGAAGAAGATGACCGGCAGGCGTTGGCCGGTATTTCGCAAAATCCGCGCATACAGCTCCGCTCCGTTCAGGCCGGGCAGGTCGAAGTCCAGCACCAGGCCGTCCCATCGCACCAGCCGGGCCAGTTGCAACGCCTCCTCCGCATCGGCTGCGATTTCTACCTCATAACCCTCCAGTTGCAGCAGCTCTGCGAGCACCTGGCGCACCGGTTCCGCGTCATCCACGACCAGGAGGCGGAGCCGGCGGCCATTCCCGGGGGTCATCCTTGGGGGATTCATGATTTTAGCCGGACAAACTGCCGCAGTTCTTTTTCGACATCGCGATAGGCGGCCCGCACGGCGGGATTTTCCTGCTGCGCGCGCAGGTGCCGGCAGATGCCCGTCAGGGTCACAAGCAGTCTGCGGGCGTGGGCACGCCGCAAGGCACGCTCGCCCGTCCCCGACCGGCCCTGGCGGTGGTTGTTTTCCATCGGACCACACAAGAATTTTGTGCGCCCAATTTATGTCAACTCACATCTTGTCTCCCGACCCTGCGTTGACAAAAACCGGCCCCGGCTTCATGCACCTTGCCCGATGCAATATGCCCAGCTTTTTCGCCGGCTGAGGGAGCAAAAAGGCCTGAGCCACGAGACTTTGGCCAAGCTGGCGCGCTGCCACCGCAACACCATTTTGAACGTGGAAAGCGGGCGCCAGGTGAAGTTCAAGACCATCGCGCGCCTGATGGCCAAAATGGGTTACCCTTCTGATTCTCCCGAGATGGCCAGCCTCGCCCTGCTTTGGCTGGAATCGGTGAGCGGGGTCGATCTCGCCGATCCGGCAACCCTGGGGCCGGTCCGCCAGAAACTGGCGGTTTATAACCGGACCTTGGGCCAAGCCGCCCAACATCTGCTGGAAGCCGTTCGCCAGATGAAGCTTGATGAGCGAAACATCCGGCTGCTGACCTTCGCGGCCCAGCATCCTGAAATGCTGGCCATCATCGAATCCATCCAGGATCTCCTGCAAACGACGACAGCCGACCCCGCCGAGCTCAAGGTGGCCGAGGACAAATAACCGCGCCCGGCCGCCTTTGGATCAACCGATCATCTGGCGCAGGTCGGCCGGTGTCGTCACCGGCGCCCGGCAGGTGAAGTTATCGCAGATATAGGCCGTGGCGCGACCGTCCGACGGTTTCATTTCCGCGAGATAAGGTCGGCGTGCGGCCAGCCATTGTTGCCCCGCCCCGCCATCCGCGGCCAGCAGCCCCCGGCGCGGACCCAGTTGCTCATGCAATACCGCGGTCATCGCTTGGAAATCTGAGGCGGATGGATCGCCCGCCAACACCACCGTGCGCGGCGCATCCACCACCAGTTCGATGGCGCAGAGCAACTGCGGCAGCCCTTGCGGCATCGTCGTCCACTGCGGGCGCAGCGCCTCGATGGTTTTCACCGCGCGCTCGCGTGCTCCCGGCAGGCCGGTCATCCAATCCAGCCGCAGCAGATTCAGCGCGACGATCGAGTTGGCCGACGGCTCCGCGCCGTCGTGATCCTCCTTCAACCGCACGATGACCGTCGGGTCGTCCGCCCGGGAATTGAAATAGCCGCCGCGGACCGGATCCTCGAACTGCCTGTCCATCGCCGCCTGCAGGCGCTCCGCCCATTGCAGCCAGCGGATCTCGAAGCCCGCCTCATACAAATCCAGCAGGCCTTGGATGAGAGACGCGTAATCCTCCGCAAATCCGGCGATGCCGCTCCGTCGCCCGCGCCAGCTCCGGTAGAGCGTGCCGGTCTTCTCATCATAAAGCTCGCGCCGGATAAATTCCGCCGCCCGGGTTGCGGCAGCCAGATAGGTTCTGTCGCCGAGCACTTGGGCGCCCTTGGCCAACGCGGAGATCATCAGTCCGTTCCAGGCGGTGATGATTTTGTCATCGAGGTGCGGGCGCGGACGTTGCGCGCGCACGGTGCGCAGTTTTTCCAGACTGCCGAGCAGCTTGTCACTCGCCGCCTGCGTTTCGAGCCCGTGCTCGCGCGCCGTCACCGCCACTGACTGCTGTTGCATGAGCACGTTCTTCCCCGTGAACTCGCCCTGCGGGTCGTGGTCGACATTGCCGCCCGGTTTCACCCCGTAGTGCGCGCAGAAGAAATCTGCTTCTGTTGTGGGCCGGGTGCCCTCACCCGGCGAGGCGTCATTCCTGCGGGGTGAAGGCACCCCGCCCACAGGCAAACCCCCGAGCACGGCATCGATCTCTTCCTTGGTCCACACATAGAACGCGCCCTCGGCGTGCTCCGGTTTGCCGTGGGCCAGCAGGCTGTCCGCGTCCTCGGCGGAATAAAATCCACCCGCCGGATGCGTAAGGTCACGCAACACGTAGCTGAAGGTGTCGCGCGCGACCCATGCATAGGCCTCCACCCCCGATGCCTGTCTCGCCTCAAGATAGCTCAGCGCCAGCTGCGCCTGATCGTAGAGCATTTTCTCGAAATGCGACACGAACCAGCGTTCATCCACGGAGTAGCGGTGAAATCCGCCGCCGATGTGGTCCTGCAGTCCACCTTCGGCCATTTTGCGCAGGGTGAACGCGGCCATTTTTATCATCTCCTCCCCGATCGCGGTCTTCCGGCCCTGCAGCGCCGCCGCCCGGAAAAGAAAATTGAGCGTGCTCGGCCGGGGAAACTTCGGCGCGCCGCCGAACCCGCCCCAGTTCGGATCGTGCGCCTCATGGAAATACTGGAACGCTTTCGTCAGCGCCTCGCTCGCGGCCTCGGGGAGGGATTCTGTGGGAGCGAGCTTGCTCGCGACTTCCCGCGGCGGCCCCTCGGCGGCATGACGCCGCAGCGCGGCCACCACCGCGTCGGCGCCGGTGAGGATTTTCTCCCGCTGCTCACCCCAGTGGCGCGTGATGGCGTTCAGCACGGTGACAAAGCCCGGCCGGCCGGGCCGGTCCTCCGGCGGAAAATATGTGCCGCCATAAAACGGTTTCAGGTCGGGCGTCAGCCACACGCTCATCGGCCAGCCGCCGTGCCCGGTCGTCTGCTGCACATAGGTCATGTAGACACGGTCGAGGTCGGGCCGCTCCTCGCGGTCCAACTTCACGGGCACGAAGTCGCGGTTGAGCACGGCGGCGACCGCCGCGTTCTCAAACGACTCGTGCGCCATCACGTGGCACCAGTGGCAGGTCGAGTAGCCGATGCTCAGGAAAATCGGCTTCTGCTCCGTGCGGGCCCGGGCAAACGCCTCGTCACCCCACGGATGCCAGTCCACCGGGTTGTCCGCATGCTGGCGCAGGTAGGGCGATTGCTCGGCGGCAAGGCGGTTGGGCATCGGTTTTTACGGTCGCGCAATCGTGCCTGGTTGCAACCGAATGTTTTTGTTGCGCCGGACGGGGCGGCCCGGCTCACTCGCGGGTTTGCCATGCTGACCCTAGCCGATGTCGCCAAGTCCTACGGCACCCGCGAACTCTTCGCCGAGGTGTCGCTCTTCGTCGCGCGCACCGACCGCTTCGGCCTGGTCGGGCCCAACGGCGCCGGCAAGTCCACCCTCTTCAACCTCATTCTCGGCGAGGAGCAGTCCGACGAGGGCACCATCGAGTGGGAACGCGGCGCGGACTTCGGCTACCTGCCCCAGGAAAGCGCCCCGGTGGGCGACGAGACCGTCCTCGCCATCGCCACCAGCGGCAAGAAACTGGTTCCGGAAACCGACGACGATTACGACATCGACTGGACGCTCGAGCCGCGCGCCAAGAAAATCCTCGCCGGCCTCGGCTTCCGCGAAACCGACCACGAGAAACAGGCCAAGTCCTTCTCCGGCGGCTGGGTCATGCGGGCCCACCTCGCCCGTCTGCTGGTCAGCGAGCCCGCGCTGCTCCTGCTCGACGAACCGACCAACCACCTCGATCTCGAGGCGCTGCTCTGGTTCCAAGATTACCTGACGCGCTATCCGGGCGGCCTCGTCCTCATCTCCCATGACCGCGAGTTTCTGAACTCGCTCTGCAACGGCATCCTTGAGCTGCGGAGCGGCCGGCTGAACAGATACACCGGCAATTACGATGATTACCTCAACGAGAAGGACGCCCGCAAGGAGCAGCAGGCCGCCCAGTTCAAGAACCAGCAGCGCGAGATCGCCCACCTCCAGAAGTTCGTGGACCGTTTCGGCGCCAAGGCCTCGATGGCCTCGCGTGCCAAGTCCAAGGAGAAACAGATCGAGCGCCTCAAGGATGTCGCCGTCGAGGAACCGTGGGAGGATCTCAAAAAAATCAATTTCCGCTTTCCGCAGCCGCCGCGCTCCGGGCTCAAGGTCGTGAACCTGAAAAATGTCCGCCAAGCCTACGGCGATCATGTGGTCTATACCGGCTTGAACTTCGAGGCCGAGCGCAACCAGAAGATCGTCCTCGTCGGCCCCAACGGCGCCGGCAAGTCCACGCTCCTGAAAATCCTCGCCGGGATCGTGCCGATCTCGGGGGGCGAGATCAACCTCGGCAGCAACGTCGTGTCCGGTTACTTCGCCCAGAACCGCGCCGACAACCTCAAGCTCGACCTCACGGTCTTCGAAAACGTGATGGAGCTCCGCACGAACGAAAACCAGCTCACCGAGCAGCAGGCCCGCGCCGTGCTCGGCGGCTTCCTTTTCCGCAAGGACGACGTGCACAAGAAGGTCGCCGTCCTCTCCGGCGGCGAGAAATCCCGCCTCGCCCTCGCCCGCCTGCTCGTCAACCCGCCCAATCTCCTGCTGATGGACGAACCGACGACCCACCTCGACATCCCCTCGATCGACTCGCTGGTGAACGCGCTCAGGAACTACGAAGGCACGTTCATCTTCATCAGCCACGACGTGTATTTCATCCGGCAGCTCGCGAAGAACGTGCTGCATGTGCATAGCGGCCGGCTCACGCCCTACGCGGGCGACTACGACTATTACCTGGAAAAATCCAAGGCCGGCAACGCCCGCGCCGCGCTTACCGCCGGCTTCACGGACGCACGACCGGTGCAGAAAGCGGAAGCTCCAAGCTCCAAACTCCAAACCTCAAACAAGCAGGAACGGAAACCTTCGCCCAACGAGGTCAAAAAACTTCGCATCGAGGTCGGTCACCTCGAGCAGAAGGTCGTCGATCTGGAGACCAAGCAGAACGAGCTCACGACCGAGCTCGAGGCACCGGAGACCTACGTCTCACCCGGCAAGGCCCAGCACCTGAACCGCGAGCTCTCCGTCATCGTCGACCACTTGCAGGCGGCGACCTCGGCGTGGGAGACCGCCGCCTCGCGGCTGACCGAACTGGAGAAACCGTAGGGTGGTTGGTGGCGGTCTTGCTTTATCCCGGACCGATTAGCAGGGTTTCAACCACATAGCTTGGGCAGTCGCATCCCTACTTCAGTTCGGAACTCATACCGAACTCATACGGGGTCCCGAACTCATACGGGGTCAGGCCGAACTCATACGGGGTCAGGCCGCTAGATGCTACATCTTCTTTTGGCATAAATAGGAACTCAAACGGGGTCAGGCCGCTAGATGCTACATCTTCTTTTGGCATAAATAGGCCCGCACCGAACTCGCCTTGCCCATCTGCAAGGCCGCCGTGATCCAAGCATA
>LNEH01000203.1 GCA_001464505.1 Verrucomicrobia bacterium Ga0077533
CCAAAGGCTACGGCTCGGCAAGTGCGCTTCAGTAGACATATTCTTCGAGGAGTGAGAACAGTTCCGTTTCCGTGATGCGCTTCTGCTGCATCCTCCTTCGCCAAGGCTTCGGAGGACAGGTGCTGTCATCGTCAATAAACGTGCTCGTCTAGAAGGGAGAACAATTCGGACTCCGTAATCCGTCTCTGGGCCATCGTATCGCGTTCGCGGAGGGTGAAGGTGTCGCCGGGCTGCTCGATCGTCTCGAAGTCGATGGTCACGCACCAGGGCGTGCCGGCCTCGTCCTGCCGGCGGTAGCGTTTGCCGATGGCGCCGCCGTCGTCGTATTGCACGGCGTAACGCTTCTGCAGTTTCGCGTGGAGGGCCTTCGCGCGATTGGTGAGCTGTTCCTTGTTCTTGAGCAGCGGCAGCACGGCGACCTTGACGGGCGCGATGCGCGGCGAGAAGCGCAGCACGGTGCGTTTTTCCACGTTGCCCTTCTCGTCAGTGACGTCCTCGACGGCGTAACCGGCGCAAAGCACGGCGAGCAAAATGCGGTCGACGCCGACGGCGGGCTCGATGACGTGCGGCACGAACTTCTTCTTGCTCGTCTCGTCGAACAGCTCCTGCGGCTTGCCGCTGGCGGTGGCGTGCTGCGTGAGGTCGTAGTTGCCGCGGGCGGCGATGCCCCACAGCTCCTGCACGCCGAAAGGATACTTGAACATGATGTCCACCGTGCCCTTGGAGTAGAACGCGAGCTTCTCCTTCGGGTGGGTGTAGCGGGAGAGGTGCGAGGCCGGCAGGCCGATGCTCTTCAGCCAGTTCTCGCACCACGCGATCCACTCCTCGTGGCACCTGGCCCAGTCGGCGTCCTCGTGGATGAAATACTCCATCTCCATCTGCTCGAACTCGCGCGAGCGGAAGATGAAGTTGCGCGGCGTGATCTCGTTGCGGAACGACTTGCCGATCTGCGCGATGCCGAAGGGCAGCTTCACGCGGGTGGTGTCGACGACGTTCTTGAAATCCACGAACATGCCCTGCGCCGTCTCGGGCCGCAGGTAGGCGACGGACGAGGCGTCGGTCATGGCGCCGACGTTCGTCTGGAACATCATGTTGAACGAACGCGGCTCGGTCAGGCTGCCGGGCTCGCCGGTGGCGGGCGAGGGGATGAGTTCGATCTCCTCGGGCTTGGCCTCGGTCATGTCGCGGATTCCTCCAAGTCGAAACTCACCGGGAATAGACTTCTTACGTTTATGCTCACGCGCGGCCTCCTTGAGGGTCTCTTCAACGTTCTCTGTTTCGAGAGCAGAGACGTAGAAAATGGGACTATTGCTCCAAGTGAAACCACTGGGGGGCGGCGATGCTTCACCCACGCTTCCCCGGCCTAGAGCGAATTGCGCGATATAAACCGGCGCGAAAAACAGCTGGTCCGCGCGGTAGCGCTGCTTGCTCACCTTGCAATCCACCAGCGGGTCGGTGAAGCCGGCGACGTGGCCGGAGGCTTCCCAGACCTTCGGGTGCATGATGATGGAGGACTCGAGGCCGACGATGTCGTCGCGGCGACGGACCATGTCGTTCCACCAGCAGTCGCGGATGTTCTTCTTCAACTCGGCGCCGAGCGGGCCGTAGTCGAAGAAGCCGTTGAGGCCGCCGTAGATCTCGGAGGACGGGTAGATGAAGCCGCGGCGCTTGGCGAGCGACACAATGGCTTCCATGATGTTGGCGGGTTCGGCGGCGTTGGACATGGTGGGAAGGATCGCCCCCAACTGGAGGTGGGGAGCAGCGGGCGAGTGAAGGCCGCCGGGCGGAGCCGGTCAAGGCCGCGTCGCGTCACTCACTTCGCACTTGCGAGGCGGAGGAGAGGACAAGCGGGGCGATGGCCCGCCCGATTAGTTACCAAGACAATAGAGGAGCAGCCCCAGGCCTCGTCGGAGGTGTGTCGAGGCCCAACAAGCGTATGGACCTAAGGCTTGGGTAAACCAGCTTGATACCGATTCACGATCGAATTGGCATCGCTAATACGCACACGCCGGCTCTTGACTACAGCAACCTCGTCATAGTCCGGATTTATATTCGACCGCCAAGTGGCGGCGATTTTTCTGGCGAGGCGCACGTTATCGCATAGCAGAACAGTTTCAACGTATCCGCGCACAACTCTAACGACGGACCATGGGCTAGTATTGGATCTCACGATTTACTTGACCAGATCCTTTTGTGCCAATCAAGCACGTTGGAATACTCCATGAAAGTGCATAAATCATTTAATCCACTGCGACGAAAGGTCGGGCGATTAACTTGCCTAATAAAGAGGGAACGCCGGGATTCATTTGAGACTATGCTGTATCGCGGACAGAGAGACGTAGAATCAAGCAAGACATCATTAAATCGAAGCAACCCGGAGTAGATCGTGGTGGTATGTTCGACTTCGAATAACCCAACCAATTCTGCAGACCCGCGCCGCGTCCAAATCACATCGATCTCTGAGAGTATCGGAGCGACTTTTGAATACCGATCCGGAAGACTCGACTGCATGGGAAACCGCGAAGCAATCGTCCAATCAAGACCCGGACGATCACTTAGTGGACACCAAACATAATTCCCCTTAGCGTGACCTATTGAACCAAGTAACGTTTGAACCTGTGCGTGGCTTAGTGAAGCCGCGCGTTCCTCAACGCCTTTTTCGACAGGCAAATTTTTTTCATTCCAGCCAAAGTATCCCTCAACATTAAATCGGCCGGCATTCGCGATATACAACTCACACCCATCGGAACAAACATCAACCTGAGCCTTGTATTGTCCATCTTGGGAGGGAGCTATTTCTGAAAAGACGCCCTCAAAGTCAGCATAAGGGATAAGCAGAGGGTTCGCTTGTTTGTCCCAAATTAAGCAGATCAATGAACGATATCCCTGCAACCAATCCAAATCTACGCGTCTCAGCCCAAAAAAGGTCTTTCTATTAGGATGAATCTTAGAATAACGGGTGTATATCCGGACACCAAGTTCGGGTATTTCGAACAGCGATTGAGAGCGCGCTGATTGCTTTATCGACGGATAGCGACGGATAGCGGCGGATTAACTCTCGGAGAAAAAGTTCTTTCGCCGGTTTGGGCATAGAAGTATCGGTGTAATCTTAGAAGATTAACGACAAGGTCTTATATCCCGATAGGATAGTCGGCAGGCCAAGTAGATAGGTCGAGGGCGAGAATCGATCTTTGAGCTGATTTTTGGACGTGATTGCCCACTTGCCAACATATGCTTCCCCCGTCCACCAATGTTCGGACACACTCCTTGATAACTTGTGCTTGAAAAGCGAGGTAGTCGGCGACGCTTTGGCGACGCTCGTAGGATTTGCCAAGATTGTAGGGGGGCGAAGTGACAACCAAACGCACGCAGCCGTCGGGAATTTGCCGCAGCAATTCAAGGCAATCTCCTTCGTGCAACACAACCTGTTCATCGAGTGAAAACCGGCTTGCGACGTGAATGGGTTTTTTCGCGACCACGCAATCTGGCTATCCTTCACACCTGAAAGCGCAAGCGATCAATCCGCTGACACCGATTAGTGAACAACAATACTCAGCCGCCCAGACCAAACCAGGCATTGATCAATCAAAGCGGTTATTTCATGGCCCGCTTCGCACTTGCGGCCCGTTGAGGCCGGGAAAACTCAGGGCTTTTTCCGCACGGGCACCTGCACCTCGGAGCGTTTGGCAAACCACGGGGTGAACGGCCCGTGCCAGTAGACAGCATAGGCGGGGCCGGTGGCCTCCAACCCCGGTTGGTCGGCGAGCCAAGCCAGCAACTCGGATTTGGTTTTTTCGAAGTTGGCCTTGGAGTAGGAGCCCCGCGCCCCGCGCGCCGCGACCTCCCGCGCCGGCAACAGCACGACCTCGACCCCGGGGGCCGGACCGGTCGCCTTCGCGACCTCGTTCTGCCCCACCCAGAAATACATGGCCGCCTCATCGATCTGCGCCTCCACCGGCACGGTCATCTTGATGTCGCGGGAGGAGATGTAGTTGAAGAGCGGCCGGAAAAGCCCGCCGCTCTCCTCGAAATAATTCCCGGCCCGGGCGGCCTTGATCAGGGTGCCGGCGGGCAGGGTCTTGACTTCATTCACCCCGGGAGCGGTGGGCGGGAAGGCTTGTTCGTAGGCCATGGCGGAGGCGGAGAGGAGCAGGGTGATGACAACCGGGCGAAACATGGGTGCGGGGAGGATACGCGGCAGTATCTGTGGCGGATGCGCGCCGTGTCCACTTCGCGCTTGCGGGGCGGGGCGGGCGGGCAAGGGTGGGCTGTTATGAAAGCCGCCTTCACCGCCAAGGAATTCCGCCAGCTCCTCGAACTCGTGCATCTGGGCATGTGGACCGTCACCGGCTACCAGGGGGAGGACTCCGCCGCAGCCAAGCGCTATTACGTCCTGGACCAAAAATTGCTGGAGCTGGCGACCGAGGCGGGTTGCGCGGATTTCGTGGAAAAACACACCGATGGTTCCCTGCAGCCGGCGCCGAAACTGTCCGAGGACGAGCGCGTGCGCGAAATCCAGAGTGAATTCCAGAACGACGTGTTCTGGCACGAGCTGGTCACGCGGCTGGCTGACCGCGACCAGGCGGGCGACCAGGTGAAACGCGCCATGGACACGCCCGGCGTCGAGCCGCCGCCGTCGCGCGACGACCAGCTCAAGAAGATCGAGGACCGCTACTGGGTGGAGTTCGAGAAACATGATCTCGCCAACATCGTGCTGCTCCGCGGCGGGCGGGGGTGAAAGGATTGGGTCTCTCCAACCCGAAAGATTTAACCACTGATCTCTCGGATAAAAATGCCGGATAAATGGATTGCTCGCCATCCGTGCCAATCCGGGAAATCCGTGGTCAAAAACAACACCCGATCAGTGGCGCCGCTCCCGGCTGTGAGGGGATTTGCGGCCAAGAGAAACCGTCCTGCACCTCAATAACGCACATCGTTTTTCTTATAAATGAAGTGCATCAGCCAGGCCGGGCCGATGAGCAGGAAGACCACGTCCTTGAAGAACGAGGGCTTCTTCCCCTCGATCTTGTGGCCGATGAACTGGCCGATCCACGCCAGCACGAACAGAATCAGGCTGCTCTTCCAGGCCGGGAACGGGCACAGGATCGCCTGCCACTCGAGCAGGTAGTAGCAGACAGCAATAAAACCCAGCAGGCCGAACGCCAGCGGCACCGACAGCCGGGAATAGAAAATCATCGCGGCAATCATCACCGGATGCAGCCAGTTGAACCACGGCAGCGGGCCGGCGAGGGCCGCCGGAACCGGGACGGACCACAGCAGGCCCATGACGCTGAAAAAGATAATCGGCACGCAGATCCAGTGGATGGTCTTGTTGGTGCCGTCCTGATGGCTCTCGCCATACTCGGCGAACCACTGGTCGGCTGATTTGCGCGGGGTGGCCATGGGTGATGGCGGGAAATTTGCCGGATCTTGCGCCGCAGGGCAAGCCCGCGCCACCCGGATGGGCATACGGTTTGCGCGAAACCTGTAGCGGCGGTCTATGAACGACGATTTCAAAAACGGCGCTCATAGAGCGCGGCGGGTTTGCAAAAATAACTTGTCATCGCGAGGCCCGCCCGGCGGGCCGTGGCGATCCAAATCAGATGGATTGCTTCGTCGGCCCCCTGTGGCGGCCTTCTCGCAATGACATTTTGCAACACACCCCAGCCGCACGGCACCGAAACGGAGGTTTGCGGTCGGACGACCGATCAACACACTCGGCCCGACATGAATTCTAATACATCCCCCGCAGCCTGCTGCGGGAATTTCCCAATGAGATTAGGGCGCCGCACTGGCGCAAGGGCGGCGCGCAAATTTCCCTGCCTGCTGTTCGCCCTTCTGTTGCTGCCCGGCCTTTTGCCCGCCGCCGAGCGGGTGCTGAAAATCGACCGCAGCCGCTCCTTCCTGGACGTGGATGTGGATGCGACCAAAAACTTCACGGCCCGCCTCGACGCCTACGTCGCCCGGGTGACGGTGGACGCCGCCGGGAAGATCAAGAGCGCGGTGTTCACCTTCAAGTTCGCCGACCTCAAGTCCGGCCACGACTCGCGCGATGCCGACATGATCAAGTGGCTGGGCGGCGGCACGCCCGAAGGACGGTTCGAGCTGGGGAACCTCGCCCTGACCCCCGACGGGCAGGGGCAGGCCTCGGGGCGGTTGATTTTTCATGGCGTCACCGAGCGCATCGAGTTTCCCATCAATGTTTCCCGCGCCGACGGGGCCTACGCCATCACCGGCGAGACGACCATCGATTACCGCAGCTGGAATCTTAAGGTGATCCGCAAGGCGTTACTCTTTACGGTTTCGCCCGAGGTGAAAGTGCGCTTCAAACTGACGGGGGTTCCGGTCGAAGAACCGGCGAAATAACCCGCCGCTGAAGCGTATCAGGTCCGCAGACAAAGCAGGCTTGCCTTCTTCGCTCCGCAGGTTGGTGTTTTGCCAATGAAGACGATAAAACTACTCACGGTTATTAGTTTGTTTGGTGGAATGGTGCTGGCGGCGCGGGCCTCCGCGACCGACGCGGCAAAGCCAGCCACCGAGCCCACCATCACCTATTTGGAAACCCCGAACAAGATTCCAGCCATGCCGGACGGCAGCATGGCCGCCTTTGTCATTGGCGGCGATGAGACCGCCAACCAGATCGCCCAATACGGCTTCAAGATGATCGAACAGATCGGCGGCCTGATGATCGCGGAGACCAACCGCGAGCTGGCCAACCGCGAGATCAGCGAGGCCGTCAGTCTCTTGCACCTCAAGAGCATGGAGCTGCCCAAGCCGGTCGCCGGCCGGCCCACCATCACGGCCATCAAGCGGACCAGCCTGCTGATCCGCGATCCGCGCAACGCGCCGGACGCCGCCGACACGGCCGCCTTGAACAAAATCCACTCGCAGCTGATGGCCGATCAAATCCCGGACAAGATGCTGGTGCAAAAAATCGAGCGGGCCGGCCAACCGGTCGAATGGCGGGTCTATCGTCCGATCGGCGCTTCCCAGTCCTGCCTGGCCTGCCACGGCGACCCGAAGACATTCCGGCCCGGCGTGAAAGCCGCGCTCGACCTGCTCTATCCCGAGGACAAGGCGGTGGATTACAGCGCCCGGGAATGGCGCGGCATCATCCGGGTGTCGATGACCGCCCCGGCCGCGGCGAAGTAAGAATCCTTTGGCAAGGCAGCACGGGCAGGGCGGACCGGCCCGGTCCGCCAAATGATGTCGCGGCGCACCCGGCCTTCTTGCCTCGCAGCCTCACGCCTCCAGCACGACATCCCCCTTGGGCTGGGCGATGCACGTCAGGCAGGTGCGCGCCTCCGGGGGATTGCCGGGGGCTTGGATGTAGGTAACATCGCCCCATTGCATCGCCACAACGCAGGTTCCGCAGTTGCCGGCGCGACAGCCGGAGGCGATCACAATCCCGGCATGTTCGGCGAGATCGAGCAACGTGGCGTGCGTCCCGTCCCAGGGCAGGGAGCAGGCGCTCTTGCGGAAGGTCACCAGCGGCGGCGTGGCCGGGGTTGAAGCGGTGGCCCGCGGGACCAGTCCGACCCGCTTGACGCTCAACGGGCCGAACGCCTCGAAGTGCAGGTGCAAGTCGGGCACGCCCCATTGTTTGAGGCCGCTCGTCAACGCCTCCATCATCGGCCCGGGGCCGCAATAGTAGAACCGGAAGTTGCTGGAAGGCAGTTCCCGCTGCAGCAGCTCCGGGGTGATCCGCCCGCGGATCTGATAATCTTCGCCCAACCGGTCGCCCGGGTCCGGCCGGGAGTAGCAGAGGCGCAGGTTGATGTGAGGGTGGTCGCGCCTCAGGGCCTCAAGCTCGGCCGCAAACAGCTGCTCGCGGCGGTTGCGCACGCTGTAGAAAAACCAGATCGTGCGCCGGCTCTTCTGATGCACCAGGGTGGCGAGCATGCAAAAGACCGGCGTGACGCCGATGCCGGCACCGATCAGCACCACCGGATCGGGCTCGTTGGGTTCGAGCCAGAAATTGCCCATCGGGGCGCGCAGATCGAGCAGGTCTCCCTCTTGGATCACATCATGAAACATGCCGGAGCTGAGGCCGGCCGAAGCCGCGCCGGGACCGGCCGGCGGCAGCACCCGCTTGATGCTGACACGATAGTGCCCCTGGTGCGCCCGGTCGCTCAGGCTGTAGCAACGGATCAGCTGGCTGTTCCCGTGCGTGCTGGGCAGGCGGAAGGTCAGATACTGGCCGGGCTTGAAAGAGGGCAGGGGCTTGGAGTCATGCGGCTTCAGGTGGAAGGAACAAACGGAAGGGCTCTCCACCATCTTGCGGCTGACGACAAATTTGCGAAAGCCATTCCACGGCAACGGCTCCTCGGCGAGGCGGCGATGCCGCGTGCGTGCGGCATCCAGCTCTTCCCGCAACCGGGCGATTTCAATCTCGCGCCGGGCCTTCTCGGCGCGGACCCGTTGGAGGGCGGCGATCACGCCCAGGACCAATCGGACGATCACCAATCCGATCAGAGCGAGGCCAAGATAGGTCCAGAGCATGGCGAAAATTCTTTGGGGCGTGGTTTAAGGACGACCGGCACAGCCGGTGGCGGGGGACGTTATCAGGGAGAGACCCGCCGCAGACAAACCGAATATGGTGGAGAATCGGCTTGCGCAGGAATTTCGCAGCTTAATCTTGGCGGCGAGGTTACATCACACCTCTGCCCCGCCTTTATCCCAATGCTGTCTTGCCCGGGCCGCCCCTGCCACCGCCTCCCATGCGCCTGAGAGATTTGCTGTCGGGCCACCACCGCCGGGCTCTCACCGGCCTGCTGCTGGCCTTGGCCCTTTCGGGCCGGGTTGCCGCGGCGCCCTTGGCCGACAAGGTGACCGGCCCGGAGTCGTGCGCCGAATGCCATGTCGAGGAAATCGAAGCCTGGAAACGCACGGTGCATCGAAAGACGCTCAACGAACTGCCCCGCCGGCCGGAGACGGCCGACATGCTCCTCCGTCTGGGCCTGACGAACATGAAAACCGAGCGGCAATGTCAGGATTGCCATTTTCTGGGCAAGATCATCGACGACGAATACCAGACCGTGGCCGGCATCGCCTGCGAGTCCTGTCACGGCGCGGCCAGGGACTGGGTCAAGACGCACGGAGACTACGGAAATGGCGTGACCAAGGCGACCGAATCAGCCGAGCACCGCGCGGCCCGCCGCGCCCAGGCGGTCGCAAGCGGCATGATCAGCCCCGACAACCTTTACGTCCTCGGAGCGGCTTGTTATGGCTGTCACATCGTAACCGACGAAAAAATCACCAATGTCGGCGGCCACCCTCCCGGCAGCGCGGGTTTCAGCCTGCTGACTTGGTCCCAGGGCGAGGTCCGGCACACCATTTTGCACACGGGCAACAAGGCCAACCCCGAGGCGACGCCCGAACGCCGGCGCGAACTTTTTGTCATCGGCTCCATCCTGGAGGTGGAATTTTGTTTTCGCGCCGTGGCGCGCGCCACCACGAAGGCGGAATTCGGCGTCGCCCAGGCCCGCCGCGCCGACGCGGCCCGCAAGCTGCTCGAGAAAATCCAGGCACTCGCCCCGATGCCCGAACTGGCCGAGATCGTCGCGATCGCCCAGGCGACGGGCCTGCGCCTGAACAATGCGGCGGCGCTCACGGCCGCGGCGGATAATATCGCCGGGTTGGGGCGCAAATTGGCCGGCCGGATCAACGGCGCCCAACTGGCCGGCCTCGACATGCTGCTGCCGGGTCCGGAACACTACAAGGGCACGCCCTATCAGGTCGGGGGCGCGCCGTAGCCGGCCGCATCTCCCTCCAGCACCATGGCGAAATCCACCAGCAGCGCCCCGAATTACTCGGGTTCCCTCCCGCCCCAGGCGCCGGCCAAGCGCACCGCCGCACCGGAGCGCTGGGACAAACCCTTCAGCGCCGACATGGGGGAGGCGGAGGTGGATCTGCTCCTCGCGCACCCGCTTTTCATCTCGACCCAGCCCAGCCGCTTCCCGGCGTCGATTCCACTCCGGGGCCTTTTGAAAAACGACGCCCGCCTCCGCCGGTTTCAACGGGGTGAAATCATCGTGCGCCAGGGCGACTACGGCCACTCGGCCTTTGTGATCCTCGACGGCACGGCGCGGGTGTTTCTCAAGGAGCCGGCGGCGGAGCAACTGGGCCGCCGCCGGCAGGTCCGGCCGACCGTCTGGGGCAGTTTCAAGCGCTGGCTGCAGCGGCCGCGTTTTGCGGAGCAGACGACCAACCGCGGCTCGGCGGCGGCGCTGCAACTGACCCGCGACGGCGAGGCGCGAATTTTCCTGCAGGATGTGCCGGGCGTGCTGGAGCCCGACCGGACGCTGCAACTGGGCCCCGGGGAAATGTTTGGCGAAATCGCGGCGCTCGGCCGCACGCCCCGCACCGCCACGATTGTGGCGGACGGGGACACGCAGATGCTCGAGATCCGCTGGCAGGGCCTGCGCGAGATCCGCAAATACTCCCTTGAGTGGAAGCAGCAGATCGACCAGCGCTACCGCGAGCGCAGCCTGCGGCGCCATCTCGCGGAAACCTCGCTGTTTTGGCACCTGTCCGAGGAGGCGCTGGGATTGATCGCCGACGCCACACGGTTCGAGACGTTCGGGGAGTTTGACTGGCACCGCGCGTATCACCGTGAGCGCGAGGTCGGCGAGCGCGAGCGGCTGGAACAGGAGCCGCTGATCGCGCGGGAAGGGGACTACCCCAACGGATTGCTGCTGGTGCGCAGCGGTTTCGCCCGGGTGAGCAGCCGCTACAACCACGGCGAACGCACCGAAAGCTACCTCGGCAAGGGCGAGGCCTTCGGCCTGGGCGAGCTCATCGCGGGCTGGCAGGGAAAATTCCGGCCGCTCCGCCACAGCCTGCGCGCGCTCGGCTACGTGGACGTCCTCTTCATCCCCACCGCCGTGCTCGAGCAACACGTTTTTCCGCGGCTCACGCCGGAGCAGCTTGCCGCCCTGACGAAAAACCTCGCGCCGGAGCCCGCCGGTTCACCCCACCCCGATCACACCGGGAACAGTTTCCTGGAATTCATCGTGGCGGGGCGGTTCATCAACGGCCGCGCCGCCATGCTGATCGATTTGGACCGCTGCACGCGGTGCGACGATTGCGTGCGCGCCTGCGCGGCGACGCACGACAACAATCCGCGCTTCATCCGGCATGGGCCCGAGTCCGGCGGCGTGATGGTGGCCAGCGCGTGCATGCATTGCGTGGACCCGGTCTGCATGATCGGCTGCCCGACGGGGGCGATCCACCGGGAAAGCATCAACGGCCAGGTGGAGATCAATCCCGACACCTGCATCGGCTGCAGCGTCTGCGCGCAAAGCTGTCCCTACGGCACGATCCAGATGGTCGCGTTGCACGACGATGCGGGCCTGCCCGTGGTCACGGAGGAAACGGGCGAGCCGATCCGCCGCGCCACCAAGTGCGACCTTTGCATCGACCAGCCGGCCGGTCCGGCCTGCGTCAGCGCCTGCCCGCATGACGCCCTGATCCGGGCTGATATGCGGTCCTTCGACAATTTGAACCGATGGCTGCACCGATGAAATCATTTCTCGCCCGCCGCTGGATGCTGTCCCTCGCGACTCTCACGCTGGTCCTCGCGCTGACGCTGGCGTGGTGGCTTCTGTCGAACGCCCTGCGGCCGGTGGGGTTGTATACCGGCTGGCTGCTGCTGGGGCTGGTGTTGCTGCTGACCTTTTTCAACGCCCGCAAGAAACTGCCCTTTCTGCCGCTCCTGAACGCCAGCACCTGGTTGCAAATCCATGTCTATGCCGGCTGGCTCACCTGTTTTGTTTTTGCCTTGCACACCGGGGCCCGCCTGCCCGGAGGGCGGCTGGAATTTTTGCTCTGGCTCTGCTTCATCGTGGTGGCCGCCAGCGGCGTCTTCGGTCTCTGGCTCAGCCGGTGGCTGCCACCCCGGCTGGCCCGCTCCGGCGAGAGCCTCGTCTACGAACAGATACCCCTGCTGCGTCACCGCTTGGAGACGGAGGCAAAGGCCTTGGTGCACCAGGCGGAGGCCGAGGCGAAGTCCACCACGCTGGCGGATTTTTATGTGCGGGTGCTGGGGGACTGTTTCGCGCGCCACCCGGCGCTGCTGGCCCCGCTGGCGGGCGACGATGCGGAGTATCACCGCGTGAAGCTCGAGCTCGCCGCGTTGCGCCGCTTTCTGAACGAACGCGAGATTGCCCTGGCCGACCAGCTCGGGGAATTGCTCGAGGCCAAACGCAACCTCGATTGCCAGCTGGCGGGCCAGCGCCTGCTCAAGCTCTGGCTGTTTGTCCACATCCCGCTCACCTACGGGTTGCTCGTCCTGATCGGCGCACATGTGTGGCTGGTCCTGCATTATTCGCACCGGCTGTAACCCGATCCCACCATGCGCCGCCTGCTGCAGAGCATCATCTACAACCGCAAACTCTACGATCGTCCGCAGGATGAGTGGATCTGCGGGCGCGCGGCCGAGGGCTGTCCGTGCATTTATGGGCCCGGCCCGAAGGGCGAGTGCCGCGCCACCGGCCGGTGCCTGCCGGCGAAAAAGGGCGATCGCTGGGTCTGCACGCGGGCAATTTCCCTTGGGGCCGAATGCGAACCGGGTCCGCGACCCGACGGCACCTGCGGCTGTCCGGTGCCGCCTTGCCGTCCGCAGCGCAGCCTGCGTGCCGAGCGCGGCCGGTTGGTCTGGCTGGTGGTTTGCCTGGCGCTGGGGCTGGTCGTGCTGGCCCTGTGGGGGCAGACGCGAACCGAGTGGTCCAACCCCGGGCCGTTGACCAACCAGCATGCGGTGTCGGCTCATCGCTGCACGGACTGCCATGTGGAATCGTCCGGATTAATCCTTTCCTCCTCCGCCCGCTCGTCCCGGATCCAGCAGCACAACCAGCTTTGCATCAACTGCCACGACCTTGGGCCGCACGGCGAGTCGCCCCACGGCGTGGCCGTCTCCGAACTCCTCGATATCGCCCGCACCCAGCAGCGGGCGACGGACACGCGCCCCATCGCGTTGGCGGCCGCGCATGCGGTGGGCCCGTCCGCCGATCTGGCCTGCGCCGCCTGCCATAGCGAACACCGGGGGCAGAACCTCAACTTCAAACACCTGAGCGACCGGCAGTGCCAGGTCTGCCACCAGACGCAGTTCGCCGGCTTCGCGGCGGGCCACCCGGAATTCGCCGGTTATCCCCATGAGCGTCGCACCCGGTTGCAGTTCGACCATGTGACTCACTTTCAAAAACATTTTCCCGATCTGCGCGTGCCGGCGCCCCCGCCCACCTCCTGCGCCCAATGCC
Organism: Verrucomicrobia bacterium Ga0077533; assembly: GCA_001464505.1. Classification (GTDB taxonomy): domain Bacteria; phylum Verrucomicrobiota; class Verrucomicrobiia; order Opitutales; family Opitutaceae; genus Lacunisphaera. The sequence continues at coordinate 13,260 of LNEH01000203.1, forward strand.
ATGAACCGGCGGCGGATGGACGGCAGATGCTTGTCCGGGGCTTTGAGCAAACCTGCGCCCAGTGCCACGCCGGTCAGATCGAAGGTGTGGGCCGCGCGGGGGCCAAGGGTCTGGCGTTCCTGCGCCTGCCGGGCTTTGACCTCGCCGCGCTGCAGGCGGCCGGGGTCGGTGTCGGCGAGTGGCCGGCCTTTTCCGAAGGCGGTCTCACGCCCTTCATGCGCTGGTTGCTGGAGGGCGACGAAAAGGCGCGGACGGCGCTCGCGACCTTGGGCAACCACAGCCTCGCCGACCTGAGGTCGGCCACGCCGGCGCAAAAAGCCGCCGCCGCGCAACTGCTTTGGAGCATCAAGGGCCTGTTCGCCGACTTGGTCACACAGGGTCAGCCGGTCATCATGCGCCGCCTCGGATCTCCGGCCGGGGTGCAGGCTTCCCTGCCGCAGCGCACCGGCCAGTTTTCCGCCGATGTCGCGCTCGCCGCCCAGCAGGCGTGGCTGCCCAACCTGCTCGCGGAAGTGGCGGCCCATCGGCGCGGGGAAAAAATACCGCCCGCCCGGCCTGCGCCCGTTCGTCTCAGCGGCCCCGGACCGGCGCCGGCAGTTTCTGGAAATCCCGTGCCGGATCCCGATGATTTGCTGGCCGACTCCGCGCCTGAAACCAACCCGGCCGCTCCGGCCGGCGCGACCGCGGCCCTCCCGGCGCCACCACCCGCCGGGCTGGAATTTGATCCCGCCGAGGATCGCGTCGCGTCGGGCGGCTGGTATCGGCAGGATGACACCTACACCCTCTATTACCGGCCCGGTGGCCACGAGGATTCGTTCCTCACCGCCTGGCTTGAGGGCACGGCGGGCAACCCCGCGCCCACGGCGCAGAAAATATTCCAGCAGCTTTCCGCGGACAACTCCCCCGGGGTTTGCATGAAATGCCACACCGTCGACCGGACCGCCGCGGGCACCACGGTCAACTGGCGGGCCGCGCGGCCGGAGCCGGACGTGCGGCCGTTCACCACGTTCAAGCATACCGCGCACTTCAGCCTGATGGGCGACCAGGGCTGCGCCACCTGCCACACCATCGCGACCGGTGCCGACTATGCCGGCTCCTTCGGGGCCAATCACGACCCCGCATTGTTCCAGAGCAACTTCGTCCCGATCTCGAAGAACACCTGCACCGCCTGCCACCAGCCCGCCAAGGCGGGCGAGAGTTGTCTACAGTGCCACAATTACCACACCGGCGAGACGCAGAAATTGCGCCTGCAGTCGGCGGAAATTCCCCGCAGCGCCCCCCTCGGCCGGCCATAATTTCAGTCCGCCCATGCGCTTTCTCGCGCTCGTCTTGGTCAATCTCCGCCGGCACCACCTGCGGGCCCTCATCGGCGTCGCGGGCATCGGCTTTGGCGTGGCGGCGATGCTGACCATCCTGTCCATCGTCCACGGGGCCATCGGCATGTTCGAGCGCATCCTCGCCGTGGACTCGCACTACGTCGTGTTCGAGAAAAATGTCTCCGACCTGTTCTTCAGCAGTGTGCCGGACGAAAAGACCGCCGCCCTGCGGAAAATGGCCGGCGTCGCGTCGGCCGAGCCGCTGCTGTTTGGCCTCGTGACCTCCGGCGACCGCCCGATCATCACCTGCTTCGGCCTGGAGGCGAGCAACCCGCGCCTCGCCCAGGCTCAATGGTCCGCCGGCCGGCGCGAGGATTTCGGGCGGATCAAGGACGGCATCTGGCTCGGGGCGCGCGCGGCGGAATTTCTAGAAGCGAAGGCCGGGCAAAAAATAGCCATCGGCAAGGGCGAGTTCATCGTCGCCGGCATTTTCTCCACGGAGAACGGCTTCGAGGACGGCGGCGTTTTTTTGCCGCTGCGCGCGGCGCAGGAATTTTTCAGCCGCGCCGGGGTGGCGTCGGTCGTGGCCGTCAAATTGCGCGACGAGACCCGCGGCGCGGAGTTCAAGCGCGCCGTCGAGGCGGGCAACCCGGGCCTGCTCGCGCTCGAGAACCGCGAGTTCAACCGGAGCTACACCCAGTTCAAGATTCTGCGTTTCATGGCCTGGGCGGTGGGACTCTGCGCGTTCCTGCTCGGCGGGCTGGGCGTGGCGAACACGATGCTGCTCTCCGTGTTCAGCCGCATCCGGGAGATCGCCGTGCTGCGGGTCTGTGGTTTTTCGAAAGGGCAGGTGGCCGGGCTGATCCTGGGCGAGGCCGTGGTGATCGCGGCGGCGGGTTTGGTGCTGGGCCTGGGGCTGGGCTACGGCGCGCTCTTTGCCCTGGAGCGGGCGCCGCAGTTCCATGGTTACATCCAGGCGGTGGTGAAACCCGGCTTGCTGGCCGCCATCGCAGCCACGGCGCTGATGACTGCGGTCGCCGGTTCGCTCTGGCCCGCGCGTTTTGCGGCCCGTATCCAGCCCGCGGAGGCGCTGCGCTATGAGTGAGAGCGCCGGCAATTTGTAACGTATTAATTGACGAATTGACATGTCCAAGAACGAACCACTCGTCTCGGCCCGCGGCCTGCGTGCTGGAGGGCGCAAACCTGGAGGTGCGCGCCGGTGAAATGGTGGCGCTGTGGGGCGCGTCGGGCTCGGGCAAAAGCACGCTGCTCCACCTGCTCGGCGGCCTGGATGTGCCCGACGCGGGCGAACTGACGGTCTGCGGACTGAATCCATGCATCGAAACTCACCGTCTGGAATTGCGCCGCCGGCACCTGGGTTTTGTTTTCCAACTGCACAATCTCATCCCTGATCTTACGGTCGCCGAGAATCTCCGGGTGCCGGCGCTGGCCACGGGTGCGCCGCCGGCCCAAACGCGCCTTCGGGTGGGCGAGCTGGCGGAAGCCGTTGGCATCACCCCCCGGCTCAACCATCGCATCCAGGATATTTCCGGCGGCGAACGCCAGCGCACCGCCATCTGCCGCGCGCTGATGAATTCACCGCGCCTGCTGCTGGCGGACGAGCCCACCGGTTCGCTCGACGAGGAGACCGGCGACAATGTCTTCGGCCTGCTGCGCCATCTGGTGCAGACGCGCGGCATCGCCATCGTGCTCGCGACGCACGAGCGGCGCTTCGCCGAGCAGTGCGACCGGGTGCTGAGAGTGCGGGCGGGGCGGATCGAATAGGGTGGAGCAGCTTGCTTACAAGACGTTCGAAAAGAAAGCGCGTTGAGGTCAACGTGCCCTACCTGAAGGCTTTGCTGCGTGGCGCTTTTCGAGGACGGCGATGACGTCACCGAGGGAAAGTTTCTTCACGTGCAGCAACACAAGCAGATGGTAGAGCAGGTCGGCGGCTTCGCCGGCGAACATCTTCTGGTCACCCCGGAGCGCGGCGAGGGCGGTTTCCACGCCCTCCTCGCCTACTTTTTGGGCGACTCGCGTCACGCCCTCCTTGGCGAGTCGCACGGTGTAGCTCTTCTTGTCGCCGCTCTTGAGGCGGTCGACGATGGTCCGTTCCAGCCGGGCGAGAAAACCCACGCTGGTGGCGCCGGCGTTGCCGAAGCAGCTCGTCGTGCCGCGATGGCAGGTCGGGCCGTCGGGCCGGGCGGTGATCAGCAAGGTGTCGTTGTCACAGTCGATCTTCACGTCGACGAGGTGCAGGAAGTTTTTGGAGGATTCGCCTTTGGTCCAGAGCCGCTGCTTGCGACGGCTGAAAAACGTGACCTTCTTGGTGCGCCGGGTTTTCTTCAGCGCGGTGTCGTCCATGTAGCCGAGCATGAGCACCTGCAGGGTGGCGGCGTCCTGCACGATGGCGGGCACGAGGCCGGAGCTTTTTTTCCAGTCGATTTTCGGGAGTTTCATTCGCTGTGGGTCCGATACCCCGAAGCTTGCTTCGGCTTGGTTGGTGGAGCGTGATTGAGTGTGGATTGCATGGGGGTCGAGAGGGTTTGTGGAGGTCTTGGCAAATGCCCCGGAGCTTGCTCCGGGGATCTTTACTTTTCGGTGCAGTCGGATGTTAGGAGCGCGCCCAATCAGCGTTTGCTTTCTCAGTGAGAGAGGTCTCATGGGCGGATAGAGATGCCGTCGGCGATGAGTTGGCGTTTCAAATCGGGAATCTTGATCGTGCCCTTGTGGAATACCGACGCGGCGAGCGCGCCGTCCACGCCGGCCAGCCGGAAGGCGTCGTGGAAGTGAGCGATGATGCCGGCGCCCCCCGAGGCCACGAGCGGGATGGTCAACACGGCGCGCACGAGCCGCAGTTGGACGAGGTCGTAGCCCTGGCGCATGCCGTCCTGGTTCATGCAGTTCAGCACGACCTCCCCGGCACCGAGCCGCTGCGCCTCGCGGGCCCAGTCAATCGTCCGCCAGCGGGTGGACTGCGTCTTGGCGGGGTCGCCGGTGTATTGTTTCACGAAATAGCCGCCCGCCTCCTGCCGGCTGTCGATGCCGACGACCACGCACTGCGAGCCAAACTCGGTGGCGAGGTCGGTGATGAGCGCGGGGTTCTCCAGCGCCGGGGAATTGATCGAGATCTTGTCCGCGCCGCCGTGCAGGATCGCGCGGGCGCCCGCGGGCGAGCGGATGCCGCCCGCCACGCAGAAAGGGATGTCGAGCACGCGCGCGACGCGGGTCACCCAGTCGGTCGAGACCGTGTGGCCGTCGCTGCTGGCGGTGATGTCGTAGAACACCAGTTCGTCGGCACCTTCGTCGCGATAGCGTTGCGCCAGTCCGATGATGTCGCCCACGTCCGCGTGGTCGCGGAACTGCGTGCCCTTGACGACCCGGCCGTCGCGGACATCGAGGCAGGGGATGATACGGCGGGCTAACATGCGAGGGCCTCCTTCAGCGTAAACTTCTTCTCGTAGAGCGCCCGACCGACGATGGCGCCGGCGCTGCCGGTCGCTTTCAGGGCCCGCAGATCGTCGAGCGACGACACGCCGCCCGAGGCCTGGATCTGCAGGGGCGAAAATTTCTTCACGAGTTGGGCGTAGAGCGCGGTGTTCGGGCCGGTCAGTTTGCCGTCGCGACTGATATCGGTGCAAAGAATGTGAACCAACCCGGCGGCGAGGTAACTGTGGAGGAAGTCATCCAGCGCCATACCGGTGCTCTCCTGCCAGCCGGCGGCGGCGACGCGCGGCGTGCCGCCGCCATCGAGGCGAACATCAGGCGATAGGATGATTTTTTCCGGACCGAACTGCCGCAACCAGCCGCGCACGAGCTCCGGCTGCTTCGCGGCCAAACTGCCGACAATCACCCGCGTGGCTCCCGCCGCGAGGAGCGCGGCAATCTGCGATTCGTCGCGGATACCGCCGCCCGTCTGCACGCGCAAACCACTGCCTTGGATAATCTCCTCCACGAGCGCGGTCTGGCGTTTCGTCGGATCCTTGGCACCGTCAAGATCAACGACGTGCAGCCAGGTGGCGCCGGCGGTCGCGAAATCCTTCGCCACGGCGAGCGGGTCGTCACCGTAGGATTTCTCCTGATCGAACCGGCCCTCGGTGAGCCGCACAACGCGCCCTCCGCGGAGATCGATAGCCGGATAGATGATCATGGTTGCGAGATTCAGACGCAGATAATTTGTCAATTAATACGTTACAAACGGTTCGTGGCTCAGGCGCGCCCTTCCACGAAGTTTTGCAGGAGCCGGGCGCCGGCGGGGCCGGAGCGCTCGGGGTGGAACTGCACGCCGGAAAAATTGCCGCGCCGGACGATGGCGGCGAACGGCGTGCCGTGGGTGCAGGTGGCGATCGTGAAGGCGTTCATCGGGGCGGCGAAACTGTGCACAAAATAAAACCGCGCATCCGGCGCGATGCCATCGAGCAGCGCCGGGTCACGACCCGTGGTGAGGGTGTTCCACCCCATGTGCGGCACGGTGATGCCGGGTAAACCGGGCAACAGGGCCACGTGGCCGGGAATGAGACCAAGGGTGGGCGTGTCGCCCTCCTCGGAATAGTCGAAAAGGAGCTGCATGCCGAGGCAGACGCCGAGCACGGGTTGCGTCAGACTGCGCACGCAGTTAACAAGACCCTTGGCGTGAAGACGTTTCATGCCCTCGGCGGCGCTACCGACGCCGGGCAAAATGACGCGTTCCGCGAAGCGGATGACCGCCGGGTCGGCCGTGAGTTCGTTACGCACACCGAGCCGCTCCAGCGCGAAGCGCACGGACGCGATGTTGGCGCCGCCACTGTCGACGATGGCCAGCATCAGAGCACTCCTTTGGTGCTGGGGATCTCGCCGTCGGCGCCACGCGCGATGGCCGGACGCAGCGCGCGGCCAAAACCCTTGAACAAGGTCTCGACCATGTGGTGGGTGTTGTCGCCCTTCACGCTCATCTGGAGCGTGGCGAGCAACGAATCACTGACGGAGCGGAAGAAGTGCGCCACGAGTTCCGTCGGCATTTCTCCGACAAATTCGCGGTCGAACTTGCCGTCGAAGGTAAAATAGGCGCGGCCGCTGAGGTCGATCGCGACCTTGGCCTGCGCCTCGTCCATCGGCAGCACGAAGCCGTAGCGGCCCACCCCGCGTTTGTCGCCGAGCGCCTGTTTGAGGGCCTGACCGAGCGCGATGCCAACATCCTCGATGGTGTGGTGTTCGTCGATGGCGAGGTCGCCGTCGCACTTGATCGCCAGGCCGATGCCGGCGTTCTTCGCTATCTGCTCCAGCATGTGGTCGAAGAAACCGAGGCCGGTGGCCAGCTGGGCGGGCGCGGCCTGGTCCAGGTCCACCGATACGGTGATCTTGGTTTCCTTGGTGTTGCGCACGATGGTGGCGCGACGGGGGGCGTCGACAAGCTGCCGGGCGATTTCCGCCCAGCCGAGGGTCATGCGATCATAGCGCAGGCCGCGGATGCCGAGGTTCTGCGCCAGCTGCACGTCGGTATCGCGGTCGCCGATGACGGCGGATTGCTCACGCGACCAGGACACTTCCTTCATGTAATCGGTGAGCAGACCGGTCTTGGGCTTGCGGCAATCGCACTTGTCGGCCGCGGTATGGGGGCACACGCGCACGGCCTCGAACGCGATGCCCTGGGAGGCGAGGATGTCAATGAGCAGTTTTTGCAACGGTTTGAATTCCTCCTCGCGGAAACTCGGGGTGCCGAGGCCGTCCTGGTTGGTGACCATGACAAAGGCCCAGCCGGCCTCACGCAGGCGCAGCAGGGCGGGGACGCAGTCGGGCTCGAGCACAAACTTGTCGAGGCGGTCGATTTGCTGGTCGAACGGCTCTGCAATGAGCGTGCCGTCGCGGTCGATAAACAGGATTTTTTTCATGGTGGGCCTCAATAGCCTGTCATCGCGAGCCCGGCGCAACCGGGCGTGGCGATCCAGCCAGATGGATTGCTTCGTCGCTGCGCTTCTCGCAATGACAAGACAGGGTCAGGCACGGGACAAGACCTCCAGGGTGGAGTTGTTTTCCTCGGCGGTGCCGACGGTGATACGGATGGAATTAGGCACGTCCTTGCTGCGGTCGCGCCAGATAACGCCTGCGGCGCGGCCGGCGGCCATGGCTTTGGTGGAATCCGCGACCTCGACCAGCAAAAAGTTGGCGTCGCTCGGCCAGACGCGCCGGACCGCGGGCAGCTTGGCCAATGCAGCGGCGAGCCGAGTGCGCTCGGTGACGAGCATGGCCGCAGACTCGTGCGCGGCGGCGAGCCCGGCGGGTGTCAGCGCGGCGAGCGCGGCCGATAGCACCGGCGTCGGCACCGGGTAGGGGGCGATGACCTTTTGCAGCACGGCGATCACGACCGGATCGGCGATGGTCGTGCCGACGCGCGCCCCGGCGAGGCCATAGGCTTTCGACAGGGTGCGAAGGACAACGAGGTTGGGATGCGCCGCGATCGCGGTGGCCAAGCTCGGTTGGCCCGAGAAGTCCACGTAGGCCTCGTCAACCACGACAACCGCGCGGCCGGCGAGGGAATTGACGAGCGAGAGCACCGCGTCGCGAGCGAGCAGACCGCCGGTCGGGTTGTTGGGCGAGCAGAGAAACACCAGCTTCACCTCCGGTGTTACAGCCTTGAGGATGGCGGTGGCATTGAGCGCGAAGTTTTGCTCACGAACGAGCGGCACGGCGACGGTGCGGGCGCCTTGGATGCCGGCGGCGACGACATACATGCCGTAGGTCGGTGGTGTGATAAGGATGGCGTCCTGTCCGGCGCGGCAAAAGGTGCGCAGGAGCAGGTCGAGGCCTTCGTCAGAGCCGCGCGTCACGAGCACTTGCGCGGGCGCGACGCCGTAAAGCGCGGCGAGTTGTGCGACGAGGTCAGCCGGTTGAGGTTCAGGGTAGCGGTTGAGCAGGGGCTTGTGCGCCGACGGGGTCTCCGGATTTTCGTTGGCATCCAGCCAGACCCATCGACTGGGCTCAGGACTGGCGCGCCAGCCCTTGGATTCCTTGCGGGCGGAACTATAGGCCGTCAGCGCGAGGATGTCGGGACGGACGAGGGTGAGGACCTGTTCGATGGCGGTCATATTGTAGCGGCGGTCTGTGACCGCCGGCGGGTGTTGCTACGGCGGTCATAGACCGCCGCTACAAAAGAAAGAGTTTCCAGGCGCACCCGCACGGCGCGCTGGTGGGCGGCGAGACCCTCGGCGAGCGCGAGGTGTTCGACGACGGGGCCGAGTTTTTTCAAGCCGGCGCGGCTGGCGGTCTGCACCGTCATGGAGCGCTGGAAGTCGGCGAGTCCCAGGCCGCTGCAAGCGCGGGCCCAGCCGTAGGTCGGCAGGACATGGTTGGTGCCGCTGGCGTAGTCGCCGAGTGACTCGGGCGTGATGTCGCCCAGAAAAACCGAGCCGGCGGTCGTGATGTCCGCCAGCAGCTCGCGCGGCCGGGCGACCTGCAGAATCAGGTGCTCGGGCGCGTAGGCGTTGGCGATGGCGACCGCTTCGGCGTGATTTGCGGCGATAAAAACGCGGCTCCGGTCGAGCGCGCGGCAGGCGATGGCGGCGCGCGGCAGACCGGCGAGTTCCCTCTCGAGGTAGGCTTGGACGCGGGCGGCGAAATTTTCGGAGAAAGTGACGAGCATTACCTGCGAGTCCGGGCCGTGCTCGGCCTGCGAGAGCAGGTCGGCGGCGACGAAAGAGGGATTAGCGCGGTGGTCGGCGATGACGAGCACCTCGGACGGACCGGCGGGCAGGTCGATGGCGACGTCGCGGGTGACCTGCTGCTTGGCCTCGGTGACGAAGGCATTGCCCGGTCCGAAGAGCTTGTCGCATTTCGGGATGCTGGCGGTGCCATAGGCCAGGGCGGCGATCGCCTGGACACCACCGACCTTGTAGATTTCCGTGATGCCGCACAGGCGGGCCGCACTGAGGATCCATGGGTTGATGCGACCGTGCCGATCTGGCGGCGTGCAAAGCACTCGCACCGGATTGCCAGCGATCTGCGACGGCACGCCGAGCATGAGTGCGGTCGACGGCAACGGGGCGCTGCCGCCCGGCACATAGAGACCGACCCGGCCGATGGGGCGAACTGTCTTTTCGCAGACGATGCCCGGCTGGGTCTCGACGCGCAGATCCTTCGGCTGCTGGGCCGAGTGGAAGGCGCGGATGTTACGATAGGCCGTGCGAAGTGCGGCGTGGTCGGCGCGCGACAGGGATTTTTCCGCGGCGGCAAACTCGGCTTCACCCACCCGCAACGAGCGCAAGGCCGCGCCGTCAAACTTCCGCGTGAGGCGGCGCAGCGCCTTGTCGCCGTCGCGGCGCACGGCCGCGATGATCGTGCGCACGGCCGCGGCGACCGCCGGCTGCGCCGACTGAGTTGGGCGGCGCAAAGCGGCGATACGGGCGGAGGCCGAGAGGTTTTTCCAGGTGAGGAGTTGCATGGGCGGTGGGCAAAGCGCGTTGGGGGCAACGTGCTCCACCATCAGAGCATCATTTTCTCGATCGGCAGCACGAGGATGCTGCTGGCGCCGGCTTTTTTCAGCGACTCCATGGTTTCCCAGAAGACGGCCTCCGCGCAGACGGCATGCAGGGCGACCTTGGTGTCGTCGCCGGCGAGCGGCAACACGGTGGGATTCTCCGAGCCCGGCAGGAGCTTCTTGATCTGGTCCAGCGAGGATTTCGGGGCGTGGAGCATGATGTATTTGGTGTCGGCGGCTTTCTGCACCCCGTCGAGGCGACGGAGCAAAATCTCCAGCGTATGCGATTTCTCGGCCGACAGAGCCCGGGTGTTGCGGAGCAGGACGGCCGTGCTCTTAAAAATGGTCTCAACGGCACGGAGCTTGTTGGCCTCGAGGGTGGAACCGCTGGCGACCAGGTCGCAGATGGCGTCGGCCAGGCCGAGGCGCGGGGCGATCTCGACGGAACCGCTGAGGTAGACGACCTCGGCGGTTATTTTCTGATCTTCGAGGTAACGGCGCAGCAACTGCGGATAGGAGGTGGCGATGCGCAAACCCTGAAGGTCCTTCAGCCCGGCGTAAGGTTTCTCCTCGGGCAGCGCGACGGCGAGGCGGCAACCGCCGAAATCGAGCGCGCGTTCCACAAAATAACCGCCGGCCGTGCCGTTGGTGCGGCGCTCGAGCGCGGCTTCCTCAAGGACGTTGGTGCCGACGATGCCAAGGTCGCACACGCCATCCATGACGAGTTGCGGGATGTCGTCATCGCGGACGAAAAGGATATCGACCGGAAAGTTTTCCGCATGGAGCAGCAGCTTCTCCTTGGGCGACTTGAGGCGGAGGCCGCAGTTTTTGAGCAGATCGAGCGAGTCAGTGGAGAGGCGGCCGCTTTTTTGGAGGGCGAGCCGGAGACGGTCTTTGGGAGTGGCGAGAGGAGGCATGGCGGACGGGGGAAAGGAATTGGACAGGTGGATTTATCTGCAGGGCAGGCCCGGGACCGGGGCAAAGAAAAACCCCGGCGGATGCACCTGCCGGGGTTGAGGAAAATCGGGTTCCATCTGCCACGGGCAAGGCGCTTTCGGCCTTCCCGAGCAGGGAAGGCTAGCTCACGTGGTGATGATGGTGGTTGAGAGCCATTGGTTGAGGGCTGTGTTGATGGCTGCGGTCGGGGGGCGGCGCAAGTTTTTTTCGGTAGCGCTTGGCCGCTGGCTGCGCAATTTGGCGCGTCATAAGTGACGAGCAAGGCGCAGCCAGTTTACCGGCCAGAGGGCAAGACCATCGTGGCGGCCGTGACCGCGGTGGCGGCAGTCTATGTATATTTTCTCATCTTCCCCCAGTTTGGTTTTCTGAAAGCGGTGCAGGCGGCACTGGGCGGGAACGCCGGGATCATCCAGCCGATCATGACCGTGATGGGTCTGGCGGGAGTGACGGGCAGCGTGCTCGCCGCGCGGTTTTTTTCGGATCAGGGCTGCCGGCGCTGGTTCGCGACCGGTTTGGGAATCTGCGCCGGGGCGGCAGCCTGGTCGCTGGTCGCCCGGCAAACGGCGGAATTTTATGGCGTGGCGCTGCTGGCGGGGCTGGGCACGGGCCTCACGACCGTGACGCTGGCCGGGATGCTGCGCGGGGCGGTTGGGGATGGCCGCCTCGGGATGATCATCGGGCTGGGCACGGGGCTGGCCTACGCGTTTTGCAATCTACCCGGCGTGTTCGACGCGAGCGCCACAGCCCAGGCGCAACTGGCGTTGCTGGCGGCGGCGGCGGGGCTGGCGGGAGGAAGCCGGCTCACCCGGCGAGTCGAGTTGGTGCAACCCGCCGGTGGGAATTACTCGGGCGCGGGAGTGGCGGCGTGGGTGTTGGTTTTCCTGGCGCTGGTCTGCCTCGATAGCGCGGCGTTCTATATCATCCAGCACACGGCGGCACTGAAAGAGGCCACCTGGACCGGAGCGGGGCGACTTTCACTGAACGCCGGCGCGCATCTGGCGGCGGCCGTGCTGGCGGGTTGGGCGCTTGATCGGCGTTGGTTGGGTCGGACGGCCGGTCTCGGCGCGGTCTCGCTGTTGCTGGCGTGTTGGCTGATCCATGAACGGCAGCAGGCGCTCGCAGGGGCCGGGTTGCTTTATGTCGTGGGGGTCTCGTTCTACTCGACCATGCTGGTGTATTATCCGGCGCGTAGCGGGCGACCCGGACTGGCCGCGCTGGTTTACGCCGTGGCCGGGTGGGGCGGCTCGGGGCTGGGCATCGCGCTGGCGGAGGAACGGCAAGATTTGCCGGGCGGGCTGCTCCTCGTGGCCGGTGCGGTCATCTTGCTCGGCCTAATCGCGCGGCGCGCGGTTCAGCATCCCGGCCCAGCGACCTAGACTTGTGTTTAAGGGTGGATAAGGCCTGTTTTGATAGTTTCATTCCCCTGCTACCCCTTCTTCGTATTTGAACACCCCGAAAGGCCCGATCCGGCGTTTTTTCTCCAACCAGCTTCCCCGCCGTCACGGAGGCCTGTTAGTTTACTTTGGCGTTTTCCTCGCCCTATCTTTCCTGACGCGCCTTGTGCTGCTGGTGAAGGCGTCGTCCGATGTGACCTGGACCTTGAGTCTGGTGGCGGCCTTCGGTTGGGGGGCGCTCTATGACCTCGGGGCGGCCGGGTGGGCGGCGCTGCCCATGCTGTTGCTGCTGACCCTGCTGCCGGGCGGCTGGTTCAAGCACGCCTGGGAGCGGTGGCTGGCGCACGCAACCGGCTTCGTCGTGATTTACCTGCTGCTCTTCAACACCGTCGCGGAGTGGGTTTTCTGGGACGAATTCGGCGTGCGGTTCAACTTCATCGCGGTGGACTACCTGGTCTACACGACCGAGGTGATCGGCAACATCCGCGAGTCCTACAACCTGCCGCTGATTTTTGGCGGCCTCGCGCTGGCGACGCTGGTGACTTACTGGTTGTGCTGGCGCACCGGCTGGCCGCGGCGCTGGATCGATGCCGCCGCGCACGAGCCGTTCAGACTCCGGTTCGCAACCAGCGGGGTCTGGCTCGCCGGCATCCTGTCGCTGGGCCTGACGCTGAGCGAGAGCCACCTGCCGGCCTTCCGCAACAACTTCAACCGCGAGCTGGCCAAGAACGGACTCTGGTCGCTCTTCGCCGCGTTCTGGAACAACGCGCTCGATTACGGCAAGTTCTACACGACGCTGTCGGACGACGGCGCCTTTCTGGTCGTGCGGCATGAACTGGCGCGCGACCGGTCGGTGACCCTGGGCCCGGAAGTGCAGGACACGTTGCACACCGTGCGCAACACCGGCCCCGAGCTGCGCCCCAATGTCATCCAGATCACCGTCGAGAGCCTGAGCGCGGATTTCCTGAGCATTTTCAACCATGCGTCCAACCTGACGCCGAACCTGGCCGAGATCGCGCCGAAGAGCCTGGTGTTCGACAATTTCTACGCTACCGGCACGCGCACCGACCGCGGCATGGAGGCGCTCGCGCTTTCGTTGCCGCCCACGCCCGGCCGTTCGATGATCAAACGCCCGCGCAACGAGGACATGTTCACGCTTGGCTCCGTCTTTCGCGCGAAGGGTTATGACACGGCGTTCATCTACGGCGGCACAACGGCTACCGGGTCATCGACCGCACCGGGGTGCCGAAGGAGGAAATCACCTTCGCCAACGTCTGGGGGGTGTGCGACGAGGATCTCTTTGGTTGGACGCTGCGCGAGGCCGACGCCGGCCACGCGACCGGCCAGCCGTTCCACTATTTCGTGATGACCACGTCGAACCACCGGCCCTTCACCTTCCCCGAAGGCCGGATCGACCTGCCGTCCAAAGTCTCCGGCCGCGCCGGCGCGGTAAAATACACCGACTACGCCATCGGCAAATTCATCCGCGACGCGGCGACGAAACCCTGGTTCACAAACACAGTGTTCGTGATCGTGGCCGACCATTGCGCCTCCAGCGCCGGCAAGACCGAGCTGCCCGTGCAGAATTACCATATCCCGCTCATCATTTATGCGCCCGGCGGCCAGATCGCGCCGGGGCGCGTCACGACCCTCACCAGCCAGATGGACTATGCGCCGACCCTGCTCGGACTGCTGAACTGGACCTACCCAAGCCGGTTTTTCGGCCGTGATGTCCGGCAAACCGATCCACAGGAGGGCCGCGCCCTGATCGGCACCTACCAGAAACTCGGGCTGCTCAAAGGCGACGACTTCATGGTGCTCAACCCCGTGCGGCGGGAGACGCAATACCGCTACAACCGCGCCGACTTCAGCCTCACGGAACAACCCCTGGACCATGATTTTCTGACGATGGTGGTCGGCTATTACCAGGCGGCCAGCCACCTCTACGAACACAACCGCTACCGGGCGCTCAGCCCCGATGAGTTCACCCGCGCGATGCAACCCCCGGCGATGGTGCCTGTCTCCAAACCATGAAATATCCCGCCAAAACCTGCCTGTTGGGTTGTTTTTTTTTGAGCCACCTGATGCTTGGGGCGGAGACCCCGGCCCTGCCCGCTGCGGAAAAACCATCGGATGACGACCTACGCGTCCGCGGGATTTTCAACAGCGTGCTGCCGCGCACGGAAAAAAAGCATTCCCTCCGCCTGATCGTCCATCCCCACCTCGGGGATCTGACCAAGCGCGATCACCTGCGGACCGCGCTGGGCTTTCGCTACGGCATCACCACCCGCTGGGAGGCCACCGCCGAGGCGGACGCCTATTTTTCCCACGGGCTGAAGCGCCAGGCTTTTTTCGAGGAGAGCGGGTTTTCCACGCTCCGCCTCGGCACCAAATACCGGCTGGGGGAGATTTTCGGGCTCGGCTGGGAAACGTCCACCGGGGTGGAATTCTCGCAACCCATCGGCAGTCCGCCGATCGACGTGACCGATGGATTGCGGCATATCGCGCCTTTCATCACCGCGTCACGTCCGCTGACTGGCGCGCCCGGCTGGCGGGTTTTCGGCGGCGCCGGCTGGGATGATGTGACCAAGGTGTCCGGCGGGAGGGAGTTGGAGAAAAACGAGCTGAGGAACGACTCGGTCAACGTTTCCGGTGGCGTCTTGTGGGAGCGCGGAACGGTGACCTACGCGCTCGAGGCCACCTACGCGACCACCCGGTTCACAACCGACGTCGGCCGCGACGTCTACGCGCTCCGGCCAAGCGTGCTGTGGGTGTTGCCGACGAAATACACCTTCAACAGCAAGGGCAAATGGCTGCTCGGTCTCGCCCTGCGTTTCTCCCATGGGCCGGACGGCAACGACATCGGGCTCCGCGCCAAGCTGCGGGTCAACTTCGACTTCAAACGCTTGCTCGGCCTCAAGACGGAGCCAGTCTCGGGGCCATGAGTCCCGGACCGGCTGCTTCCCTTCGCCCGCTTTGGATCACCCTCGGGTTGCTGGCC
The DNA here is from genome assembly GCA_001464505.1 of Verrucomicrobia bacterium Ga0077533. Classification (GTDB taxonomy): domain Bacteria; phylum Verrucomicrobiota; class Verrucomicrobiia; order Opitutales; family Opitutaceae; genus Lacunisphaera. The sequence continues at coordinate 28,377 of LNEH01000203.1, forward strand.
GGGGTGTTCGCGCTGTTCGAGTTCACGAATCTCGATCTCGCGCTGCAGGATCACTTTTTCAATTTCGAGACGCGGCGCTGGCTCGTGGACGAGAAAGAGCCGGTGGCGCGACTGGTGTTCTACAACGGCCCGAAGGCGCTCGTGTGGGTCTTCGCGCTCACGGCGCTGACCCTCGCCGCCGGGCCGGCGCGGTGGCGCGAACGGTTGCGGCTGGACCGGCGCGGGCTCTGGCTCGGCGTGCTCGTCATCGCCACCGTGCCCGCGCTCGCCGGGCTCGGGAAGAAATACACCAACGTCTTCTGTCCCTCGGAAATCCGGCGCTACGGCGGCGACATGGCCTACGCGAAACTCTGCGAACCCCATCCGGCCGACGACCCGCCGGGGCGGCGCGGCGGGTGTTTTCCCGCCGGCCACGCCAGCGGCGGATTCGCGCTGATGGGATTGCTCGCCGTGCGCGCCAACCGGCGCTGGCGCCAGGGCGTCATTGCGCTCGGCCTCGGTCTGGGCTGGTGGATGGGCGGCTACCAGATGCTGAAAGGCGCGCATTACCTCAGCCACACCCTCACGACCATGCTCGTGGCCTGGCTGGTCGTCCTGCTCTGGCGCCGGGCCCTGCGGATCGCGCCGGCCGCCGACACGGCATAAAACCTTGAACGTTCCGCCGGAGCCCGTGTCGTAGGCGCATGCGGATTTTCCTCAAAACTCTCGCGGTGGCGGCCGGCCTGCTGGCGGCCCTGCTCCTGCGTGCCGCCGAAGCCCCGCCTCGCGCCGAGACCTTGGCCGAAAAAACCCTCAAGGAAATTGTCACGCGGCAGCGCGACATCTTTGCCCGGGCCGAAAAAGAGGGCGAGCATCTGGACATGGCCTGGCTGCGCGGCGAATTGCAAAGCGTCATTCACAGCTACGATGTGCTCATCCAGAAAAGCCCGGATTTCGCCCCCGCCTATGTCACCTATGGCCTGTTGCTGGGCCAGGTCGGCATGACGCGCGAGGCCGTCGGTATTTTGCTCAAGGCGAACAAACTCGACGCGGAAATCCCCGTCGTGAAAAACGAGATCGCCCGCTTCCTCGCCGAGGACGGCAAGGTGGTCGAGGCGTTGCCGTGGCTCACGGCCGCGATCGAACTCGAGCCGCAGGAACCGCTCTACCACTACCACCTTGGCAAACTGCTCACGGAGGGGCGCGACGAGTTCATCAAGACCGGCCAGTTCACGCGCGCCTCGCTGGACCAGGCGATGCTGCAGGCCTTCGCCCGCGCCGCGGAATTGGCCCCGGATAATTTCGGCTACGCCTACCGCAGCGCCGAAGCTTACAACGACCTCGAGGTTCCCCAATGGGACACGGCGCTCGCGCGGTGGAGCGCACTGGAAACCCGCGCCCAGCCGGGCATCGAGCAGCAGACCATCCGGCTCCAGGCCATCAACGTGCTGATCAAGATGGGCCGCCTGGATCACGCCAGCGCCATTTTGGTCACGGTCACCGAACCGGTCCTCCAGAAGCAGAAGCAGACTTTGCTCGACTCGCTGACGAAGGCCGGGGCAAAGTAGCCGGACATGGGTTTCCTCAACCGATTCGAACGCGCCTTCGGCCGCTTCGCGATCCCCCACCTCGCGCTCTATCTGATCGGCGGGCAGGTGATGTTCCTCGGCTTTGCCCTGCTCGGACAGTTCGACTTGGGACGGATTCTGTTGGTGCCGGCGCTGGTCGGGCAGGGGGAATTCTGGCGGCTGTTCACCTTCGCCCTGGTGCCACCGGTCACCGGGCAGCTGACCATGGTCGGCGCGGTGTTCCTGGCGGTCAGCTGGTATTTTTTCCACATGATCAGCCAGGCGTTGGAAAGCCATTGGGGCGTCTTCCGGTTCAACCTGTTTTTCCTGCTCGGCTGGGCGCTGACGGTCGCGGTCTCGTTTCTCACCCCTTATCAGGCGACCGGCTATGCGTTCTTCGCGGTGTCGGTGTTCCTCGCGTTTGCGTTCCTGAACCCGGACTTCGAGCTCTACCTGTTTTTCATCCTGCCGGTGAAGATCAAGTGGTTTGCCCTCCTGCTCTGGCTGGGTTTCGCCTATGCGGTCGTAACCGGCGGTTGGAACGCCCGGCTCGCGGTGCTGGCGGCCACCGGCAATTTTCTGGTCTTTTTCGCCCGCGACATCGTGCAGCGCCTGAGGACCGGCCGCCAGCACAGGCAGCAGCAGGTCCGCCGGTCCGAGTTTAGCGCGGACGAAAACGAGTCGCGGCACCGCTGCACGGTCTGTGGCAAGACCGACTTGACCGACCGGCACATGGATTTCCGCTACTGCTCGAAGTGTGCGAACGACGAGTGCTACTGCGCCGACCACATCTTCAACCACGTGCATACGGCCGCGAAAGTCGCGGAAAAGCAATAGGCCATGGCCGCCCGCGCCCCTGCACCCGCGCCGCCGGGCAACCGGCCTTCGCCAAGGCTTCCGCCGTCGCTGAAGCCAAAGCGGACAAGTCGGCCCGGCAAGCCGGCCACGCTGGGCGACTGGCTGCCCTGGGCGGAGCGGCTATACGCGCGGCACCATGTCGCGCTCGGGCAGGTGGCGACGACGGTCCACGACGAGGCACTTTACCTGCTGCTCCGCACTCTGAACCTGCCGCTCGACAGCAAACCCGCCGTGCTGCGCCGCAAGCTGACGGCTGACGAGCAGGCGCGAGTGGCCGAAGTTTTCCGCCGCCGGATCGAGGAGCACGTGCCCGCCGCCTACCTGACGCGCGAGGCCTTCCTCGGCGAACACCGGTTCCATGTGGACGAACGCGTCATCATCCCGCGCTCCTATTTTCTGGAGCTGTTGCCCCAGATCGCCGATCTGGTCGAATGTAGGGCGGGATCACTGATCCCGCCGCGCGCGAAAAAAGGCGGGGTCAGCGACCCCGCCCTACAGCGCAAACCCGTGAGGCGCGCGGTGGATGTCTGCACCGGCTCGGGCTGCCTCGCCATTCTGCTCGCGCGCCAGTTTCCCGGGGCGAAGGTCGATGCCATCGAACTCTCGCCCGCCGCCTTGGCAGTGGCCAAGTTCAACGTCGCCACCCATCATCTCATGAAGCGCGTGAAACTGTTCCACTCGGACGTGTTCGATGCCGTTCCGCCGGTGAAATACGACCTCATCCTCAGCAATCCGCCCTATGTGCCGACACGCGAATTGCGCGGTCTGCCGGCGGAATTCAAACAAGAACCGGCCATGGCGCTCGACGGCGGCAAGGACGGACTCGACATCATTCGCAAGCTGCTGCGCCAGGCGCGCGACCGCTTGCAGCCCCACGGCATCATGGTGCTGGAAGTCGGCGGCCTGCGCGCGGCGATGGACGAAGCGTTTCCGGAACTCGATCTGCACTGGCTGCACACGGAGGACGGCGAGGATTGCGTATGCCTCGTCCAGTCCGCGCGCCTCGCGCGCGGGTCTCGGTAATTTGTAACGTATTATATTACAAATTTCCGGCCCAGGGTTTCCCGGCGGCGGCGTGGGCTAATCGGCGTTGCCTCCGGCGGCGGCGCTGTTTGCATGGCGCGCACCGGACATGGACGCGCATTACCTAGATTTCCTGAGCATGCTGGTGCGGTGGCTGCACATCATTGCCGGCGTGGCGTGGATCGGCTCGTCGTTCTATTTTATCTGGCTCGACAACAGCCTCGATGCCCCGGCCCCCGGCTCCGACGCCGCAAAGAAGGGCGTCGGCGGCGAGCTCTGGGCCGTCCACGGTGGCGGGTTCTACAATCCGCAGAAATACCTCGTCGCCCCGGCCGCGCTTCCGGAGAAACTCCACTGGTTCAAGTGGGAGGCCTACACGACGTGGCTCTCGGGCACGGCGCTCTTGGTGCTGGTTTACTGGCTGAAGGCCGGGACCATGATGATCGACGGCAACGTCATGGCGCTCACGCCGCTCCAGGCCGTGGCCATCGGCGCCGCGAGCATGGTCGGCTCGTGGATCGTCTACGACCTGCTCTGTCGTTCGCCACTGGGCCGACACGAGGGATTGCTCGGGGTCATCGTGTTCGGATTGGTGACCCTGCTGGCGTGGGGACTGGCGCGCACGCTCGGCGGCCGCGCGATGTTCATCCATGTCGGCACCGCCATCGGCACCATCATGGCGGCGAATGTTTTTTTCATCATCATCCCCGGGCAGAAGCGGATGGTGGCGGCGATGCGCGCCGGGTCCGCGCCCGATCCGCGCGACGGCCAGCGCGCCAAGCAGCGCAGCGTCCACAACAACTATTTCACGCTGCCGGTGCTGTTCATCATGATCAGCAACCACTACGCCTCGACCTACATGCATCCGCAGAACTGGGCCGTGCTGATGTTGCTGACGGCGGCTGGCGTGGTCATCCGGCATTTCTTCAACCGCAAGCACAAGGGGATCCACGCCTGGCAATATCCCGCGCTCGGCGCCGGGTTGCTGGGGCTGGTGGCCTGGTGGACGCAACCGCGTGTCGTGCCGCTGCCGCCGGTGGAGGGCGAGGTGACGTTCAACCGCGTGCGTGCCATCGTCGGCCAGCACTGCATCCAATGCCACTCGCCGCAGCCGACGTTCCCGGGTTATGCGCAGCCGCAGGCGGGGGTGCTGCTGCACACGCCGGCGGACCTGGTGCAGAACGCCCCGCGACTTTACCAACAGGTGATCACCACGCGCCTCATGCCCCTCGGCAACATCACAAAGATGACGGACCAGGAACGCGCCGTGCTCGCCGCCTGGATCAAGGCCGGCGCCAAGATGGATTGAGCGCCCTGCGCGCCATCGGCCGAGAGCCACCCTTGATTGTCCAGAACCCGGGGACTCGGCTCGCGCGTTGATGTCAACTATTGGTTGACATCAACCTCGGGGCTCCGGGGGTTTGGCGGCGGGCATGGATCCCGCGATTTCGCGGCGGGGTGGCGTCAGGGTTTTGCGGCCGGAACCGGACGGGTCGGCAGACCGGCTTTCTGCCAGTCGGTGAAGCCGCCGGCGTTGGCGACCTTCAGGCCTTTTTCGGCCAGAATGGCGGCGACTTTGCCGGAGCGGTTGCCGCTGCGGCAGTAGAGGATGATTTCCTTGCCGGCGTTTTGTTCGAGAAACGGCTTCCAGTCGTTTTGCGCGCCGTCGAAATCGCTTTTGGGCAGCAGCACGGCGGGGGCAGCGACACCGGATTCGGCGCACTCGCCGGGTTCGCGGACATCGACGAGCACGGCCTTGCCATCGGCGACGAGTTTGGCGGCGTCGGCCGGGGCGATCTTCGCCACCTCGGCGGCCGAGGCGGTGGAGCAACACAGGGCGAGGAACAGGAGGCAGGAGCGCATGGGATCAGGGGGTGGTTTTCTTGGGGTTGGCCGGGGATCCAGCGGGGGCCACGATGGAGACGCGGATGACGCCGCGCCACTCATTAATGGCATAGTTGGTCGCTTTGTCCTCGGGGTAGAGGCGTTCGAGTTTGGCCTTCACGCCGGGCTCAAGGGTATTGGCCGGGCCATGGCAAACCAGGCAGGCGGCGGAAGTGACGATGGGCCGGTAGACGCGCCACTCGGCCGGCGCGGAGCCCTCGGCCTCAAGCTGCTGCACGAGCACCTTGGGCGGAGTGTCGCCGTCCGCCAAAGCCGAGTGGATGGACATGAGCGCGGCGAGGTCGGCATTGTCGGGCAGATTGGCGGGGTCGCGGACCTTGAGGCTGGTGCGCTTGACCGCGGTGACCTGGGGCTGGCCCGGCTGGCCGGCGGGAAGTTTCAACTGCTTCAGGTGGAGGTCGTCGATGCCGGCCTCCGGGCCCTTCGCCGGGACCACGCGGCTGACCTCGCTGATCAGGTTGTTGCCCACTTTTTGGATCATCGCCTCGCCCAGGCGGCGGATGTCGCTGACGGCAGAGTCGGTGGAATCCACCCAAGTGAACTTGCGCTGGAGCGCCGGATCCTCCGGGGTCGCGGCCAGCAGGCCGGCACAGAGGAAAGGCGCCAGCCAAGGGGCGCAGGAAATTTTCATGCCGACAGTATACACCTCCGCACGCCGTCAGTCACGGAGAGCAGCAAATGACAATCCATGCGCAGCGGCGCGGCTCCACCCATGCCAGGCTCCCGGTCGGCAAGGAAACCCCGTCGCGGCGCAAGGCCACGGCGATTGACCCCGTCAGTCCTTCTCGATTCCTCCAGTGTTCAGGCCGAAAGGCAGATACGCCGGGCAGAAACGGAAGACGGCGGTGAGGATCGGCCCGAGGCCGACGAGACCCCACCAGGTCTGGAAGTAGTAGCCGGCACCGAGGATGGTGAGACCGGCAATAATGCGGATGTAGCGGTCAAAGGAGCCAACATTGGTTTTCATGGCATTATGGGGTTCAGGGTGGACGGACAGGAATTGGAGCATCACCCCGCCGGTTGGCCATGAAGTAAAGCACCGGCACGGCAAAGCGGCTGATGAGCAGCGAGGCGACTTCGCCGGCCATGAGCGAGAGGGCGAGGCCCTGAAAGATCGGATCGGCCAGGATGACCGAGGCGCCGACGATGACGGCGAGGGCGGTGAGCAGCATCGGGCGGAAGCGGACGGCACCGGCCTCGACGACCGCCTCGGCCAGTGGCAGGCCCTGGGCCCGGCGCAGCTCGATAAAGTCGACGAGGATGATGGAATTGCGGACAATGATGCCGGCGCCGGCCATGAAGCCGATCATGGAGGTGGCGGTGAAGAACGCGCCCATCAGCGCGTGGGCCGGGAGGATGCCGATGAGCGAAAGCGGGATCACGACCATGATGACGAAGGGCGTGACGTAGCTTTTGAACCAGCCGACCATGAGCAGGTAGATGAGGAGGCACACGGCGGCAAAGGCCAGGCCCAGGTCGCGAAAGACTTCGAGGGTCACGTGCCATTCTCCATCCCACTTGATCGCGGGCTCGAGTTCGCTGTCGGGCTGGTTCATGTGGAAGACGGCGACGGCGGGCTGCGTGCCGCCGAAGTCGCGGCCGTCGAGTCGGGCGACTTCGCGGTTCATGGCGAAGAGGGCGTAGGCCGGGCTGGCGACCGCGCCGGCGACGTCGCCGGTGACGTGGATGACGGGCCGGAGGTTCTTGCGGTAGAGGTTTCGTTCGCCCGTCGTGCGTTCGAGGCTGACGAGTTCACCCAGCGGGATGAGCGGGCGTTCGCCGGCGCGGATGATGTCGTCGTGGTCGGAGCGCAGCTGGAGGGAGAGGAGATCCTCGGGCCGGCTGCGGAGGGCGCGCGGGAGTTCGAGGACGAGGTCCACATCCTCGCGGTCGAGCGGTTGGTGGAGGAGATCGACCTTGGTGCCGGTGACGGCGGTGCGGATGGTGCGGGCGATGGTGGCGACACTGATGCCGTGCAGGGCGGCCTTCGTGCGATCCACGCGGAAGTGGACGGTGGGCTGCAGCTCCTCGACATACCAGTCCACGTCCACGACGCCCTCGGTTTCTTGGAAAATCCGCTTCACGCGGCCGGCGAGGGCGAGGCGGGCCTCCTCGGTCGGGCCGTAAACTTCGGCCACGAGGGTCTGGAGCACGGGCGGGCCGGGGGGCACCTCGGCGACGGCGAGGGTGGCGCCGTATTTCGCCGCGATGGCGGCGAGGCGGGGGCGGACGCGCACGGCGATGTCGTGGCTCTGGGCCGAGCGTTCTCCTTTGGGCAGGAGGTTGATCTGGAGGTCGGCGACGTTCGCGCCGCGGCGCAGGAAGTAGTGGCGGACGAGGCCGTTGAAATTGAAAGGCGAGGCGGTGCCGGCGTAGATCTGATAGTCGCGCACCTCGGGCTCGGTGCGGACGGCAGCGGCGAGTTCACGGGCGACACGGGCGGTCTCCTCCAGGGTCGAGCCCTCAGGCAGGTCGAGGATGACCTGAAACTCGGACTTGTTGTCGAAGGGCAGCATCTTCACCTGCACGAAACCCAGACCGACCAGGGACACCGCGCCGAGCAACAGGGCGGCGACACCGCCAAGGAAGACCCAGCGCCAGCGGGCGCGGGCGATCATCGGATCCATGACCCGATGATAGAGGCGGGTGAAGAAATCCCTCGGCTCCTCGTCATGCAGTCCGGCTTCATGGCCGGGGGACAGCGCCCCGGTGTGCCGGCGCAGCACGCGCAGCGCGGCCCAGGGCGTGACGGTGAAGGCGACCACGAGTGAAAACAACATGGCCGCGCTGGCCCCGATCGGGATCGGCCGCATGTAGGGGCCCATCAGGCCACCGACGAAGGCCATCGGCAGCACGGCGGCGATCACGGCCCAGGTGGCCAGAATGGTCGGGTTGCCGACCTCGTTCACGGCCTCGACCGCGATCTCATGCAACGGGCGGCCGCGGCTGGAGGGCAGGTGCCGGTGGCGGACGATGTTTTCCACGACGACGATGGCGTCGTCCACGAGAATGCCGATGGAGAAGATCAGCGCGAAGAGCGTGATGCGGTTCAGCGTGTAGCCGTAGAGATAGAAAACCAACAGCGTCAGGCCGAGCGTGACGGGGATGGCGAGCAGGACCACGAGGGACTCGCGCCAGCCGAGGAAGAAAAGGATGAGCAGCGCGACGCCAAAGACGGCGATGCCCATGTGGAGGAGGAGTTCGTTGGACTTCTCGCTGGCCGTGGCGCCGTAGTTGCGGGTGAAAGTCACCTCGACGTCGGCGGGGAGCAGCACGCCGCGGAGGCGGGCGACGGTGGCTTCGATGGCACGGACGACGGTGACGGCGTTGGCCCCCGGGCGCTTGGCGACGCTGAGGGTGACGGCGGCTTCCTCGTCGGTTGTGACCGGCTCCGCCGGCCCCGGACCGGTCCCAGCGCGGCCGGCGGCATGCAACCCCCGGCCAAAAAGCACATAGTCGGTCAATTCGGCGGGGCCGTCGGTGACAGTGGCGACATCGCGGAGAAAGATCGGTCGCGACTGCCAGGTGCCGAGCACGAGGTTGGCGGCGTCGGCCGCATCGCGGAAGTAGGCACCGGATTCGATGAGGAGAACGCGATTGGCCGTGGCGAGCGCGCCGTCCTGGCTGCGGGCGTTGGCGGCGCGGAGCGCGGCGGCGAGGTCGTCGAGCGTGAGCTGGCGCGATGCGAGCTTGACCGGATCAACCTGCACACGGAGCTGGCGGCGGACGCCACCGATCAGCGTGGTCTCGGCGACATCCGGCAGCGCCTTCACGGCGTCGTCGAGCTGGGCGGCCAGCTGGCGGAGGGTCAGATGATCCTGCGTGCGGCTGTGAAGAGTGAGGGCGGCGACCGGGACGTCGTCGATCGTGCGCGGTTTGATGAGCGGGGTGCTGACGCCGGGCGGAATGCGGTCGTAGTTGGCCTGGAGTTTCTGGTTGAGCCGGACAAGGCTTTGCTCGGGATCGGAGCCGACCTTGAAGCGCACGATGACCAGCGAGCGTCCGGGGTAGGAGGTGGAATAGAGGTATTCGACACCCGGGATTTCCCACAGGAGTTTTTCCATCGGACGGGTGACGCGGTTCTCGACCTCGCGGGCCGTGGCGCCGGGCATGGCGACAATCACGTCGACCATCGGAACCTTGATCTGCGGTTCCTCCTCGCGTGGCAGCATGATCACGGCGAAACCCCCGAGCAGCAGCGAAGCGATCACCAGCAGCGGGGTGATCCGGGAATTGGCGAACAGCGCAGCCAGCCGGCCGGCAAAACCGTGCGCGTTGGTGGCGCCGGGCCGGTTCATGGCCGGAGGGTGACGGGCTGGCCGTCGCGCAAGGCGGCGGGCGGGGCGAGGACGACCTGCTCCCCGGGGTTAAGACCGGAGAGGATCTCAACGCGATCACCGGTGGTGCGACCGGTCTTCACCAGCCGGAGCCCGGCGCGTTCATGGACCACGACGAAGACGCGTTCCATCTGGCCGAAGCGGGTGACGGCGGTCACCGGCACGAAGAGTGCCGGCGCATCACCGACGATGACCTGCAGCCGGGCGAACTGGCCGGAGCGGGCGCTACCGGGCGGCAGCGCGGCCTTGAGCAGAATCGAGCGGCTGACCGCGTCGGCCGCCGGGGAGAGTTCCTCGATGACGGCGGAGATCGGTTCGGCGCCCTCGGCCAGCACGACGGCGACGGGCGCGCCAATCCGCAGGGAAGTCGCCGCCGCCTCGGGCACGGCGCCCTCGGCCCGGAGGCGCTGGGTGGATTCGAACACCAGAAGCGGCAGGCCGGGGGTGGCCAGATCGCCGGGCAGGACATGCTTCTCGGTCATCACGCCGGCAAACGGAGCGCGGACAGTCGCGTAGGCCAGCATCGCCTCGGCCTCGGCGGCCGCAGCTTGGGCGAAACGCAACCGATCCTCGGCGTCACGCAAAGCCTCGGGCGGGTTGACGCCGCTGGCGACCAGCGTGCGCTGGCGGGTCGTGTTGCGCTCGGCCTCGGCGAGCTGGGCCTGGGCCTGGCGGACGCGCGCCCCGGTCTCGGGGGCGTTGAGCGTGAGCAGCACGTCGCCCGCGGCCACGCTGGCGCCGAGGCCCAGCGGGAAGGAGGCGACCGTGCCCGTGAGCTTGGCCGCCAGACTCGCGCGCTCGGCCGGGCGGACCGTGGCGGGGGCCTCAAGCAGCACCGGCACCGAGGCGGAGACGACCGGAGCCAGGCGGACGGACACGGCCGGAGCATCGGCCACCACGGCAGGGCCCGGCTGGCGGCGGCAGGCAGCGCCGGTCAGCAGCAAAAGAGACAAAAGGAACAAGCGGAATGGCATGGCCGGGATCACTTTTTCATGCCGCCCCAGTGAATGACGTTGTCGGTGTCAACCCACCCGAGCTTGCGCAGAATCAAGGTGGGCGGGCAGAAGCCGGTGAAGGCGGATTGGAGAAGGTTCGCGCCGACGAAGCACGTGAGCAGCAGCCACCAGGGGCTCACAAAATACACCAAGGCGACACTGAGGAGCGTCATGGCGCCGGCGAGGATGCGGACCAGGTTCTCGATTTTCATAGTAGTATATGAGTGAATACGTATATACTTGCCAAAAGGTCAAGCCGGCATTTGCTCGCGGCATGGCCCGTCCTCTGCCGCTCAACGACCAGGCCCTCGAAATCGTCGCCCGCCGCTTCGCCGTGCTGGCGGAGCCGATGCGGCTGCGGCTGATCCAGGCGCTGTTTGACGGCGAGATGAACGTGACCGGACTGGTCGAGGCGACCGGGGGCACGCAGGCGAACATCTCCCGGCACCTCCAGACGCTGATCGCGGCGCACGTGCTGGCCCGGCGCAAGGAGGGGCTGCAGGTTTTCTACCGGATCAGCGACCCGACGATTCCGAAGCTGTGCGAGCTGGTGTGCGGCAGCCTGGAGAAATCCCTGACCAGGCAGGCGGGCCACTTCAGCCCGGGCCGGTGAGCGCCGCCGCCCCGGCGACGGGCGCGGGCATCATTTCTTCTTCTTCGGCGTGACATTCTTCACGCCGTCGGCGGCCGCGGGCTTGGCGGCGCCGTTGTTGATCGGCAGGTCGGGCTCGGGCATCCGGTTGATGACCATCTGCTGGCCGATGGTGAACAGGCCGTTGATGGTCGAGTAGAGGGCGAGGCCCGAGGCGAAGTTGTAGCAGAACAGCGTGAAGATCCAGGGCATGACCTTGAACATCATCTGCTGCGCCGGATCCGTGGACGGCATCGGGGTGAGCCGCATCTGGACGATCATGGTCGCGCCCATGAGCAGGGGCATGATGTTGACGTTCAGGTGCGTCAGGCCGAGCAGCGGGAGCGTGACGGCGCCGAAGGTGTAGATGGTGTCGGGCGCGGAGAGATCGTGCGCCCAGAGGAACGAGGCGAAGCGCAGCTCCGAGGCGCTTTGCAGCATGGTGAAGAAACCGATGAAGAACGGGATCGTGATGAGGATCGGGATGCAGCCGCCCACGGGGTTGACCTGGTTCTCCTTAAAAAGGCGGAGCGTCTCTGTCTGCATCTTCTGGGGGTTGTCCTTGTATTTCTCGCGCATGGCCTGCATGTGCGGCTGGAGCTTCGCCATGCGCTTGGCGGAGCGCGAGGCGGCCAGGGTGAGCGGCAGGAAGACGATCTTCAGGATCAGCGTGGTGATGACGATGGCCCAGCCCCAGCCCGGCACGATCGAGTGGACCCAGTTCATGATGGTCAGCAGCAGCGGGGCGAAGAAACCGGAGAAGAAGACCTTACCAAAGCCGCTGTTGAACTGCATGACATCCCCCTCCTTGTGCTTGAAGACATCGGGGTTGGAGAGGCGCTTGTATTCCTTGGGTCCGGCGTAGTAGCTGGCGCCGAAGGTGGTGCTGGCGCCCGGCGCGAGCGGCGGCAGGTCGAACTGGGCGTAGGCCGTGACGCCGTAAGCCGCCCGGTTCTCGGGCGGCTGCAGGGGGTTAATCTTCACGCGCTCGATGCGGACGCCGGTGCCGGGCTGGTCGGGCGTGAGGATCATCGCAAAGAACTGGTTCTTCACCGAGGCCCAGCGAATGGCGGCGGGCTTGTCGAGGGCGGCCACCGGCGCGGAGCTGAAGAAGCCGCCGGCGAGTTCATCGCGGCTGACAAACTCGGCGTCCTCGCCGTTGTAGTAGCCGACGTTGAGGTAGATGCCCGTGTCGGAGTCGCTGAGCGGAACGGAGGTGCCGAGATTGAAGACCGCGCGCGGCAGCGCCAACGGGGCCTCCGTGAGGTTGCGAAAGGTGGTTTCGTGGCGGAGCTGGTAGTCGTCGAGACCGGGGGCGGTGGCCAGCGAGTAGCGGCGGGTGATCTCAAGGTCGGGGGTGACGGCGCGGTAAACAACCTCCGTGGCGCGGTGGGTCACGAGCGTGTAGGCGACGGCACGGTCGGCGCCGGGGAAGTCGGCGAGGCTCAGCGCGGGCGCGGCCTGCGTGGCGTTGAGCGTGTAGCGTTCATGGGTGGGCTTGCCCTGCGGGTCGAGGTAGGCGGCTTTCTTGCGCAGGGCGATGGAATCGATGGCGCCGCCATGAGTGGTGAACTTCACCGTGATGAACTCGTTGGCCAGCGTGGCATATTGGGCCGGCGCCAGGGCGGAGGCGGGCGAGGCGCTGAGCGTGGCGTCGCTCGGGGAGCTGGCCGGACCGGCCACCGGTGCCTGGTTTGTGGCCAGCGGACTGCCGCTGGTGGTGGGGGGGGCGGACGGACGGACCGGTTGCTGGGGTGCGTAGCGCGCGCTGATGTAGAAACTCACCATGGCGGCGACGAGGAGCAGCACCCCGATGATTGTATTCTTTTTATCCATGAGAAAGGGAAAGGGAGAGTGAGAGTGAAAGCGGCCGGGGTTACCGGTGGACGGCCGTGCAGACCGGCGGCCCTGTCCTCCGAAGCCTTGGCGAAGGAGGAACCGGATCCTCGCCGCCCGGGTGCCAGGGGCCGCATTTGGCGAGCCGGCGCAACGTGAGGCCGAGGCCAAGGAGCAGGCCGTGCCCGGCCAGTGCGCCGCGGGCATAGTGCGAGCAGGTCGGCGCGAAGCGGCAGCCGCAAGTCGGGAACAGCACGACCAGGGCGGGTGACACCGTGCGCTGGTAAACCCAGACCAGCCCGCTTGCGGCGCGGGCGGGAAAGGAAATGATCTGACTGTAGCGGCGGTCTGTGACCGCCGGTGGTGAGGATCGGCGGTCGCACTTGGGCGGGGACAGTTTGTGGCAGAGGGCGGCGAATTTTTTTTCCACCTCGGTGAATTCCAAGCGCAGCAGGGCGGCGCGGGCGGTGAGGATGAGGTCGAGGCCGGGCGGCACGAGGGCCTGGTGCTTGCGGTAGATGGCGCGGAGGCGGCGCTTGGCGCGGTTGCGGTGGACGGCGTCGCCCACGGCGGCCCGGGAGGCGACGACCCCGACCCGCGCGGGAGCCGGCGGCACCGAACCGGGGCGGGCGGCCCAGGTCAGGAGGAAAGCCCCGCAATCGAGGCGATGGCCCTGCTCGCGAACGGCGAGAAAATCGGCGTTGCGCCGCAGGCGTTGCCCGGCGCGCAGGTGCATCCTCAGACGACGGTCAGACGCTTGCGGCCTTTGCGGCGGCGGGCGGCGAGGACTTTGCGGCCACCCCGGGTGGCCTTGCGGGCGCGGAAACCGATCTTGCGGGCGCGTTTCTTGCGGTGCGGGCGGAATGTAGGCTTCATGGTTGTATAGGGAAAAGAGGGTCAGGTTCGCGGGGCGGGCCGGGGGGTGTCAAGCGAGAGGTTTCCGCCAAAAACGCCCGGCGGCAAGCCCGCGTCATTTACATTCTCGTCTTGGCTTTCCGGGGTAAACAGCCCGCACCCATATGGTTTTTGCGTTCGGGCGCGACCGCCGCGACTGATTCCGTCGGGGCATGAAGCCCCGACCGGGCAAACAACGCGACCGCTCAGTTCCCGGGTTTCGCCAGCTCGGCGAGAATGGCTTCGGCCTGCTTGTCGGTCGTGCCCTTGTAGTCGGTGTAGACGATCTTGCCGTCCTTGATCAGGTAGGCCGAGCGCGAGGCGAATTCACCCACCAGCGGGACGACCTTGGTCGGGACCCCGAAGGCGTTGATGACGGTCTTGTCGGTGTCGGCGATCAGGGTGAACGGCAGGTGGTATTTGTCCTTGAAGGCTTTTTGCGCGGCCACGTCGTCGTGGCTCACGCCGATGACGGCCACGCCCTTTTTGCTCAGCGCCTCATAGCCGTCGCGCAGCGAGCAACCCTGCTTGGTGCAGCCCGGGGTGTCGGCCTTCGGGTAGAAATAGACGAGGGTGTAAGGCTGCTTTTTGTAGACATCGGCCAGGGCGAGTTTTTCACCCGAATCGGTGACAGCGGTGACGGCGGGGGCGGGATCGCCGACCTTGAGCGGTTCGGCGGCGGCGCGGGAGAAGAAGAGCATGGCGGGTAGGAG
>LNEH01000204.1 GCA_001464505.1 Verrucomicrobia bacterium Ga0077533
CGAAGGGACTCGCCGCCCTACCGGCGCTGCCGCGTTAAGTCTAATTATCAAGGGACGTTGGTATCACTCACAGTCCGTCTTTGTCCACGAGGTAAACGAGGGAGGCCATGGCGGCCGGACTGGTGGTCAGCGCCGCGGTGTAGATCGTGCGCAGCATCTGCTCGTCGGCGGCAGTGTCCTCGGCCGCATGGGCGTTGAAAAAAAAAGCAGCGCAGAGCGCGACGGCGGCAAGTCGGGAGGGGGAGCGCATCCGGGCAAGATTGCCGGGACGGACTTGCTGGCAAGCGGGGAGTGTCCGCCGGGCGTTGCAGTCGCGCCTTTAATCGGATGGCGCACCCGCCTTCGTCGCGACTCCGGCGAGGTGAATTCCTCCGCGTCGCGGAGGAATTCAAAACCACTTTCTCTTCTTCAGATAGATGGCCGTCAGCACCGTGAAGACCAGCGTCACGCCGAGGGCGGCCTGGTAACCGTGCGGCGTCTGCAACTCCCGCATGTGCTCGAAGTTCATGCCATACCAGGTGCCCACGACCATGATGGGGATCGTGATGGCGGTGATGGCGGTCAGGAACTTGATGCCTTCGTTGGCCTCGCCGGCCGCCTTGTTCAGGTAGATGTCAAAGGCCATCATCAGCCGCTCGTGGTAGCCGGTCACGGTTTCCTCAAGGCGGGCGAGGTTGTCGCGCAGGTCGCGATAGTAGGGCAGCAGAGTGGCGCGGATGAATTTGCTGTCGCCGCGGGCCAGGCGCTCGATGATGTCGCGCTGGGGTCGCACGATCTGCCGGAGCTTGGAGAAGTCGCCCCGCACCTGCAGCAGCTCGCTGACGAATTTCTTGTCGGAGTCCCGGGTAAGCACGATGTCCTCGATCTCCTCCAGCTCAGTGTTTAATTCCGCCAACATGGGCGTGAAGTTGTCAACGAGCAGGTCGAGCAGCGAGTGGGCGATGCGATCAGGGCCGCGCGGGCCGAGGCCGACGTTCTTGGCCAGGCGTTCGATCAGGGCGGTGACCGAGCGCAGCGGCTGGCGGTGGAAAGTGACGATGAATTCCTTGCCGAGGAAGAGATCGAGCTCGGTGGTGGCGAACTTGTTCTGCCGCGAGTAGTCCACGGCGTGCGTGACCATGAAGAGGTAGTCCTCGTAGTCCTCGATTTTCGGCAGCGGGCTGGGGGTGACGCAGTCCTCGATTGCGAGCGGGTGGAACTGGAAAAGACCCTCGAGCACGTTCTTGATCTCGTCGTCGGTGGGATTGTCGAGGTCGACCCACACGATGAGGCCCTTGTCGCCATGCACGAGGCGCAGCGCCTCGAACTCAAGGTCACGGCCGACGAGCTTGCCCTCGCTGAAGATGAAGGAATGGATCATGCGATCAAGAAACAATGCTGCGTGGTGACGCGGCGGTGGCAAGGTGGAACCCGGCCTCCGGACAGGTTTGCTTTTGCAGGTCGGGGTTTATCCCCGACACGTCGGGCGTAAAGCCCGACCTACATTTCCCTAACCAGCGGACCGGCCCTACTTGTTCGCCGGGCCGAGGATTTTGTCCTCAAGCTCCTTCACGGTGGCGATGAAGGCCTACCGCCTTCGCCAAGGCTACGGCGGTCAGGCGGGCGCCGGTCCGAGAATCATGTCTTCCAAGGTTTTCACGGTGGCGATGAACTCTTCGGGAGATTTGGCGGCGAAGAGGGCCTCGCGCTGCGGAGCCTCCTTGATCAGGCGGCAAAGCGAGCCGACGAGCATCAGGTAGTCGCCGGGGTTCGACTTGGGCGTGCCGAGCACGAACATGAGGCGGACGTTCTGGTTGCTGTTCTCAAAATGGACGCCGGGATCGCTGCGGCCGACGGCGATGACGATCTTCTTCACGTGTTCGGTGCGGGCGTGGGGCAGGGCGATCTCGTTGCCGAGGCAGGTGGTGTCGAGGCGCTCGCGGGCGAGCAGCTCCTGGTAGAAACCGGCAAAGTTGACGACATTCGGGTCGCTCTCCAGCAGCTTGGCGACCTCGTTGATCGCGGCGGTGCGCTTGGTGCTCTCAAGATGGAGCGAGATGCGGGCGGGTTCGAGGAGACTGGAGAGTCGGGCGGCCATGCGAATTATCATTAAGAGATTCACGCCCCCGCTGCTTGGCAAGGCCGGAGTGGGCGCGGCGGTCGGACAATGCAAAGGCGCGCCGGGAAGGGCGCGCCTTGGGGGGGATCGGGGTGGAGCGGCTTGCTCGTCCGTCGTAGCCTTAGCGAAGTCGGAACCTCAAGACGCTCAGAAGCGCGCTGGGTCAGCGCGCTCCACCTTAGGCTGGCGCCGGTTCGACCGGCGGGTTGCTGTTGGCGGCCTCTTCCTCGTCGGACTCCACGACGCGGGCGATGGCGAGGAGCTTGTCGCCTTCCTCAAGGTTGACGAGTCGGACGCCCTTGGCGCCGCGGCCGGTCTCGCGGATCTCCTTCACGCGGGTGCGGATGCTCTGGCCCTTGGCCGTGAGCAGCATCACCTCGTCGGTGTCGCGGACACTGAGCGCGCCGGCGACGTTGACGGAGCCGTCTTCGGGAAGATCGATGGCGATGACGCCGGTGCCGCCGCGGGAGATGAGGCGGTAGTCCTCGAAGGGCGTGCGCTTGCCGATGCCGTCCTCGCGGGCGATGAGCAGACGGGCCTGGGCGTCGCAAACCTCGATGGCCTTGACGTAGTCGCCGTCATACTTGAAGCGCATGCCGGTGACGCCGACGGTGTCGCGGCCTTGGTCGCGGAGGTCGGCCTCGACGAAGCGGACGGCCTGGCCCTTGGCGGAGACGAGGACGACCTCGTTCTCGCCGTTGGTCATGACACAGCCAATGAGGGTGTCGCCCTCCTCGAGCTTGATGCCGCGCAGGCCGGATTCGCGGGTGGCGTTGGCGTAGTCGCCGAGGTTGGTCTTCTTGGTGATGCCGTTCTTCGTGGCCATCACGATGTGGTTGGTCTCGGCGAAGTCCTTCACACAGACCATCGCGGCGATCTTTTCGCCGGCGTTGAGCCGCAGGAAGGAGGAGACGGACTTGCCCTTGGCGGTGCGGGTGCCCTCGGGAATGTCGTAGATTTTCTTGGCGAGGCACTGGCCGGTGCTGGTGAAGTAGAGCACGTAGTCGTGCGTCGAGGCGGTGAAGAGGGTCTCGACGAAATCCTCCTCGTAGGTCTCGGCGCCGATGACGCCCTTGCCGCCGCGCTTCTGGGCGCGGTAGGCGGCGACGGGAGTGCGCTTGATGAAGCCGAGGTGCGAAACGGTGATGACGCAGCCCTCGTTGGGGATGACGTCCTCCATGCGCAGCTCGCCCTCGACATCGAGGATCTCGGTGCGGCGGGGGGAGGCGTATTTGTCGCGGAGCTCGATGAGCTCCGCCTTGATCAGCGCGAGGAGCTTCGCCTCGGAGGCGAGGATGTCGCGGAGCTCGAGGATTAGTTTCTCGAGCGCCATGTATTCCGCCTCGATCTTGCCGCGCTCCAGGCCGGTGAGCTGGTAGAGGCGGAGCTCGAGGATGGCGTTGGTCTGGAGCTCGGAGAGCGGATACTTCGTCATCAGCCGCACCTTGGCCTCGTCGCGGTTGGCGGAGGCGCGGATGATCTTCACGAAGTCGTCGAGGTTATCGAGGGCGATGATGTAGCCCTCGAGGATGTGGGCGCGGGCCTCGGCCTGCTTGAGGCGGAACTG
Source organism: Verrucomicrobia bacterium Ga0077533 (assembly GCA_001464505.1). Lineage (GTDB taxonomy): Bacteria > Verrucomicrobiota > Verrucomicrobiia > Opitutales > Opitutaceae > Lacunisphaera. Next base: position 3,666 of record LNEH01000204.1, read on the forward strand.
GGTGCGGCGGGTGACCACGTCGCGGCGGTGGTCGATGTAGCACTCAAGGAGTTCCTTGATGTTCATCTGCTTCGGCCGCTTCTTGTCGAGGGCCAGCAAAATGACGCCGAAAGAGGATTCGAGGGCAGTCTTCTGGTAAAGCTGGTTGATGACGATCTGGGACTGCTCGCCGCGCTTGAGCTCGATGACGATGCGGGTGTTCTCGTCGGACTCGTCGCGCAGGTCGCGGATGCCATCGATCTCCTTCTCGCGGACCAGCTCGGCGATGCGGAGCACGAGCGTAGCGCGGTTCACGTTGTAGGGGATCTCGGTGATGACGATCTGCTCGCCGCCGCCCTTGAGCTCCTCGGTGTGGGCCTTGCCGCGCATGCGGACGATGCCGCGGCCGGTGGTGAGGTAGGACTTGATGCCGGCGCGGCCGTTGATGTAGCCGCCGGTCGGAAAGTCCGGGCCGGGGATGTAGGTGCACAGCTCGTCGACGGTGATGCCGGGGCGGTCGATGATGGCGCAGGCGGCGTCGATGATCTCGGAGAGGTTGTGCGGCGGGATGTTCGTCGTCATGCCGACGGCGATGCCGGTCGAGCCGTTCATCAGCAGGTTGGGCAGGGCGGCCGGGAGGACGGTCGGCTCGGTGGTCGACTCCTTGTAATTGGGGACGAAGTCCACGGTGTCCTCCTCGATGTCCTTGAGGAGTTCCTCGGCGATGTCGCGCAGGCGGGCCTCGGTGTAACGGTAGGCGGCCGGCGGGTCGCCGTCGACGGAGCCGAAGTTGCCCTGCGGGTCGATGAGCTGGTAGCGCATGACCCAGTTCTGGGCGAGGCGGACGAGCGTGTCGTAGACCGAGGAGTCGCCGTGCGGGTGGTAGTTCTTGAGCACCTCGCCGACGACGCCGGCGCACTTGTCGAAGGCGCGGTTGTGGACCAGGCCCTCGCGGAGCATCGCGTAGAGGATGCGGCGCCGGACGGGCTTCAGACCGTCGCTCGAATAATCGATGTAGGCCGTCTGCATGATGTCGGTGATGTTGGCCGAGGAGAGTTTTTCGTTCGCGGTATACACGGGGGGAGGCGGAAAGGGAGTGAGGGATTAAGGGAGTGAGGAAAGGGGCTCGGGGGTGCGGCGGATTTCCCTGATCCCTTATTCCCTCATTCCCTGCTGGGGTCAGACATCCAGATACTGGACGTTGAGGGCGTTGTCCTCGATGAACTGGCGGCGGGGCGGAACCTCGTCGCCCATGAGGAGGGTGAAGAGGGCGTCGGCCTTGGCGGCGTCGTTGATGCTGACCTTGAGGAGGCGGCGGTGGTCGGGGTCCATCGTGGTCTCGTAGAGCTGCTTCGGGTTCATTTCGCCGAGGCCCTTGTAACGCTGGATGGAGAGGCCCTTGCGGCCGTTGGCGCGGATCTGGGCGACGATGGCGAGCGGGGAGAACAGGTCGGTTTTGGCCTCGGTCTTGGTGCCGGCGTTCTCGGTGAAAGTGTAGCGGGCCTGTTCGGTCGCCGCGAACTGCGTGGTGTCGAGGCCGGCCTTGGCCAGGGCCTTGAGCAGCTTGGTCATCTCGGTGGACTCGAAGATCTCGTGGATGGTGACGCGGCGCGTGACCGGCATCGGCGCGGTGGAGGTCCCGGGAACCGCGCTGTTGAGCTCGGCGTCGAGGCCCGCCTGTTTGAGGAAGGCGGCGCGGGCCTTGTCATCGGTGAGGAACTCGTGCGACTCCTTGTTGCCCTCGCGGACGCGGGCGATGTAGCGCGGCAACTCGTGGGTGCCTTTCCCCTGCTGGTCGAGGTATTCGGCGAGGCCGGCACCGTGGCGGGTGATGCCGTGACCGAGTTTCTCGAGGGCGCCGAGCATCTCAACGATCTGGTCGATGGCGGCCGGGGTGAACACATGCTGGCCGTCGGCGCGGGCGAGGACGATGTCCTCGGAGCCGAGTTCGAGGAGGATGCGGTTGAGCTGTTCGTCGTTGTCGACGTATTGCTCGCGCTTCTTGCGCTTGATTTTGTAGAGCGGCGGCTGGGCGATGTAAACGTAGCCGCGTTCGATGATGCCCTTCATCTGGCGGTAGAGGAAGGTGAGCAGGAGGGTGCGGATGTGGGAGCCGTCCACGTCGGCGTCGGTCATGATGATGATGCGGTGGTAGCGGGCCTTGTCGGCGTTGAAGGCGGACTCGTCCTCGCCGGTGCCGATGCCGGTGCCGATGGCGGTGATGAGGGTGCGGATTTCCTCGTTGTTGAGGACCTTGTCGAGCTGGGCCTTCTCGGAGTTGATGAGCTTGCCGCGGAGCGGGAGGATGGCCTGGTAGCGACGGTCGCGGCCCTGCTTGGCGGAGCCGCCGGCGGAGTCGCCCTCGACGATGTAGAGCTCGCAGATGGCCGGATCCTTTTCGGAGCAGTCGGCGAGTTTGCCGGGGAGGCCGCCGCCGTGGAGGGCGCCTTTGCGGATGGTCTCGCGGGCCTTGCGGGCGGCCTCGCGGGCGCGGGCGGCGGTCATGGACTTTTCCACGATGCGCTTGGCGATCCCGGTGTTGCTCTCGAAATAGAACATCAGGCCCTCATAGGCGATGGAGCCGACGATGCTCTCGACCTCGGGGGAGAGCAGCTTGACCTTGGTCTGCGATTCGAACTTCGGGTCACTGTGCTTGATGGAGATGACGGCGGCGAGGCCCTCGCGGACGTCGTCGCCGGTAATCTGGGGATCCTTGTCCTTAAGGAGGTTGTTGGCCTTGGAAAACTGGTTGATGGCGCGGGTGAGGGCGCTGCGGAAGCCGGAGAGGTGCGTGCCGCCGTCGGGGTTGTGGATCGTGTTGGTGTAGCAGAGGACGAGGTCGTTGTAGGAGTCGTTGTATTGGAGGACGACCTCGGCGTGGATCTCGACGGGCTTGTCGTCGAGGGTGGTCGAGAGCTCCTTGGCGATGCGGATCGGCACGGGGTGGAGGGCGGCCTTGCCGGTGTTGATCTGCTTCACGAACTCGACGACGCCGTTCTTGTAGAGGAAGACCTCGACTTTCGGGGTGGCCGGGCGCTCGTCGGTGAAGGTGATCTCGAGCCCGGAGTTGAGAAACGCCAGCTCGCGCAGGCGCTGGCCGATGCGGTCGGCCTGGTAGACGGTGGTGTCCCGGAAAATCTCGGCGTCGGGTTTGAAGGTGATGAGCGTGCCGGTGCCCTTGGCCTTGCCGATGACCTCGAGTTTTTTCACGGTCTTGCCGCGCTCGAACTTCATGTGGTGCACCTGGCCGCCGCGCGAGACCTCGACCTCGAACCACTCGGAGACGGCATTGACGCACTTCGCGCCGACGCCGTGGGTGCCGCCGGAAAATTTGTAGCCGCCCTGGCCGTATTTGCCGCCGGAGTGGAGGGTGGTGAGCACGAGTTCGACGCCAGGCAGGCCGCTGTCCTTGTTGAGATCCACCGGGATGCCGCGGCCGTTGTCGCGGATGCTGATCGAGCCGTCGACGTGGATGGCGACCTCGATCTTGGAGCAATGGCCGGCGAGATGCTCGTCGACGGAGTTGTCCAGCACCTCGGAAACGCAGTGGTGCAACGCGCGCTCGTCGGTGCCGCCGATATACATGCCGGGCTTCTTGCGGACGGCCTCAAGCCCCTTGAGCTGACCCAGTTTATTGGCGTCGTAGTCGGCGGCGGCGGCGTTGGATTTGGCGAGGAGGGAGGCTTCTTCAGAGGCGGACATTTAGGTCGAAAATGGGTTGAAAAAATGTCTTGGAAAACGCGCGAGCCGACAAGGGTTTTCTCGCGATTATTCGAGTTATTCTTTGCGTAAAAAACACATGCTTAACCCACTCTATATCAATGATTAAAAATCACACCATTTCGACGAAAAAACAAAGAGCCAACCAACCCTAATTTCAGTCCGTTTTTCAGTGAAAAACCAGACTTAAAAACCCACCGCGCAAGTCGGGGAAAGTTTCATTTGACCGAGCTAACCCGCGCCGCAATGTCGCCGACATGGCTGCACTCGATTTGTCCAAGCTGCTGGCGCTCCAGGAATCCGATACGAAGCGACTGGCACTGGAGCAGCAACTGCTGGCCGCGCCCCGTGAAATCGCGGCGGTCGAGGCCCGGATCGCGACGGAAAGGGCGGCCATCGACGCGGCCAAAGCCGAGTGGCACGCGCTCGAATCGAAGAAAAAACTGCTCGAGATGGAGGTCAAAAGCGCCGAGGACAAGGCCGCCAAATACCGAACGCAACAGCTCGAGGTGCGCAAGAACGACGAATACAAGGCGCTCACGCATGAGATCGAGACCACCGAGGGCGTCATCGGCGGCTTCGAGGAGGAAGAGCTGAAGGTGATGTATGCGATCGACGAGGCGAAGCAGCGTTTCGCCGCCGCCGAGGCCGTGTTGAAACAGAACATTTCCGGCCATGAGGGGAAAATCCGCACCCTCCGCGAGCGCACGACGCAGCTGCAAGCCGAGTTGGCAGAGGCCCAGACGGCAGTGGCCGCGGCCCGCCCGGCGGTGCCGGCCCCGCAATTGAAGATTTACGACCGGGTGGCGATCAAGCCCGGGCATCCCGTCTGCGTGACCGTAAACGGCGGGCGCTGCGGGGGTTGCCACCTGAAGGTGCCGACGCACATCGAGGTGATGGCGCGGACCGGCTCGGAAATTGCCACTTGCGACCAGTGCGGACGGGTGGTCTATTGGGCGTCCTAGTTTCGGAGCCAGATCTTCGCTCCGCGTTCTTTGAACCAGGAGAGGAAAGTCCGGACACCACAGGGCAGGATTCCCCGCGAAAGAGGGGGCGGGGCGCTTCAAGGCGCCTTGACGGAAAGTGTCACAGAAAACAAACCGCCCGGTTCGACTCGCCGCAAGGCGGCTCGCTCAGGGTCAGGGTGAAAAGGTGGGGTAAGAGCCCACCGCGCCGAAGGCAACGACGGCGGCACGAAAAACCCAATCCGGTGCAAGACTAAATAGGGGACTCGGCGGCCCGTCGGACAGTCCCGGGTTAGTCGCATTCCGCGGCGCCGGCGTCACAACCGGCAGCCCGGAGAGGCGCGCTTTCGGGCGCGCCTAGAGAAATGAAGATCACGGCGCCGTTCGCGGCGCCCGACAGAATCCGGCTTACCGGCTGCGGAACTAGACCATACGCGGGGCGCGCTGTGAAAACGGCGCGCCCCGCTCCATTTTTACAGGCGGTATCACCGGGGGCGGACGAGAGGATAGCGCTTGACTCACCGGAGGGATTTTGGGTCTTTCGCCCTTCCCAATTTTCCAACCACCATGGCCAATACCAAGTCCGCTATCAAAGCCGCCCGCAAGTCGCTCCGCAACGCCGCGCGCAACCAGGCGATCAAAACCCGCCTGAAATCCCTCGGCAAGGCCGTGGCCAAGGCCGCCGCCGGCACCGATGCCGAGGCCGCCCGCGCCGCGGCCATCGCTTTCAGTTCCGCGCTCGACAAGGCGGTCAAGAGTCACGTCATCCACCGCAACTCCGCCTCGAACCACAAGTCGCAGTGGGCGAAGCTGATCTTCGCGAAGAAATAATCCGTCCGGACTTATCGATCTCCGCCCCGCGCGCCTCGCTGCCGCGGGGTTTTTTATTGGCAGGGGGTGGCGGGCGCTGAAACAAGTTGAGCCGCGCCCGGAAGTCCGCGTTCATCAGGATCGCGTGGCATGAATCCCCGATTGCATCTCCTGGCTTGGGACCGACCGCTGCTGCCGCAGGCCGTGGACTTGCTCGCGGCCGGCTGGAGCGGTGAGGGGCCGCTGAGTCTGGGGGATTTGCTTGTGATCGTGCCCACCCGGCAATCCGGCCGGCGACTGCGCGAGGCGCTGGCCGCCCATGCCGCCGCCCGCGGCCAGGCGGTTTTCCCGCCGCGCGTGGTGCCGCCGGAAACGTTGGCGACCCTCGGGGCGCCCACCGCGGGCGTCGCCTCCCGGCTGGCCAGCCAGTTGGCGTGGATCACGGTCTTGCGCGCCGTGCCGCTCGGCGAATTTCGCGCGGTGTTTCCGGTTGACCCGCCCGCGCGTGATTTCACCTGGGCCCGGCGGCTGGCCGGCCAGTTCCTGCATTTGCAGTCCACGCTGGCCGAGGCGGGCCTGCGCCTGGCGGGCGTCGCGGCGCGGGCCGGCACGGATTTCCCCGAGGTTGCGCGCTGGGAGCAGCTCGCCCAGCTCGAGCAAAGCTACGATGCGGAATTGTCGGCGCGGCAGCTGCGCGATGTCCAGACCGGCAAGCTCGACCAGGCGTCGTCGCCTTCGCTGCCGCCGGGCATCAAAAAGATCATCGTGCTCGCCACGCCCGATCCCTTGCCCCTGGCGATCGGGATGCTCGCCCGTCTTGCGGAACGCCTGCCGGTCGAGGTCGCCGTGTGCGGTCCGGCGGACGAACCGGTGGAGAGTCTTTTCGACGGATGGGGCCGGCCGCGGGCCGAGGTCTGGGCCGATCGCATGCTGGGGTGGCAGGATTTCGAGCAGCGCGTGCGGCTCTGCCCTGATCCGGCGGCCCAAGCCGGTCAGATGGTGACGCTCGCGCAAGGTTACGCCGCTCCCGAGGGACTGCTGGCGGTCGGGGTGGCCGATCCTGAGATCCTCGCGCCGCTTGAAAACGGGCTCGCTCGCGCCGGTGTGCCGGCGTTCAACCCGGCGGGCGGTCCGCGAAAACGCGACGCTTTGCACGCGCTGCTGGCCTTGCTGGCGGACTTCGCGGCGGCGGCCGATTTTATCCCGGCGGCGGCCCTGCTGCGGTGTCCCGCGGTGCTCGACTGGCTGGGCCATCGCGCCGGTGCGGGGTTTTCTCCGGCGAAACTGCTGGCGGAGCTCGATGAGCTGCACGCCGCGCACCTCCCGCCGACCCTGGCGGCGGCGCGTGCTCACGCGGCGGGATTTCCCGCCGTGGCCGGAGCGCTGGCGGCGTTGGCCGAATTGCGCGTCGAGCTTACCCGGGGTGCATTTCCCGCCAACGCGCTGCGCGTGCTCCGGACGCTTTTCGCGGTGCCGCGGATCGTCGCGGATTCGCCGCTGGCGGAATCGGCCGAGGCCTGGCGCGAGGTGATGCAAGAGACCGGCCGGGCGCTGGCGGACTTTCCGGGACTGACGCTGACCGAGAGCTGGGAGCTGGCGCTCGCGCAGTTCGCGGAAAGCGTGCGGTTCGAAGAGAAACCGGCGGGCGCGCTGGAGCTGAACGGCTGGCTTGAGTTGCTGTGGGAGGATGCGCCGCACCTCGTCGTGGCCGGTCTGAATGATGGCCGCGTGCCCGACGCGGTGGTCGGCGACGCGTTTCTGCCCGAGGCGTTGCGGGGCCGGCTCGGGCTCAAGACCAACGCCATGCGTTTCGGCCGCGATGCCTATCTGCTCGCGGTCCTGAGGGCGATGCGTGCGACGGCCGGCCGGCTCGACCTGCTGGTGGGCAAGGTGTCCGCCGCCGGCGAGCCGCTGCGTCCGTCTCGGTTGTTGTTGCGCTGTGCGGACGCGGACTTGCCCCGGCGGGTCGGGTTTCTGTTTCGCAGCATCGAGACGGCCCAGGCCAGTCTGCCGTGGACGCGCGCCTGGGCGCTGCGACCGCGCCGAGCGCCGCCGCCGGCCAGGATTTCCGTCACGGCCTTGCGCGACCACCTGGCGTGTCCGTTCCGGTTTTACCTGAAGCACGTGCTGCGCATGGAGCCGGTGGCTCTGGCGAAGGCGGAGCTCGACGCGCGGGACTTCGGCACATTGCTCCACACGGCGCTGCAGACGCTGGGCGAGGACGAGAAACTGCGGGGCTGCGCGAACGAGGCCGTGCTGCGTGACGCCTTGCTGGGGGAGTTCGAGCGCCACGTCCGCGCGCGCTACGGCACGGTGCTGACCCTGCCGCTCGTCGTGCAGTTCGAGTCGGCGCGACAGCGGCTGCGCGCGGCCGCGTCGGGGCAGGCCCGCGAGTGCGCGTCCGGGTGGCGCATCGAGCGGGTGGAGTGGAGCTTTGCCCTGCCGCTCGGCGGACTGACGGTGCGCGGCAAGATCGACCGGCTCGACCGGCACGCCGATGGCCGCGTGCGGCTGCTGGACTACAAGACCTCGGATTCACCGGTGACACCGGCGGCGGCGCATCTCGGGCCGGTCGGGGCGGGTGACACGGCGCCGGCCTGGGCGCGCGTCATGGTCCGGGGCAAGGAGCGCGCATGGCGGGATCTGCAACTGCCGCTTTATCGGCACGCCGTAACGGGGGAATTCGGGGCGGGGGTGGCGTGCGGCTATTTCAACCTGCCGAAGGCGGCGGGCGGAACGGGCGTAAGCCTGTGGGAGGATTATACGCCGGAACTGCAGCTGGCGGCCGAGGATTGCGCCCAGCGGGTCGCGGCGGCGGTAGCCGGGGGAAAATTCTGGCCGCCGGCGGAATTAAGTCCGCGCGAAGACGAGGATTGGGCCGGGTTGCTGCACCACGGGGCGGCGGCGAGTGTGGCGGCGGATTGGGCCCAAGGAGGTGCGGGGTGAAAACGCCCGGCCATGTGATGATCCTCGCCTCGGCGGGCTCGGGCAAAACCCATGCGCTCACGAACCGCTTTGTGCGCCTGCTGGCCGGTGGCGCGGCGCCCGAGCGGATCGTGGCGCTGACCTTCACGCGCAAGGCGGCGGGCGAATTTTTCGACGAAATCCTCCACAAGCTGGCGCGGGCGGCGGCCGACCCGGGCGCGGCGGGAAAATTGGCGGCGGAGATCGGCGCCCCCCGGCTGCGGGCGCCGGATTTTCTGCGGCTGCTGCGGGCGGTGATCGAGGCGATGCCGCGGCTCAGCCTCGGCACGCTCGACGCGTTTTTTGCGCGGGTCGTGCGGAATTTCCCGTTGGAACTGGGGCTGGGCGGCGAATTCACCCTGCTGGAGGAACCGGCGGCGCGCCGGGAACGACGGCGGGTGCTGGCGCGGCTGTTCACGGCCGGCGGCGAGCCCGACGCGGCGCAAAAGGATTTCATCGAAGCGTTCAAGCGCGCGACGTTTGGCGCGGAGGAGAAACAGCTGGCGCGCCGGCTCGACGCGTTTCTCGACGAACATGGCGCCGCCTACCTCGACGCCCCGCGCGCCGAGCTGTGGGGCAATCCCGGACGCATCTGGCCGCACGGCACGGAATGGCTCGGTGAACCGATCGAACGGGACGCGGCCACGAAAGCGCTGCACCGGACGCTGCCGTGGGGCGCGCTGAACGACAAGCAGCGGGGGCGGCTCGAAGATTTTTTTGCCGACCTGCCCGCGTGGCAACCCGGCGCGCCGTTGCCGCAGGCCGTGGACTATCTGGTCAAAAACGCGCTCGCCGTCTGGGGCGGGCTGCGCGCGGGCCGGGCGGAGATCATGCTGGAACGGAAGCGGGTGCCACTCGCGCCGGAGGCGGGCGCGGCCTTGGCGGCGGTGGTGCGGATGATCGTGGGCGCCGAGCTGGGCCGGCGCCTGGAGATGACCCGCGGGCTCTTCGCGGTGTTGCGGAGCTACGAGTCGGTCTATCACGACGCGGTGCGGCGCGGCGGCCGGCTGACCTTTGCCGAGGTGCAGCGGCTGCTGTTGCCGGCGGCGGGTGCCCCGGTGCTGGGCGGCGGCGACGACGCGGGCGAGCGGCGGCTGCTCATTGACTGGCGGCTCGACGCGCAGTTCGACCACTGGTTGCTCGACGAGTTTCAGGACACGAGTTACGCGCAGTGGAGCATTTTGCGGAACTTGCTGGATGAGGCGGTGCAGGATGGGGAGGGGCGGCGCAGCCTGTTCTATGTCGGCGATGTGAAGCAGGCGATATTCGCGTGGCGCGAAGGCGATCCGCGGCTGTTCCGGGAGATTTTCAACCACTACAACGGGGCGCTCGCCGAGGAGCACCTGACGAGTTCCTACCGTTCGGGGCCGGCGGTGATCGCGGCGGTCAACCGGGTGTTTGGCGACACGGCGGCCGTGCGGGCGCTCGTGCCGCCGGAGGCGGCGGCGCGATGGACGCAGGAGTGGAGGCCGCACACGACCGCGAAGCCGGAGCTCGGGGGCTACGCGGAATTGCGTCACGCCGACGATGAGGCGGGGCGGTTTGCCGAGACCTTGCGGATTTTGCAGGAGGTCGAGCCAGGACGCCGCGGGCTGGGCGTGGCGGTGATCGTGCAGAAGAACGACACCGGGGCGCGACTGGCCGACTACCTGCGGCGCGAGGGCAATCTGCCGGCGGTGGCCGAGAGCGACCAGCATGTGGCGACGGACAATCCGCTGACCTGCGCCGTGCTCGCGCTGCTGCGCGTGGCGGCGCATCCGGGCGATACCCTGGCCCGCGAGCATCTGGCCATGACGCCGCTGGCCGCTGGGTTGGGTGAGGCGGATGCGCTGACCGGAGGCCTGCTGCGCGAGCTGCATGCCGTTGGTTTTGCGGCGGTGATCGAGCGGTGGCTGCGCACGGCGGAGCCGCATCTGGCGGCAGAGGATCAGTTCAGCCGGTTGCGCGCGCAGCAACTGGTGGCAGCGGCGCGGGAGTTCGACGAAGACGGGCGGCGGGACGTGGCGGAGTTTCTGGCCTGGGCGGAGAGCTGCACCGTGCGCGAAACCGACACCGCGGGCGTGGTGCGGGTTTTGACAGTGCACAAGGCAAAGGGGTTGGGCTTTGATCTGGTCATCTTGCCGGAGCTGGAGGGCCAGACGCTGGCGCAGCGCCGGGACGGGCTGGCCGTGCAGAAGGCGGCGGACCGCTCGGTGGAGTGGGTGCTCGATCTGCCGGGCAAGGTTTTCCAGGAACACGACGCGGTGCTGAGCACCCACGTGGCAGCCAAGGAGGCTGACGCGGCCTACGAGGCGCTGTGCAAATTTTATGTGGCGATGACGCGGGCCAAGCGGGCGATGTATCTGATCACCAAGCGGGTGGGTGCGTCGGCATCGTTGAATTTCCCGAAACTGCTGGAGCAGACGCTCGGCGAAACGTGGGCGGAGGGCGATCCGGCTTGGTTTTCCGGGCTGACGGCGGAGGTTAAAAGCGAGCCGCGAGCAGTGGGGTTGGGGCGGCTCGAGGAGCCGGGAGTGCACCGGGTGCGCCGGTTGGTTTCGCGCCGGCCATCGGACGCCAAGTCAGGGGCGCAAGGCATAGCGCTGTTTGGGACTGACGGGGCCAGGGCCGCGGATTTTGGCACCAAGGTTCATGCATTGTTCGAGACAGTTGAGTGGTGGGAGGTCGAGAAATCGGCGGCTTGGGCGGCGATGCGCAGAAACGAGGGGGCGGAGGAGACTGCGCTGGCTGAAGTGCTGAACTGCTTGAACAACACCGGTCTGGCTGCGGTGTTCGCGCATCCGGGTGGGTTGGCGGAGGTTTGGCGCGAGCGCGCGTTCGAGGTGGTCTTGGATGGAGTGTGGCTGACCGGCGTGTTTGACCGGGTGGTGGTTCAAAAGGACGCAGCGGGCCGCAGTGTGAAGGCTTGGGTAATTGATTTCAAAACCGACCGGGCGAGGGAAGGGGAGGATGCGGTGCGTCGGGCGCGCGAGAGGCATGCGGGCCAGCTTAATATCTACCGCCGTGTGGCAGCGGTCCTGACCGGGTTGCCCGTGGAGGCGATCAGGGCCAGCTTGATCTTGAGTGACCGGGGTCTGGCAGTGGATGTGCCGCTGGCTGACTAAATTCAGCTTTACAGGAAGGAAGGCAGACCGCACGTTCTGCCGCCAAACCTTATAAATCTATGGGCAACCTGAAAAAGAAACGACGTCTGAAGATGTCGAAACATAAACGCCGGAAGCGCCTCAAGGCAAACCGCCATAAGAAGCGCACCTGGCAGAAATAGCAGACAGCAGGCTCGTAAAGGCTGATTTTTAACCAACCCGCCAGACTTCGGCGGGTTTTTAGCTTTTAAAGTGGTTATCCTAATAGTAGTAAAACGTTAGGGAAACACCTAGGTTGGGATGAAATGATTGTGGTTTTCGTCTTGTCAGATGGGTAAGTGCCCCATATCCAGCATGTCCTGCAAATGAGTTTCACTCAGCCTGTCCTAGCGCGTCACCTAACCCGCCTAGGCTGGTTTTAACCGTAAGCACACACACCAACCAGCCCCTGCACCCTGATGTTTCTCGCGAAAAAATCGAAGGGCTTTTGCGTTGAAATCGGCGAATACACGACGCTGATGGCCCGGCTATCCCAGCCGGACGCACCCTATGCGGTGGAGGAGCTCAAGGAGTTCAATTCGACTGACAGCGGAGCACTTGCCGAATGGGTCAAGGGCACCGAGGGCAAGGGGTCGAGTGGTTATGCCCATGCGACTTGCGGAGTTTATCCGGCCAAGCGGCTCGTGCGGCGGCACACCCTGGAGCCCAAGAAGGTCAAGGAACCCGCATATTTTAACGAGATCTACACCCAGCAGTTCCGGATTGAGTCAGAAAAATACACGGTCAAGGCGCTGAATCCCGACGATGGGAGTGAATACGACATGGTCAAGGCGACGCAGAAAGAGGCGTTGTTCTGTGGCCTGCCCTCCGAGGAAATCATCACCATCCAGGACAAGCTGCTGGAACAGGGGGTCTACCCGGAGCGCTTGGAGCTGGGCACACTCGCGCTGATGGGCGGCCTGGTGAATTATCTTAAGTTCAAGCAAAGCAAATCCCCCGTATTGCTGTTGGAGATGGGGGACGAATCGACCCAAAGCTTCATTATCAGCGCCGAGGGGGTGGATATTTCCCGCCCTATTCCCAGTGGCATCGCCGCGATGATTCCGGTGGTGCAAAAAGAGCTTGGCCTGAAGGACGAGGAGTCGGCCAAGAAGCTGTTTTATTCGAACACCTTTGATTTCACCAGCATGGGGGGCGCGCTCGTAAAGAAACTGTTGAAGGAGCTGCAATCCTCCATCGGTTTTTATGAGGTGCAGACCGGCCAGTCCATTGGCAGCGTGTTTTGCACCCAGCTGCCCGCCAGCCTGGGTTGGCTCGGTGCCACCATGGCCGGGGCGCTCGGTGTGCCGACGATGAAAATGGACATGTTGCCGTGGCTCGAATCACTCAACATCACGCTGGCCGATGGGGTGACCCTGAGCCAACCCGAGGAACGCTGGGCCGGACTCTTTTCCCTGATCGCAACACACCAAAATGCTGTCCCTGACGAAAAAAAGTGACGCCGAGCCGGTAACGGCGCCGCTCTGGCACACTAACTTCCGCAACTATGACCGGTTGCCGGACACTAAGGTCGTGCGCACGACCTTCTTCGTCAACACGGCCGCAGGCGCATTGGCCATCGCCTTGCTCTTCTGGTTGGGTTATGGGGAATACCGCCTCCACAATCTCAACGAACAAATCGCCGAAGCCCAGGGTGAGATTGACAGCAATGCGAAGAAGAACGCCGAGGCGCTCCGCCTGTCCCAGATATTCACCGATGAGGATAAAAAAATGACGGACGCGGAGGCCTTTTTAAAGGGGCCGATACCAGTGTCGGAATATGTGGAGGTGATCGGCCAGACCTTGCCCAAGGAGATCTCCATTGATTTTGCCGACCTGCGCATTCCGGCCGACCCCAGGAACCAACTGTTTGTTTTGCGCGGCGTGGTGGCCGGCACCCGCGATCAGGCGGCGGGCACGGCGTCCAGCTATGTTGATCAGCTGCGAGCTCACCCGCGGCTGGGCGCGCTTTTTGACCCCATCACCCTGGACAAACTCACGCCTGATGCGGCCACGGGGTTCATGTCCATCGAGATCTCGCTGAAAGTCAAAACCGAGGGGAAGAAACCATGAACTTTGCCGACATCATTGCGCGCATCAAAAAGCAACCCGTCGGCTTTGCCGGTGGGGCGATTTGCCTGCTGTGCGCCGGCTGGCTCTATTTCCGGAGCGACGAAATCGACAAACGGCAGGCGGAATACAAAATCCTGGCGGATAAAGCAGAGGTGATCAGATCCAACGTGGGCTTTGCCAAAAACCTGCCCGAGCAGGTCGCCGAACTGCAGGTTTCCACCAAGGAATTGGAAGGGCGTTTGGTGCGGGCGGGCCAGTTGGCGGTGAATCTCCAGTATTTCTACAAGCTGGAGGCGGAAAACGAAGTCAAGTTGCTGGATGTGCGGCAAAATCCGCTGCCCAAGAGCGCCAAGGGCTCGTATGTCGGCATTCCCTATAATGTGAATGTGCAGGGCTCCTACAAACAAGTGATGGCGTTTCTGCAGCGTTTGGAAAAAGGCCGGCATTTTTGCCGGATCAACACCGCCACCTTCTCCAAGGGCGGCGGGACTAGCGAAGGACCGCAGTCATCCGCCAACCAAATGACCCTGGCCCTCAGCCTTGAACTTCTTGGACAGCCATGAACATTAACTCCACCCGGGTCATCTGCGCGATGCTTCTTCTCCATGGCACGGTGGCCATGGCGGCGGAAGCCACGGTGCTGAATCCGGTCAAGCGCCACCACCCCGGAGATGATCCCGGTCACGGTCGACCCGTTCCATCCGCCGGCGTTTATCGAAACCTTGGCGGCCATGGGCCGTGTGACCGGCACCACCCCGCTTACCGGCAGTGGCGGAGATACCACCACCCAAGCCCCGGCGGGTCCGCGCACGGAGCGCGATTTGTTGCAGGCCATCGCCAAAGACTTGAAGCCCAGCGGCTTCATTGTTTTGGGTGGCACCCCATCGATTTCTTTCGGTCAAAAGCGGGTCAAAGCCGGCGGCGTTTTGACAATTACCTTTGAAGGCAACCAATACACCCTAGAAGTAACCCGCATCGATCGCACCAACTTTACCCTTCGCCTGAACCGCGAGGAATTTACCCGGACCATCAAATAAGGAACGAACTATGAGCACACGCACCCTCCTCACCGCGCTCTTCGCCACGGCACTGACCATGCCGGCCCTAGCCCAATCGACCGAAACCCCCGCGGAGGCGCAGCCCGCCGCCGTCCCGGCAGCCTCGGCCGCCACCGTCCAGGGCGCCGAGCCCACCGGCACTCCCGTGAGCCGCGACAAGGACACCCTGTCGGTGGACTTCCCCGACGAGGACATCAAAACCATCCTCCGCAACGTCGCCGACCTCTTCGAGCTCAACCTCGTGGTGCCGGACACCCTGACCGGCAAGACCTCCATCAAGCTCCGCGACGTCACCTGGCGCCAGATCTTCCAGGTCGTGCTCGCGCCGGTGGGCTACACCTACATCGAGGACGGCAGCATCATCAAGATCGTCAGCAACGAGCTCCTCCAGCTGGAGCCCGGCACGACCGAGGTTTTCATCCTCAACAACGCCAAGGCGGCCGACATCAAGCCCACCATCGACGGCCTGATTGACGCCGCGACCGGCGGCAAGATCGTGATCGACGCCCGCAGCAACGCCCTCGTCATCACCGAGCGCCCCTCCCGCATGGGCCGCATCCGCTCCATCATCGACCAGCTCGACAAGGCCACCGACCAGGTGATGATCGAGTCCAAGTTTGTCGAGGTCACCGACCGCGACATCCGCAACATCGGTGTCAACTGGGCCTCGCTCCAGGGCATGCAGTTCGGGGTGCGCGGCATCGGCCAGAACTTCACCCGCGACCGCGGCCAGACATTTAACAGCGGCAATACGGCCAATTCGTCCGGTAGTGTCACTGGCGCCAACACCACCACGAGAGGCAATACCAACGCCACGACCAATGGCACGACGGCCACCACCTCTCTTGGCAATTCGACTACCTTTGTCACTGGGGTTACTCCGGGCCTGGGGTTTCCAACCACCATCGACTTGAACACCGGCGTGGTCAGCGGCCTGCCTACGGCAGTCCCCGCCACGACGACGCAGTCGGGTTTTGTGCCGGCGGTAGCTGGAACGCCCGCCATCCCCGCATCGGCGGGACCACCCGCAACTGCTTTTGTGCCCGGAACACCCGGAACCCCCGCTTCGGCGACTGCCTTTAACACCTTTAGCGGCAGCAATAACAATGGCACAAATAGCAGCACCACCCTTGGCACGAGCGGTTCTTTCACGGATTCGCTGACCAACGCAGCCTCTAACGCCGTCAGCAGTCTGCTCGGTTTAAGCAACACCGGTGGCACCTCGCGCGTGGCGACGGCCGTGTTCTCTTCGTCCGACTTCAACGTCATCATTTCCGCCCTCAAGACGCAGTCCAACACCAAGGTGATGTCGAATCCCACGGTGGTGACCCTCAACAACACCGAGGCCATCCTGAACATCGGCCAGGAGTTCCCCGTGCCGAGCTACAACTACAACAGCGAGCGCGGCACCTTCGAGGTGTCGGGCTTCACCTACAAGCCGATCGGCATCATCCTGAAAGTCACGCCGCAGGTGAACGCGCGCGGGCTCATCAACCTCAAGCTCGAGCCCGAGGTCAGCCAGCAGTCCGACTCCACCACGTTTGGCGGCGCGGGCGGCGCCTCGATCCCGATCATCTCGACCCGCAAGGTGAAGACCCAGGTCTCGCTCAAGGACGGCTTCACCATGGGCATCGGCGGCCTCATCACCGACAGCAAGTCGGATGGCGGCAACAAGGTGCCGGTGCTGGGCAGCATCCCGATCCTCGGTCGTCTCTTCTCCAACAAGAGCGTCAACAACACGGCGACCAACCTCCTGATCTTCATCACGGCCAAGACCGTGTCGGCGGATGGCGGGGCGCCGGAGGATATCTTCGATCCCCGCGCCATCTCGGCCACCGGCCTGACCCGGGACGAGCTGCCCGGCTTCCGCGCCCCGAAGGGCACCGATGTCTTCGCCGCCCCGGCTCCGGCCAAGAAATAAGGTTCGGCCTGTTCTGTTTAGCCTGACCGGCGGATCAGATCCGCCGGTCTTTTTTTGTGGTGCGCAGACAATCTCTCATGCCAGTTATCCATTGTATTCAGACCTTATACCAACGTCCCTTGATAATTAGACTTAACGCGGCAGCGCCGGTATGGCGGCGAGTCCCTTCGCCGCCGC
>LNEH01000205.1 GCA_001464505.1 Verrucomicrobia bacterium Ga0077533
CCCGCCATAATCCAAGCGATAGTCCAAATCATTAGGGACGCTGGTATTACACCAAGATCGCAAAGTTCGCGAAGTCAGCGTGAGGCTATGATGTTGAACCTTGGCTGTCTTTGCTGCCTTGGTGTGAATAATCCGATTCCGCTTGGTAATTGGTATGAAATCTGTGGTTAAACTGCCTTGAGCCTTCTCTGGGAACTCTGCGTCCTTGTGCCCTGGTTGGTCTGGGGTATTTCGGGCGATTGGTATCATACCAAGCTCCTCAAGCTTCTGCACTCTACACCAAGCTCGCCAAGGCCGCGAAGCAGGTTCGGTGATTGGGGATTTCTCTGCGTTCATTGCGGCCTTGGTGTAAAGCTTCGGGCGATTGGCATCACCACCAGCCGTCCACAAATCCCTGGGCGTATTTGATGGCGATGACCCCGAGGTTTTTCGTCGCGTGCGCGGCCACGCACGGCAGCAGGGAGCGCGTGGGATTCAACGGGAAAAAGCGCACGGCATAGAACCACAGCGACCCGGCGAAGACCGCCGCGGTGCTGAACCAGGCTTTGGCTCCGCCCTGGAAGTGGAGTGAGGCATCCCGCCACTCCCATAGAAACGGATGCAAGAGGGCGAACCCAAGCGAAGCCCCGACGATGCCCGCGATCAAAGCCCCGTGCCCGCGGTTTTCGACCACCAGGTAGCCGCGGAAAATCAATTCCTCCGCGCAGGCCGCCACCAGCGTGTAGAGGCCGAACAGTCCTGTCATCCGGCTTTGCTGCGCCGTGAACCCCAAGGCATGCTCTCCCGCGGTTTCAGCGGCCAGCAGGAAGAGGGCCCCGCCCGAGGCCACGAGCATGGCCGTGCGGCTGGCGGGGGTCGCGCCCGGAAAGGCGCGCGGATGGGGCGCTCCTCTCCGGGCCGCTTGGTAGTCATCATGCCACCATCTGGCCACCACGCCGCCGGCGAGGATCAGGCCAAGGAGCAGCCAAGGATTGTCCTGTCCCATGCCATCAACGCAATGAGGGCTCCGCCGTCCATGGCAAGTCTGCCCGTGTGGCTCTGTCCTGCAGGGTGGGCACCGAGATGTATTGAACCTAAATTCCGCAGGCCACTCCTGCTTGTCTCCGTGCCCTCTGGGTCCCACGGCGTTTTCCAGGCTGAATTGAGCCAGCAGCTGGGAACATGGAGAGGTTGCCGAGCCGGCCGCGTTGACCAGCTGGGCTGACTCACAGCACCCGGAGACGGTTGGCTGGCTCTCCTCGGTTCGGCCACGCCCAGCGGCGGTTTTACCAGAGGCTTGCGATTCAGCCGGACGCAGGTGAAGCCGGGTGGTTGCCAGGAAAAAACCAGCCACCGACAGGTGGCTGGTTCGATGAGGATCGTGGAATTGACGGTGGGAACCGACAAGCCACGCTCAGGGAATAGTCGTCAGGCTCTCGAGGAATGCCTTGCGGGTCGCATAGTCAGCTGCCGACAACTCACGGAAGCCAAGGCGGTCGGCGCCGACGACGAGGGGTTCAAGCGGAACGTCGTGGCTCGGCTGGGTGAACCCGTAGTGCAGGCCCCAGAAGCGGTCGGGGGCCGCATAGCAGCGGATGTTCCAGGGTTCCATGGCCACCCGGCTTTCGAAGAGCGCGACCATGGAACCGCGGATATAGAGTTTGGAATTGGCGGCTATGCCCGTGTCCATGTCGTTGTGCCAGTCTTCCAGCAGGCGGGGGAAGTTGTGCGCTCCGCCGCTGTATTGGGCGTTGGCGGCGCTGATCGGCGGACGGTCGGTCAGGCCGGTGGCATTGTGGTTGCTCGGAACCATGCCCATGAGCAGCGCCGTGGAGAATTCCGTATCAATCGGGGGCGACAGCTTGGTCTGCCGGGTTGCGCCGCCGGTGCCCGGAGTGCTGCTGGTCGGGAGGGCACCGGGTCTGATGGCGGTAGCGGAGGTGCCGAGGCCTTCGTAATTGTTGGTCCCGCTGGGGGCGCCGGAACGCCAGGTGGCCACCCAGGCGGTGCTGGTGAAGCGGAAAGCACTCAAGGCATCATTCCAACCATTGGTCTGGAAGTAGGGGGCGCTGGCGCTGCTGAACTCCGGCTGGGAGAGCAGGGTGATGGCATCAGACATGACCGAGGCCAGTCTTTCATTGGCGGAATCGGGGTAGGTGGCGCTGAAGCCGCCGGGATTGGTGTTGTTCGTCGAGGTGGCGTTGATCGTGCCGTCGGCGTTGTAGTGGCCGATGATATAGGCGGCGTCATTGGTGGCAAAGCTGAGCCCGGTCTTGCCCGAGGTGGTGTAGGAAGGCAGGGGCCCGCGGCCGTTGATCAGGCGGACGCCGGAATCAACACGGTCGTTTTTGCCGGCGACAAGGGACTGCGCCCGGCGTTCGGCATCAACCGAGTGGATGTAGATGGCGATACCGTCATACCACGCCAGGGCGAGGTCGGCGGCCGGCACGGCCAGGGTGCCGGGGTCGGCGGGGATCAGTCCGGGTGTGCCAGGGGTGAGAAAAGCTGGGGTATAGTAGAGGCGGAAGGGATCCGGCCGGTTCACGGTCTCGGGGGTGCCGGCGGCGGGGAACGAAGTGTAGGCGAAGGCCGCCGCATTGTCGACGTCCACGCCGAGATCGAGCGCCACGGAGGCCCCGGCGGGATTGAAGATGGAGTTGGCCCAGTTGGTGGCGGTGGGCACGCCGGCGTTGTAACCGGTGCTGGTGGTGGCGCCCGAGACCGTGCGGTGGAACATCATCTTGAAGCGGGCCATGTCGAAATCGATCTTCGCGATCGCGCGGGGCAAGTAATTGGCCGCGGCGCGGGCCGTGCCGCCGGCGATGTTGGAGTTGTAGCCGACATTGCCGTTCGCCCGGCGCATGTCGAAGAAGTAGGCCTCCGCCGGATAGGGGCGGGTGGCGTTTTCCGCCGGGAAATCGTCGCCCGTGCCGCCCGAGACATAGTAGCCGGTGTTGGGGAGCGGATCCACCGTCACCAAGGTGTCATCGGCGATGGCGGCGGAGAGCGCCGGGATGATGCTGACGGCACCGGAGGAGACCGCCCCTGTGGGCAAGGAGGCGACGAGATGGGTGTTGCCCTCGATATACAGGCGGTTGCCGGGCTGGATGGTGCCGGTGCCGGTATCAAGCATAAGGTTGCTGATGCCGACGGCATAAGGGAAAGCCACCTGGTAGCCCTTGGCGGTGCCGAGGGAACCGCTGGTGAGATCGGTGACGACGGTGGCGTTGTCCGCGACCGCCGCCCGCAGGCCGGGCGGAGCAATGGTAACGGAGGTAAGCGGTGGAGCGGTCGAGACAGTGGAAGTTACGAGATATTTGGAAGTGCCGATGGTGACCGAATTGCCCGGCAATATGGTGCCAGTGCCAGTGTCGATCGTGAGCGTGGTGGCACCGATCGCATAGCCGCCAGCGTTGTTTATCAGGTAATTGGGGCCGGCGGCGGCGGTGCCGATCACGCCAAAGGGACTGACGGTGACAGTGGCATTGTCGGCGACGGCCGCCTTCAGGCCGGGGGTCGCGAGCTTGATCATGCCGGCCGCCGTTTGATCGGCGACGACGAGATAAAAGTTGGTCCCGATCAAGACCGTATCCCCGGCCCGGATGATGCCGGTGCCGGTGTCGAGCACCAGGTCGGTGGCGCCGATCGCATAGCCGCCGGCATTGTTGATGAGGTAGCCGCTGCCCAGCTGATAAGCGGTCTGGGCCGTGCGCAGAATCTGATTGGAACCGGCGGCGGTGGTTTCGGTGTAGCGGTTGGGCAGGACATTCGAATACATGGTGTCGTCGGCCAGGAGGGCCACCGTGGTGCCGGGAGTGCCACCATCATTGTGCCCGTAGGAGGGCTGGCCGGGCAGGACGACCTCGCGCAGGGTGTGCGTGGCGTCGCTGTTGACGATATTCAGCCAGGCGCGGTAGGACCGGGGCAAAATCGGCTGGTTTGTGCCATCGGGCAGTTTGCCGGTGCGGCTGGTGTCGTCGGGGTTGACGATGATGTAGAGGCCGGCCTTGCGGGAGAATTTCAGCTCCCGGGTGGCGGTGTCGTCGGTGTCCTCGGCCCAGGTGGTGCCGTTCCACTTCCAGGGATTGCGGGGCTCGATGAGTTGGCGACCACTATTGCGGTCGTCTTCGGGGGTGGAGGCGAGATTCGTCTCGTTGTAGGAGCCGATGCCGGGGAGCTCGAGTTTGGAGACACCGTGGGCGTTGGTGCGGACATTGCCGCCGTAAGTCGTGGTGGCAAAGGTCCGGAACTGATTCTGGGTGGTGGTGGTCTCGGTGGCGGTGCCGTATTTGTGGTCGCGCCATACTCCGCCGGAGGACATCAGGTTGACCGCCGCGCCCGAGACCGGGGTGTAGTTGACCGCCCCGGTGCCGCCGGCCGTGCTGCTGGCACCGCCGGAACGATTGACGTAGTTGGCCTTCATCAGGAGAGACCCGTGGCAGCAGTGACGCGATGGGTGAAGGTGACGATGGCCGTGCCGCCCTGTTCACCGCGGGCCATGAGGCGGTTATTGGTGTGGACCGGGCCGGCGATGGTCATGTTCTGACCGGGAAACAGTTCCAGATCCATGTTGTAGAACATGCCGAACTGGAAGAGCGGCGTGAGGCTCAGCTGCATATTCTGCTCGGTGTAGGCACTGACCGAGCCCAGGCTGGGGTGCGTGGCGGTGGCCTTTGCGATGATCGGGATCTTGGCGGTGCTGACCTGCAGGCCGTTGTTCGGACTGGTGACATCGTTGACGAGGGCATAAGGCGAGGTGCTCTCAATGCCGGCCCGCATTTCCATGCCCACGGAGCTGGTGGTGAACGCGGTGTTAAGGATGATGTTCGGCGGCATATAGACGCGGTTGGCGCTGGAGCCGGTCCAGGGGAACACCCCGACCGGCGCCGAGCCCATGCGGTTGAGTTTCGGGATGAGCTGCTCGGCGGAGTAGAGCGCAATGTTCTCGGCCATGGTCTTGGCGCGCAGGATCAGGCGGTTGCGCTCATTGCCCCGCCGCTCACCCATGCTGTAGGAGAGCATGCTCGCCGTCAGGATGGCAAACATGGCGGTCAGCATGACAACGGTAAGCAGGGCCGAGCCGCGTTTCTGATGGGGGGATTTTGGGAAGGCGCTCATGGTGGTTTATTTCCGGGGTGAGATGGTGTAATTGAAACTGCTGCTGGAGAGCATGTTGGCCACGGTGGTCCCGTTGATGAACTCGACATTGATCGAGATGAAGCCGTCGGACGGATTGGCGGTGGGGGATTCGGTCGAAAAAATCGGGTAGAGGTCGCCCGAAACATACGAACCATTGGGATAAGTGCCGGTCACTGGGCTGACCGGCACCCGGCGCCCCTTGCTGCGGGCGTTGAGCAGGCGCGACCCGGCAAGGGTGGGATTGCCGTTCAGATTGATGGCATTCAGCTCGGTGGCGATGCCGCTGGAGGGGTGGCCGTTGCTGGTGCTGGCGGTGCCTTCACCCCAGTCGGCCGTTTCGTAGTAGCGGACGGGGGCTTCCGCATTGACCCCGGCCTGATTGGTGGTCACGCGATAATAGACGCGGATTTGCCGGATATCCGTGTTGCGATAGAGGGAAGTCAGGGTGACCAGGACCAGGCAGTCACCGTGGGCGATCCACTTGTCGTAATCGTCGTTGGCCGAATCAATCTCCGGGCCGACCGGGAAGATCGGGTCGGTCGTCAGGTTCACGCTGGTATCCAGCTTGGTGTAGTAGTCGAAGAGGTAAAAGACCGAGGCATCGAGGGTTTCCTTGGTGATCTGGGAGGTGAACGCGCGCAGACTGGCGTTGGTGATCAGGCGCTGGGTGTCCTTATACTGGGTGCGCAGGCCGAAAAGGAAGGTGCTCATCGTCATGCCGAGGACCATGACGACGATCGTCATGCTGATCATCACCTCGACGATCGTGAATCCGGCGGGGCCGGGGTGGGGGCGGGGGAGGTTGGTTTTCATTTGTCGAAGCGGCTGCGGAGGAACACTTCCCGGTCGCGCACCGTCCGGGTGGCGCTACCGTCTTCGTAGGAGTAGGTGTAAACCACGGTGATTTTCTTCACCTCGGCGACATAGGCGTCGGGAATCTCATCGATCCAGACCCAGATGTTAAGGTTGATCTGCTGGGACATGGAGCCGGTGACGGTGGAGAGCGGCATGGCGCCGATCCAGTTGTCGATGGCGTTGGATCCGTCGGCCCCCACGCCGGTGGCGGAGGCGGTGGGCGCCGGGGTCGTGGTCGGACCCTTGGGCGTGTCGGCGGTGCCATCGGACAGGGTGGGGGTGTAGACGACGCGGAGCCACTTGACGGTATTTTGGTTGATGCGAACCCGCACATTGGGGGCCGCGGTGGCGGCGGCGTCCGTCGGATCGACCACCAGGTTAGGCAGCAGGGTGGTATACTCCAGTTGCTTGATCTGCTCCATGATGCCGTAGACCACGCTGGTGCAGGCGGCGTGGAGCACGCTCGCCTCCGTCGTCCGGCGCGACTGGATGAAGGTGCCGATGAAACCCAGCATGACCGTCGCCATGAGGGTGAGCGAGACCATGACCTCGACGAGGGTGAGGCCGTGTTCCCCCGGCCGGCGCACCGTGCGCCCGGGCGGGAGGTTGATGGCAGTGGCGCGGGCCGCGCGGTCAGGAACACAAGGCGTGCATCCGGACGGAGTGGATAGATGTGTGGTGCAGGGCTCCATTAGGCACAACTCTAGCTGATAATGGCACGGAGCGATACAGCCCTTAGACTGGAGCTTAAGCCTCTAATATTACCAGGGGCTAAAGCCTCTGGTTTATCCGGCCCGCATCCGGCGGCGGTTGCCCGGTGCGCCCGGCCGGGGAAGGCCCGGTCCTTCACGCCATGGGAGGGTTGGCCACGCAGTATTTGTTAGCCATTTGGGACCGCCAGGCTAGCTTTCATCGGATGGCCATTGCTGTAACCCCACCCGGCTTGTCGCCGCCGGACTTGCCCGGACTTTTCGAGCGCGTGCGTCCGCATCTGGCGGCGCTCGACCGTTTTATGCGCCGGGAAGTGGAGCAATTCGAGCCGGAGATCCGCGAAATGGCGGCTTATTGCTTCGACACCACCGGCAAGCGGCTCCGGCCGGCCCTGGTGTTTGTCAGCGGCTGGCAGGGCGACGGAGTGGTGGTGGATGACCTGGTGCGCGCCGCCGGCGTGGTCGAGATGGTGCATCTCGCGACGCTCGTGCATGACGACATCATGGACCGCGCCGAGATCCGCCGCAGCCGGCACACCGCGGCGCGGCAATTCGGGCCCGATGCGGCCGTGCTGCTCGGCGACGCCCTGTTCTCGCAGGCCCTGCACATCGCCTCGCAGTTCCCCACCACGGAGGTCTGCCGGCTCGTGTCGGAATCCACCCGCCGGGTTTGCTCCGGTGAAATCATGCAGACGCTCCGCCGTCGGGACATCAATATTTCCCTCGCGGAATACCGGCGGATGATCGACCTGAAAACGGCGGAGCTTTTCCGCGTGTCGTGCTTTCTCGGCGCCCGGTTGTCGGGCCAGACCGCCGCGTTTGCCACGGCCGCCGATCGTTTCGGCCACCACCTCGGCATTGCCTACCAGCTCTATGACGACCTGGTGGATTTTGTCGGCGAGGAGCGGCGCATCGGCAAAACCCTGGGCACCGACCTCGCGACCGGCAAACTCACCTTGCCGCTGATGCTGTTGCTCGAGCGCGTCACGGCCGCTGAGCGCGCGACCATCGTGGCGGCCCTCCAGGGAGGACCGCCGCCGGGCCTGCCGGCCAGCCGGCAGCGGATGCAGGAACTGCACATCGCCGACGGGGTGGTGCGGGCCATCGACGATGAACTGGCCTTGGCCGGCCAGGCGCTGGCGCCCCACGCCCAACTGGCTCCGGTCCCGCTCATGCTGCAGTTGGGAGAGATGCTCCGGAAACAGGTCACCGCCCTTTCCGCCTCTGCCGTTTCACCATAATTTGCGTTTGCTTGGCTCCGATGCGACGCTAGCCTGTCTATCCGCGCGATGAATCTGTCCAAGGTTTTCACCAAGGCCATCATCAGCTCCCCTGAGCGCCAGCAGGAGGCTGATGCGGACTATGCCGTGGTGAAGCAGGTGCAGGCGGGCGATGTGGCGGCGTTTGACCGCCTGATCGTCAAATACCGCGAGCGCGTCTTCGGGGTCATTTACAATCTCACCGCCAACCGGGAGGACGCCTCGGATCTCGCGCAGGACACCTTCATCAAGGCTTTCCAGTCAATCAACCGCTTCCAGGGTAATTGCTCCTTCTTTACCTGGCTCTATCGCATCGCGGTCAATACCAGCCTAAGCCACCTGCGGAAGAATCGTTTGCGCACTTTCTTCAGCTTGGAGAAGATTCATGAAGATGGCACCAATACCCAAATCCTTGAACAACTGACAGATAAGAAAGGCGCGGATAGGGATACCTACCTACTGGAGCTTAAGGAAAAATTGAACGAAGCGCTCCAAAAACTGTCTATCCCACACCGAACCGTGATTACCCTTTTTGAGATCGACGGCCTTAGCCACTCCGAGATCGCCGGTATCATGGGCTGCACCGAGGGCACCGTCCGCTCCCGACTCCACTACGCCAAGCAGTTCCTGCAAGGCGAGCTCGCCAAATATCTCCGCTCCTGAACCGCATGTCCCAACCGGAACAACGCCCCAAAGTGACCATCGAGGATCTCCTGCACCTCAAGCGTGCGGAGCGCCCCGCCGCCGAATTCTGGACCGGCTTCGAACGTGAGTTGCGCCAGAAGCAGCTCACCGCGTTGCTGGAGAAGCGCCCTTGGTGGCAGATGCTGCCGCAGCTGATCACCCGGCGGGTTTACCTGCCGGTCGGGGCCACGGTCATTCTCGCCTTCACGCTGGTTTCGGTGAAATACTACGCTCCGGCCCAGTTGGCGCAGGGGGCGGCTCCGGCCGCAAATTCCCCGGTCGCGACGGATCGCGCGGCTGCGTCAACCATCGCCCCGGTCAGTTCGCCCCTGGTCAACCGCAGTGAATCAGCCCCGGCTGAAACCACCATGGCCGCGGTCGAACCGGCGGTCGCTGCAACCCCCTCCGAGGCGGTCGAGTTGATGCCGCTGCTGGTCGCACCGAGTGAAACGGAACGCCCTTCAGCCCGTCTGCTGGCGGCCAACCTGACCGGGCTGGCTGAGACCGAGGCCGGTTTTGGCCAGGATGTCCTCAGCAACCGCCTGAGTGTGCCGGTCAGCATGCAAACAGCCGCGGTCGCGACCGGAGAACTGACCTCCGTGCCCAACTATTCAACCCGCCGCAGCCGGCTGCTCGCCCGCTATGAGGGCCGTCAATTGAGTCCGGAGCCCGCGCCGCCCGCCGTGGTGCGCGAGCGTCTGGCCCGCCGCTTGGGTGAAACCGAAAATGCGGACCGGGGTGGACGCCTGTCCCGGGATCTTGATTCTTTCGGCACGCCGATGCCGCAGATCGTGGCACTCCGGTTTTAATCGCCCTGCCGGTTCCGCTTCCCCGCCCGCCTTATGGGCGGGCTTTTTATTGGCTACAGCATCGAACTGCTCGGCGGTGAGGTGGCCCAGCTGGAGGGCCGCGGCCTTCAGGGTCGTGTTTTCCTTGTGCGCCTTCTTCGCGATCTCGGCCGCCTTGGCGTAACCAATATGCGGGTTGAGCGCGGTGACGAGCATGAGGGAGTTTTCGAGGTGCCGTTGGAGCACGGGCTTGTTGGCCGCGATGCCGTCGGCGCATTTCTCGGCGAACGACACACAGGCGTCACCGATGAGCCGGGCGCTCTGCAGCACGTTGGCCGCGATGACCGGCTTGAATACATTCAGCTCAAAGTGTCCCGTCGCGCCCCCGATGCCCACGGTCACGTCGTTGCCCATGACCTGGGCGCAGACCATCGTCAGCGCCTCGGGCTGCGTCGGATTGACCTTGCCCGGCATGATCGATGAACCGGGTTCATTGTCCGGGATGATGAGCTCGCCAATGCCACAGCGCGGACCGGAGCTGAGCATCCGGATGTCGTTGGCGATCTTCATCAGCGAGACCGCGACGCGTCGGAGCGCGCCCGAAAGCTCGACCATCGCATCGTGCGCGGCGAGCGCCTCGAATTTGTTGGGCGCGGTCACATAGGGCCGGCCGGTGAGCCCGGCGATCTTCGCGGCCACCAGCACGTCGTAGCCGGCGGGCGTGTTGAGCCCGGTGCCCACGGCCGTGCCGCCCAGCGCCAGCTCCCGCACCATGTCGAGGGCGTTGCGAATGGCCCGCATGCCGTTGTCGAGCTGTTGCACGTAGCCGCTGAATTCCTGGCCGAGGGTCAGCGGCGTGGCGTCCATGAAATGGGTGCGGCCGGTTTTCACGATGCCGGCAAAGGCCGCGGATTTGGCGGCGAGACTTTCCCGCAGGCGCTGCAGGCCGGGCAGCGTGATCCCGGCCGTGACCTCGTAGGCCGCGATGTGCATCGCGGTGGGGAAGGTGTCGTTCGACGACTGGGATTTGTTCACGTCGTCATTCGGATGCAGCACCTTCCTGGCGTCGGCCAGCTTGCCGCCGGTGAGGACATGGGCGCGATTGGCGATGACCTCATTGGCGTTCATGTTGCTCTGCGTGCCGGAACCGGTCTGCCAGATCACGAGCGGGAACTGGTCGTCGAGTTTTCCGGCGAGAATCTCGTCGCAGACGCGGGCGATGAGATCGCGCTTCTCCACCGGGAGCACCCCGAGTTCGTGATTGGCCAGCGCCGCCGCCTTTTTGAGCACGGCGAAAGCGTGGATGATTTCGCGGGGCATGCTGGCCTCCGGTCCGATGCGGAAATTGTTGCGGGAGCGCTCGGTCTGGGCGCCCCAGTATTTGTCGGCGGGCACCTGCACCTCGCCCATGGTGTCCGTTTCGATGCGAAAGTTCATGGCACCCACAAGGACAAGGCAGCTGGCGGCTGGCTGCAACACGGAACCGGTCCCGCGCTTGGTGGCTCCGCTGTATTATGGCCCGGCTTGGGGCTTATTACCCGGACTACAGGATCTTGAGTTTCGGCAGATCCTGCACGTCGATGTAACCGGTGGGCCGGCCTTTCGCATCGAGGGCAAAGAGATCGGAAATCTTGAATTGCTGGAAAATCTTCAGTGCCTCCACGGCCAGCGCCTCGGCGGGCACGGTCTTGCCGCCCCGGGTCATGAAGCCGCCGACGGGTCGCTGGAGGAAGCCGGGACCGCCGTTCAGGGCGCTGCGGCGCAGGTCGCCGTCGGTGAAGATGCCGCTCAATTTGCCCTTCGCGTCCACCAGCGCCACGGCGCCGGCCTTGGCCTTGGTCATGGCGAAGATCGCCGCCTGCACCGTGGTTTTCGCTTCCTTCAACACCGGGCAGGCGTCGCCGGTGCGCATGATGTCCTTCACGCGCAACAGGAGCGTCATGCCGAGTGTGCCGGCCGGGTGGTATTTGGCGAAGTCCTCGCGGGTCAGTCCGCGGCTTTCGAGCAGCACCATGGCGAGGGCGTCGCCGAGCGCCAGGGCCGCGGTCGTGCTGGCCGTCGGGGCGAGGGCGAGGGGACAGGCCTCGCGCGGCGCCGAGTAGATGAGCCGGTAGTCCGCCCCGCGCGCGAGTTCGCTGGTGGGCGCGCCGGTGAGGGCCACGGTCTTCAGGCCGAATTTCTCAAACAGCGGCAGCAGCCGCAGCATCTCGGAGGTGGCGCCGCTGTTGCTGAGGAGAATGGCCAGATCGCCGGCGGCGCACAGCCCCAGGTCGCCGTGCAGCGCCTGGGTCGGATCGAGGTAGCACGAGGGGATGCCGATGCTGTTGAGCGTGCCGGTGAGCTTCTCCGCGATGTGGGCGTTCTTGCCGACCCCCGACAGGATCACCTTGTGTCCGGCCGCGACCACCGCCTCCACCGCCCGCACCACGGCAACGAAATCCCGGTCCAGCCCCTTCGCCGTGGCCACCAGGGCTTCCTGCTCGATGGCGAGGCATTGGCGGGCTTGGGCGAGGATGGTCTGGTCGGTGAAGGGCATCAAATACTTGTGTTGGCGGAACGCTCGCGCAAACCTAGCGGTCGCGTATCCTCGTTCAATTCATTTCCACCCGTGCCCCGCCCCGTTGTCCCCTTTGCCTGCTGGCTGCGCCCCTTGCTGGGGGTCACCGCCTTGGTTCTGGCCGGTTGCACGGACCGCGACCGCGTGAAAACGGCGACGGAGATTGACGAACCGGCCTATCGCGAGGGCCAGGCCCAGCTCAAGTCCGGCCGGCGGCAGGAGGCGCTGTCGGCGTTCCTCAAGGTCATTGACAAGCGCGGGGACGACGCGCCGGAATCGCATCTGAGTGTCGGTCTTATTTATGCCGAACACATCAAGGATCCCCTTTCCGCGATCTATCATTTCCGCAAGTATCTCGCGCTCCGGCCCAACGGTCCCTTGACCCTGCAGGTCCGGCAGCGCATCGACGCCGCGACCCGGGAATTCGCCCGCACCCTGCCGGCCCAGCCGCTCGAAAACCAGCTCCAGCGGATCGATCTCGTGGCCGCCCTGGACCGGCTCAAGCAGGAGAACGAGACCCTCAAGCAGGAACTGGCCGACGTCAAAGCGGGCCGCCACGCCGTGTCGGTGCCCGGTCTCGAGGGCTCAGCGGCGTCGCCCGGCCCCACTGCCCCGGGCATTAATTTTTCCCTGGAAACCATGCCCACGGTCCGCACCCGGCCGGCAATCGCCCCCGTAGCGCCCCGGCTCGCCCCCGCGCCCCGGACTCCACCCGCTTCGCCGGCCGTCACGCGGCAACCCGCGACCGGTGCGCGCCAGCACACGGTGCAGCCGGGCGACACGCTGTCCAAACTCTCGCAGCAATATTACGGCAACCGCACGCGGTGGCGTGACATCTATGCCGCGAACCGCGGCGTGATGAAGAGCGAATCCGACCTGAAGGTCGGCACCTTGCTGAAGATTCCCTGATTGGTGGGTGGAGCGTGTTGCCCTCAACGCGCTTTGCCTGCGGCGCACCTGCTCAACGTGCCTGGGTCAGCGCGTTCCACCTGCCAAACCCGCGACAGGAACGGAACAGCGCGCATACAGATCGCGGCATAAAGCTCCTAGAGTCTGGGGTTATACCAACGTCCCTTGATAATTAGACTTAACGCGGCAGCGCCGGTAGGGCGGCGAGTCCCTTCGCCGCCGC